>NZ_JAFCLR010000080.1:0-7048 GCF_018131065.1 Bradyrhizobium sp. AUGA SZCCT0431 | reverse complement strand
GCGGCCCATCATGGGTCGACCTCACCGAGAATCGCGTCAACGTAACGGAATCACGGTTCGTGGCTTGCCTCAACCGACTTTTGCAACAAAATCAGCCAGGAGCGGACGTGGCAACGTCTCTCGTCTGACGTCCAGTTTACCCTTCGATTGCGGCCCATAGCGCGCGGACATTGCTGAAGGTCCGCAAGGATGCCAAGAGCAGAAGTGGGCCTCGCGACTATCGTCGCGGTCTCGTTGAGACGCTAACGCTGCCCATCAATCTCGGTCACGCCGCGACCGGTCCTCGGGTAGTGGCCAGCCGAACTATGCAAATTCCGAGTTTTCAAGCGACGTGGGACGGTTTAGGGCCATTAGGAGTTCACTCGGCGGTCGCTGCAGTGTCGCCGACGGCGACTCGCCAAACAATGCGCGGTAGGCAACCGCAAAACGCCCCAATTCCCAGAAGCCATAATCGGTAGCAAGTCGCGTGACTGTAGTTGAACGACAATCTGCCAGCAATAGCGCGCGCCGGACAAGATGCATTCTTCGCAACGAGAGAAAGCGGATCGGACCCATTCCCAGATGTTCTTCGCAAGCGAAGCGGAGCGTTCGCTCCGGGACCCCGATGGCTCCGCAAATCTCCACCAAATATAATGGCCGATCGGGGTTCGCTTCCAGAAATTCTTCAAGCCGGCCGACGATCGCATCGGAGCGACGGGCACGGACGCTCATTTGCAAGGGAGCACCTTCCGCAAGGCAACTAATCATCGCGTGAATCAGCTTTTGTTCCAGATTTCGGACCACTTCAGGCAACTCAAAAAGGCTCGGAGTGGTTTTGGCCATTTGTGCGGCGGTCTTGTGGAGTTCAATCAGCCCCGACATCAGCGCATGGTTTGACCTAATAAGATGCGTGAAGGGCGAAGACATGAGCTCGCGACCCACGAGTGCTTTGTAAGCAGCATAGAAATCATCCGTCGGCAGACCCATCGCCGCACAATGTGAGCCAGCCTTGGTGCGTTGGTGTATCTCGTCGTGGCCAATAACGATAAGGTCCAGAGGCGAAACATCCATACCGCAATGTCGCATCGCGGGCTGATTCTCATGAGCGAGAAAGGCTACGACCGTGCGACCGGGTCTTAGCCCGCTCGTGAAAACCCGAGGCAGTTTCTCGTCAAAGCGCTGCATCCACAGCTGATTCAGAACGATTTGTGTCAGTTCCGAATGGAATCCGCCGCGTTCCGTAGGATAAACGTCGACATCTGCAGCCCGAATAGCGGACTGATAAGGAAGCGGATCATCAAAAGTGAGAACCCTGCTCCAAGCCAATGTCGTTCTCCGCGCTTGCTTTGCTTGGCCTACTGAACATCAAAGACCGGAATCATGCTGTCGTCGAGAGTGGGCGTGACTAGTGACAGAATGGTAGGAGATAATTGCACAATTTCACATCCTTATGCCTGCCGATCAAGGGGCAGTTATGTGACAATTGTCCGTGACGCGAAAAACCTACGATAACTTCCTTCCAATTTCTTGCTATACCCGGACATACTATCACGAAAAGCAATGCGATTGATTTCCATCGGCGGGATATCTGGGATGTCAAACATGGCACAGACAGGCGGCGTTCTAGTGGCGTCTATCGTCTTGGGCCTTTCGGTAGGCATATGTCCAGCCGCGGCGCAGAAGAAATACGACCTCGGCGCCACCGACAGGGAGATCAAGATCGGCAATATCATGCCGTACAGCGGGCCGCTCTCAGCCTACGCGCTGGTTGGTCGGACGCAGGAAGCCTTCTTCAAGAAGCTCAACGCCGAGGGCGGGATCAATGGGCGAAAGGTCAAATTCATTTCCTATGACGATAGCTTCAGCCCCGCGAAGACCGTAGAGCAGGCGCGCAAGCTTGTGGAAAGCGACGAGGTGTTGCTGATATTCCAGAGCCTCGGCACGCCAACCAACAACGCCATTCAGAAATATCTGAATGAAAAGAAGGTGCCGCAGCTCTTCGTTGCTTCCGGCCACCAAGTTCGGTGATCCAAAGAATTTTCCTTGGACAATGGGTTGGCAACCAACCTTTCAGACCGAGGGACGAATCTACGCAAAATACATTCTGCAGCACCTGCCGCAGGGCAAGATTGGGATTCTCTATCAAAACGAAGATTCGGGTCGCGACTATCTCAAGGGTCTCAAGGATGGCCTCGGCGCCGAGGCAACCCAACGCATGATCGTTGGCGAAATCCCCTACGAACCCACCGATCCTACTGTCGATCGTCAGATCGTCACGCTCAAGACGCTGGGCGCCGATGTCTTTTTTAATCATGCTTCGCCAAAATTTGCAGCTCAGGCGATCAGGAAGGCGGCGGAGATCGGCTGGAAACCTACCATGTTCCTAGCCAGCATCTCGAACTCGGTCGGTTCCGTGCTCAAGCCGGCCGGCGCTGACAACTCAAAAGGTATTCTGTCCACAAACTACCTTAAGGATCCTACCGACCCAACCTGGAGGGACGACCCCGCGATCAAGGAATGGGCCGCCTTTATGGACAAGTACTTCCCTCAGGGAGATAAAACGAGCACGTTCAGTGTTTACGGCTATTTGACAGCGCAAACCCTGGTTCAGGTACTCAAGCAGTGCGGCGATGAACTCACCCGCGAGAACGTTATGCGACAGGCAGCCAACCTCAAGGATTTCGAACTTGGATTGCTGCTTCCAGGCATCAAGATCAACACCAGCCTGACCGACTATTTTCCTCTCGAGCACATGCAGATGACTCGATTCAACGGTGAACACGGTGAACTGTTCGGATCCGTAATAGGCGGAGAAATCGGGGTCCAATAGCCCAATCGTGGTCTTTAATCGGGGGAGGATCGGTCTCATAGAGCGCGTCCATTGGTGAATAGCTCCTGATGAGATGGGCGGTTCTCTAGCCGAGAATTGATGCCACTTGCCGAAGTCGCATAGCTGGATCGAAGATGATCCCACAACCTGCCGTTCGCGATGACTTCGCAGATCGAAGGATTAAGCGAATGGCGGAGAACGGCACAACCGCGCTTGACAACCCGGACGACTACCGCGCCGCAATTGGGGCTATGACCCTCAACCTCATAGTCACCGCTGGCGGTGACTTCAATGCTCGCCTGACGTGGTTGAACCTGCGTCACCTTCATGTGCTTCATGCGCGCGAAAGTGTTCCGCGTATTGCCTTCTTGTCGTTGTCGCCGGCACGGACGTTTGTTTCATTTCCAACAAAGGCGAACGCAATTTTGACCTATGGTGGAATTGGTTTGCATGTCGGCGATTTCGTGTTCCACAGCCGCGGCGAGCGAGCGCATCAGCGAACCAACGGAGCAGGTCAATGGGGCCTTATATCGTTGCCGCTTGAGCAGCTCACCATTTTCGGCAACGCCCTTACTGGCCACGGCATAGTGGCGCCACCCGAAGGTCGAGTACTGCGGCCCTCGCCGAGCGTCGCCAGACGCTTGTTAGGACATCATTCAAAGATCTGCCGTCTCGTCGAAACGAAACCTCAGTTGATCGCGAATCCGGAAGTCGCGCGGGCTATCGAGCAAGAATTGATCCATGCTCTCGTCGTTTGCCTGACGGCCGGTGACACCAGCGACAATCCGAAAATGAAGCGGCACTATAGTGATATCATGGTCCGGTTCGAGGAGGTCTTGAACGCAAAAGGTGCCCTGCATCTGGGCCTGCCTGCGCTTTGCTCGGCGGTCGGTGTGCCGGAGCGCACGTTACGAGCGTGCTGCACTGATTTTTTGGGCATGAGCCCAAGCCGATATCATTTGCTGCGACGACTGAACTTGGCGCACTCTGCCTTGCAGCGTGCCGATCCGGAAACAACAAGCGTCGCAGAGATTGCTCGAAACCATCATTTCCGGGAGCTGGGACGATTTGCCCTGACCTATCGCACAGTTTTCGGCGAATTGCCGTCGACTACATTGCGGCGCTCGCCGATCGAAACAGTCTGAACAGATAGATTTCTGCCGAAACTGCATAGCGCGTGCGAAGCAAATCCCGGGAGACCATTTGCATTGGTGAAGATCGACAGTTCGTCTGCCGAGTTCGCATAGCATGCGTCCCACAATTCAGCTCAAATCACGATCAAGGCGTCCGGCGACGCGCGCGACTTCTGCCATTGGAAGTGTCTCGCAGGTGCATGGACAGTCGGCATCCCATTGCGCTGGAGAGAAAAATGCGTGCGTCTGTCAATAAGAGGCATCTCGTCATGAGTTACCTGGAATGGATCAAGTTGATCGCGTTATCGTTCTTGATTTCAGTGGCCATGAACGCTGTCGCCCTTCGCAATCTGGTTGCTGGCAAAATGAACTCTGGCGCGGGCATTCCGAAACGTCGAAACGACATGATTCTGACACTAGCTGGCTGAGCGCCGTGATAAACGCCCTCGGACAGAATTGGTCGTTCTGCCGAAACTGCATAGCCCGGAAGACGAGCGCGATCCATCCTACCTGGAGCCGCTGCGCATGTCGGTCGTGAGCAAGCCATGACAGTGATGTTTCATTACCCCATTTACTTTTCCCACGTTTGCGATTCTCAAAGTAGAGGAGGCCAACATGGTCACACGACGCCAAGCGAAGCTTGTCTCAATACTACTGACTGGGAGCATGCTCTCTTATGGAGTTGGGGTCGCTGCCGCGCAGACACTTAACGGCAAAGTTCTGAGCGCTGGCCAGCCGATAACCAATTCGACGGTCACGCTTTGGGCTGCGAGCGAAGGATCACCGCAGCAGCTAGGTCAGGCCCGCACCGACACTGACGGAAGCTTTACGATCAATTCAACGGGTCAGACCGGTAATGCCACGCTTTACGTCATCGCGAAGGGCGGCCAACCCAAGGCCAATGCGCAAGGTGGTGACAATCCAGGTCTCGCGTTCTTGGCGGTGCTGGGCAATAAGCCTCCAGCCGCGGTGACAATCAACGAGTTTACGACTGTGGCTTCGGTTTGGACCCACAATCAGTTCATTGACGGCACCGCGATTAAGGGACCCGCGCTCGGACTGTGTATCGCCGCCGGTAATGTGCCCAACTTTGTCGATCTCGCGACGGGAGGGTATGGGGCTGCGATTTCCGACGCGCTCAACAGCGCGCAGACGCCAACAATTGCCAGCTTTGCAACACTGGCCAATGTGATAGCCGGATGCGCAACGCGCGTAATGCCGGATGCGTGCCCCCAACTCTACATCGCGGCCACCCCGCCAAAGGGGGCCACCCCTAATGACACGCTGACGGCCGCGCAGTCGATTGCGCGGTATCCGTCGTACCAGCCCGAGAAAATCTTCGCCCTACTGGAAAAATTCTATCCCGTCCGGGCGGGAAAGCTGCCCTCTCTTCGGCCAGCACCGTTTATGCCGTATCTGACGTTCGCTCCGAGCGCATGGGTCCTGCCGCTCAAGTTCACGGGCGGGGGTTATCACGCTGGCGGTAAACTCATGTTTGACAGTCAGGGCAATGTCTGGAACGCCAACAATATGCAGGCCGGCTCCCAGACGCTGGATGCCTTCTGGCAGGGCACCGTTTCGAAGTTCGCACCCGATGGCAAACCGCTCTCGCCCCCTCTCACCGGCTTCACCGGTGGCGGCCTTCTCGGTCCCGGTTTCGGGCTGGCCATCGACGCCAATGACAATGCATGGCTGACGAGTTTTGCGGGCAACAATAACGTTGTGTTGTTCGACAAGAACGGAAAGCCGCTCTCTCCACCCGAGGGCTATACCTTCGGCGGCAAACTCGGCAAAATGCAAGGCATCATCGTCACGCCCAACGGTGATGTCTGGGCCGCGGACACGTTGGGCAACCAGTTGGTTCATCTTCCGAAGGGCGATCCGTCCAAGGGACAAATCCATTGCACGAGTAGCGATCCTCTCAGAAGTCCCTGTAAGGTCCTGCTACCCTTCGCGCTTGCTATCGACCAGAAAGACAACATCTGGGTTTCCAACATCCTCGGCGATCACGTCACCCGCTTTCCGGCTGGCGATCCAACGAAGGCTGAGACCTTCAAGACCGGCTGGTCCGGAAGCGGTCTTGCAGTCGACAGTCTCGGCAACGTTTGGGTCACGAACAAACTCGGCAATTCCGAGCGCGGTCACCTGAAAGTGGTGGAAATGGCGCTTGCGGGGAAAGTCAATTACGATGGCGATCCTGACGCCACCGCCCGGCTCACTCACATCCTGGGCTACGCTATGTTTGACCAGAAGCCGGGCTGGGAGGGCGGAAGCGTCACGGTATTGCAGCCTGACGGCACCGAGGCGAAGTTCTCGCCAGTCTACGGCAAGGGCATCTATGCCCCTTGGGCGGTTTCCGTCGATGGGAATGACAACATCTGGGTTACGAACTTCGCTCGTTCTTCTGCGGGGATCGTGCAGCTGTGCGGCTTCCGGACAGAGAACTGTCCGCCGGGCCTGAAAACAGGCGACGCTATTTCGCCTCCGGGCGGCTATGTCGGCGGCGGATTGCAGTTGCAGGTTGACGTCGGGATCGGCCCCGCCGGGGACGTCTGGGTAACCAACAACTGGGAAGACCCTGCTGCTTGTTACGGTAAGGCCGCAGAGGGTCATTCCACGCGCTGCGGTGGGCAAGGTGTGGTGGTCTTCTTCGGCATGGCCAAGCCGGTGCGTGCGCCACTGATCGGTCCGGCCAAGCAACCGTAATTGCATCGCGAAACCAAGGTCGTCCGGGCCGCACCCGTCCCGATTGGGTGCGGTCCGGCACTTCGCTCGTCGAGCACTTTGGGAGGCGTCGGCACCAGCGCGGCCCGATGAATGGTTATCCCAAGGTGTTCAACATCGACTCGGACCCGCACGAAAAACACAACATCGGCGAAATGTACGAGTAGGTGATCGGACCGGCGCTCAAGGCGGTGGAGGAGTACAAGGCAAGCCTCATGAAGTCGCCCAATCCGCCCGCCGCGAACATGACGATTCTGACCGACGATGCGTTCAATGTCCGCTTTGGGTCGATTTTGTTGCAAAAGGCTGTTGAGAGAGGCCGCGAGGCGTGATTCCGTTGTGGTGACGCGATTCTCGGTGAGGTCGACCCATGATGGGCCGT
>NZ_JAFCLR010000008.1:0-248728 GCF_018131065.1 Bradyrhizobium sp. AUGA SZCCT0431 | reverse complement strand
AGGGAAGACCGGGTGCGCGCTGCACCCGCGGTCCCGCGTGCGGTTTGCACAAAACAAAATGCACACGAGCATACAGGTCCAGCGGAGAACACCCGGCCTTCCCTGCGCAATGGCTTTACGGCTTATATCGTGCTCTCCCTGGTGAACGGGCTTTCTTGCCACCATTGCTCCCGATCAGCTTTTGGCTTCTCAAGAACGTGACGCCAGCAACGGGGCGTCAGGACCACACGACTTCGCCGTACGCCTCAGTGCCGTTCGTCGCCAGCACATCAGCGTCCACCGCAACCCGTCCAACGTCCGTGACGACGGCCGACGCCCTCTGAGTGGGACGGGATGGCCAAACATATGCCCCTGATTTGCCTTTCTGGTAAACAGAAATATTTTTTGTTTCAGGGCTTGACACGATTTCCGAAAATCGGAACTGATTTGCCCGTCGGGCCGATTTGTCGCAGCCAACCGTCATTGCGAGCGGAACATTCGCCGTTCGAATTTCTGCAGCGCCGGCCTCGGCTTCAGGCAACACGACACCGCCAAATGTGAGCGCCATCGCCAGCATTACGACCTTGCGACGAACCTGTCTCAAATCGATTTCGAGGCCTGCAAGCCCGCTCACATGAAAAAAACACACAAACACATCAGATTAAGAACACACAAACAGATCAGATTGCACTTACCAAACCAAAATGCGGCGGGAACAATCCGGTCCTGTCGGCATTATCGTCAACGCTTCGAATTCCGGGAGACTTCCATGAAAACGGCAAAGATCATGCTGGCTGGACTGGCCGCCCTTACCCTCGTTTCAGCGGCCTCAGCCCAGCAAGCGATGACGGGAACGGTCACGCGAATTGACCGGACCGACGGGACGATCGCAATCCAGTTGCACCGGACGCCAACGCAGAGCGGCACCGTCGGCGCCAACACCGCCGGTGCTAAAACAGACGGTCCTGCCGAAGAGCTCAAGACCAAGATCCAGGGCAATCTGTTGAACGTCCTGCACGCCGGCGACCGGGTCAAGTTTACGCTCAGCGACGCGGGCGGGACCAAAACCATCACCAATGTCGAGCGACCGTAACTGACGGGCACGCACAGCCAAATCGAAACGCAAAAAGGGCCGCGGCAACATCGCGGCCCTTTCTCCTGGAAGGGTCTGTCGTTACTCCGTGCAGACCTTGGTCGTCTTCATGCCGGTCTCGGCTTCCGTCTTGGTCTTGAAGATGCCGTTGTCGACGATGGTGGTGGTCGTGCTGGTCGGCTTGGTTTCGACCACGGTGCACTTCTTCGTGGTGCTGTCGCGAACCACGTAATATTCGGCAGCCATCGCGGTCCCGGCTACGCTCGTTGCGGCAAACGCCAGCGCGCCGATCAGGGGATTGCGCCGCTCACCGTGTCGGATGACGGGGTGACCCAGGTCAAGCACGGACGTGGGCACGGTCACGGGCATCGCATGGGCCGCGGTGGCCGAGGTCACCATTACGGTTGGGGCCGGGGTCGCGGGCACCATTACGGCTGGCGTCATCACCGTCGTCACTACTGAAACGCTGATTCGCCCGGTGCTGCTTTCATCGATCCATTGCCCCGACGAAAGCAAGCACCGGCGGTATGGACGGTCGCGCCGACAGGCGCGGCCAGTTCAGTTTTCTGACGCCGGTCAGCCCAGTTCCATCTCGACGGCGATCCGGATCAAGTCGGAATGGTTCTTGGCGCCGAGTTTCTGCTTCAGCAGCGAGGTGGTGTTGGCCACGGTCTTGTAGGAAATATCGAGCGCGTCGGCGACTTCGACGATTTTGTCGCCGCGGCCCAGCAGGCGCAGGATTTCCAGTTCGCGCGCGGTCATTTGCGAGGCCGGATTGGCCTTGATGGAAGCGCCCGAGAAAGTCACCGCCTCCGCCAGTTGCGGCGAGATGAAATTCTCTCCCGAAGCCACCTTGCGAACGGCCTTTACCAGCGTCCGCGGATCGTCGCCCTTGGCGACGTAACCCTGCGCGCCCATCTCCACCGCGCGAACCACGAAGGCAGGGTCGTCATTCATGCTGAACATGATGATTTTGGCGTCCGGATCCTCCTTGCGGATCCGTCGCATCAGCTCAAACCCCGAGACGTCGGGAAGTTTGATATCGATGATTGTGACATCCGGTCGTCGCGTCATAAAGGCCTTGTGACCGGATTTTGCGTCCGCGGCCTCGTCAATTTTCACCGTAGCGTCCGATGCAAACAGCGAACGGCATCCGGAAACGACCACAGGATGGTCGTCGACGATCAGGATCCTGGTTGCCGATTTGGCGATGTTCTGCATCCTTGCAGCCCCATTTGGGATAAATAGGCATTTCGCGATAATTGAAAAGAGAAACCTGCGCTACGGGAGTTAGAATAGTCCGAATGTGGCAGAATCTTTCCCTTCGCATGCGGCTGATTCTCCCACTCGGCACCATGTTCGTGGCCGCGCTGCTGCTCGGGGCCGTTTCGCTGCAGCTTTTCGCTCCGGCTCAACTGGTGGATGAAAGCGAGCCGGCATCGCGGTCGGCAAAGGTGGTTGCCGAGGCGCTCAACAGCGCGCTGCTGACGACCGCCAACCCGCAGCAAACGCTCGACGCATTTGTGCAGGCGCTGGGCACATCCGAAGCCATCCGCTTCCGCCGTACCGGTACAGAGACGACCACGCCGTCGCCGGCGGAGATACGCACCCCCCTTGGACGCGTGCCGCACTGGTTCGTCGATCTTCTCGGCCTGCCGGAGATCGGCGCCTCGTTTCCGGTGAGGATCGATGGAAAGCAGGTCGGCGACATCCTGTCTTCACCCGATCTTTCAGCCGACATCTACGAGAAATGGGTCGGCTTTCTCGCCCTCATTTCATCCGTCATCGCCCTGATGCTCGTGACCGGCATTATCGCCTATTTGACCGCAGGAACCGTGGTCGACGCGCTGCGGAATCTGGGTGAAGGCCTGACCCGGATGCGGACGGGGGACTATCAGCACCTGATCGCGGCGACGGGTCCGCCGGAGATTCGCAAGAGTTCCGAACTGGCCAATGAACTCGCACGCACGCTGAACCAACTGAGCCAGGACAATCGCAGCCTGCTGCGGAAGGTCGTCTCGCTGCAGGACGATGAGCGCCGCGACATCGCGCGCGACCTTCATGACGAGCTCGGGCCATTGTTGTTCGGGATCCGGGCCAACGCGGTGGCGCTACAGGATGGCGCGGCACAGCACAAGAAGCTCGGCGCTTCGGTCGAGGCGATGCTTAAATCGGTCGAGGCGTTGCAACTTGCGAACCGCCGTATCCTCGACCGGTTGCGGCCGCTTCACATCCAGGAACTCGGACTCGAGAAGAGTGTCCAGACCCTGCTGCAGTATGCGCGATCGCAGGCGCCCGGCCTCAAGTTAAATGTGCGGATCGATCCCGGTCTGAACGACGTCGACGGGCTGCTTTCCCAGACCATCTACCGGGTTATCCAGGAGGGCGTGACCAATGTCCTCAGGCACGCCAATGCCAGCGCGATAAGCGTGGAAGCCGCGATCGAAGGAAACCAGGTATTGGTGGAAATTTCCGACGATGGCGTTGGATTTACGCCGGACCAACCCTTTGGCCGTGGACTGACGGGAATGCACGAGCGCGTCCGGGCGCTGAGCGGGACATTCGAATTCAAGCGGCAGGACAGTCGGACCTATGTCCGATGCCGTTTGCCGGCTGGCGTGTGAGGCGCACTGCCGGCCCATGCAGCGAAGGAAGCAGCGCGAAAGAACATCAGGTTGAAAGCTGGAGTGGCGACCGCGACCGCGTCGTCACCAGGCGTGATCCCGCGCACCAACGACATCCGGCGCCGTTGCCGGCGCGTACGGGCCGCAACGTGTTTGTAGAATCTTCCCGGAAGCGTCGAACGTGAAGACGATGCGAACGGGCTTGCCTTCGAAACTCAGGTAATCGAGCATGACCCCGTCGGCAGAAGGCGTGATCTCTTCCAGTCCAAAGGCATTGGGCGAGAACGCCTCGAGCCGGGGCCGCCAATACGATTCCAGCGCAGCCCGGCCCGCATAGGTGTTTCCGCCGTCGCAGTTACATTCGAGGCTTGCCTCGGACGCGTACAGGTCGAGCAGCGGGCCAAGCTCATGTCGCCGGCAGGCATCGAGCCAATCGACGACAACGGCCACCTGATCGATATCCTTCACGATATCCTTGGCAATATCCTTGGGCCGGTTCGACATGTCCATTGGCTGCACCGACCGGTTAGCCGCAATTCAGTTTGGAACCAAAAACTATCTGGATCCCCGGAAGTTCCAGGCGCGAGGCGGTCAATGATGCGTCACCCCGACACTCGGCGTGGCTCGTCATCCGCTCGGAGGCCGCGGCAGGTATTGATCAGCGGATTCAAGACAACCGTGCTTTCGAACCAGCAATCTCTGGTAGCGGCAATCCGTGCAAACGGTGAGCACGCGGATTCAAGCGTGGCAGCCCGTTCGCACCGCCGCTGTGCTTGCAGCCACATCGACTGCATGCGGCCCGCGTCCGCCTACGCCACAATGCGGATTGACTAGCCTCCGACGCCGCGCCCATAATCCCGATGCAAGGGGCTTTCTGCACGTACCGACCACAAGAGTCGTGACAGTCTGGTGCAAAGGCGGGGTAACGGGCTTGTCGGCATCGCGGCGTCCAATGTTCGGCGAGCAACAGCGGTTCATGCTGTTTCTCATTGCGCCGGCGGCACTCTTGATGCTGCTGTTTCAGGTGCTGCCGATCGTGATCGGCGCCAATGCCAGCTTTCGCGACTGGGCGCTCTATAACCCGAAGAAGATATGGGTCGGCTTCAGTCACTATTACGCGGTGCTGTCGGATCCGGCGTTTCTCTACGTGGTGCTGCCGAACACCTTCCTGTTCATGATCCTGAGCGTGGCCGGGGCGCTGGTGGCGGGACTGGCGCTGGCGCTGCTGCTCAACCGCCCGTTTCGTGGGCAAAAACTGGTGCAGACCATCCTGCTGGTGCCGCTGATGGTGGCGCCGGTCGTGGCCGCAATCATGATCCGCTGGATTTTCAACGACCAGTTCGGCATCGTCAACGCGGTGCTGGAGGCGATCGGGCTGGAGGGCCAGCCGTGGCTGGTGCAGCGCTGGAGCGCCTTCGGCATTATCCTGCTCACCGACATCTGGCTGTGGACGCCGTGGTTCACGCTGCTGCTGCTCGCCGGCTTACAGAGCCTGCCGAAGGAGCCGTTCGAGGCCGCCGCGATCGACGGCACCACGACCTGGCGCGTGTTCAGATTCCTGACCCTGCCGATGCTGCGCCCTGTCATCGTGGTGTGCGTGGTGATCCGCGCCATCGACGCCTTCCGCACCTTCGACATCGTGTGGACGCTGACCGGCGGCGGGCCGGGCCGCTCGACCGAGCTGTTCAGCCTCTATGCCTATGTGCACGCGTTCCTCAACCTCGATCTCGGCCGCGGCTCGGCGGCGGCGATCATCGGCGGGCTCATCATCCTCGTGATCGGCGTGGTGCTCTACCGCCTCGTCGACCGCATCGCAAAGGCATGAGCCCAAGGGACTTAGCCCAAGGAATTTCCAATGCCGATCGTAGCCCGCCCCGATTTCCTGCCGGGATTGCCGAAATGGAGCCGCAAGACGCTGTTCGCGCTGGCGCTGTTCGGCATCTGCTTTGCGTTCGCGTTTCCGGTGCTGTGGCTGATCCTGACCTCGCTGCGGCCGGAGTCCGGCGTCTATTACGTCCATCGCGGCACCGAGTTCACGCTCGGCAGCTTCGCCGAGGTGCTGAGCGACGACCGCATCGTGTCGGCCTTCCTCAACAGCGCGTTGATCTCGACACTGGCGACCATCTTCTCGCTGCTGGTCACCGTCTCGAGCGGCTACATGCTGTCGCGCTTCACCGGGCCGGCGTCGCGGATCTGGTTCGGAACGATCTATGTGTTCCGCTGCGTGCCTTATATTTCCTGGGTGCTGCCGCTCTACTTCGTGACCCAAAGCTGGGGCATCTACGACACCTATACCGGCCTGCTGCTGCCGCATGTCGCGGTGCATATCTGCTTCTTCTCATGGCTGATGAAGGGGTTTTTCGACGGCATCGATCCCAGCATGGAATACGCCGCGATGATCGACGGCTGCACGCGCTGGGGCGCCTTCATCCGCGTCGCCATACCGTCGGCGCTGCCGGCGATCTCGGCGCTGGCGGTGCTGTGCTGGCTGTTCACCTGGAACGAATTCCTGTTCGCGCTGATCCTGACCGGCAACCGCGTGCCGATGATCACGGTGGTGATGGCGCAGTTCGTCACCGAGATGGGACTGCGCTGGAATTTGATGGCGGCGACCGCCGTGATGGCGCTGGTGCCGGCGTTCCTGGTGGCGCTGTTCGGGCAGAAATATGTGATCCGGGGACTGCGTATCTAGAAACGACGGGGACGCTGAATACGACGAGGGAAGAACACCAAAAACGAGGGAGGGAAGCGATGAAGCAACTGACAAAACTGGCTGTCGCAACGACGGTGGCCCTGTGGGCCGCCGCGGGAAGCGCGAGCGCCCAGGTGACCGAACTGCGGATCGGCTACCAGCCGAGCCCGATCCAGGATGCCTCGATCGCGATGTTCGAGGCCTGGGGCGCCAAGAACAACGTCAAGATCGTCAAGGTGCCGAACTCCTACGGCGTCTATGTCGAGAAGATGACGGCGTCGCTGACCTCGAACTCGGACCAGTACGACGTGATCTGGCACAATGACGATTGGGGCCAGACCTGGGCGCATTTGCTGGAGCCGACCGATGACGTCGCCGCCAACAAGTTTGCCGACAAATGGAGCATGGCGCCGGTCGTGTTCGCCAACGCGCAAGGCCAGAACACGGTCGTGCCGATGGGCCAGACCTTCAGCGTGTTCTTCTACCGCTCCGACCTCGTCAAGCCGGAGGACGTGCCGAAGACGCTGGAGCAACTCGTCACGACGAGCAAGAAGCTGCAGGCGGACGGCAAGGTCAAGTTCGGCTATGTCGGCGGCATGTCGATGAACAACAGCTGGTTCAGCTGGTTCTGGTCGATGTGGGGCAACAATTGCGACGTGCTGCTGCCGCCCTATGAGCGCGACAACGCCAAGCTCGCCGCTGCGGGGTGGAAATCCGGCATGACCGAGCCGTGCATGCAGAAGACGGTCGAATATTGGTGGGATGCGATCAACACCCACAAGATCGTGCCGCGCGGCATGCCGGCCTACGACCGCAACGAGGCCAACGCCGTGTTCATGGCCGGCGACGCCGCATTCACGGTCGCGGACTCGCTGTGGTGGGGCACGTTCAACGATCCGGCCAAGTCGAAGATCGCAGGCAAGGTGGCCGCCACGCGCTTCCCGCTCGGTCCCGACCGCGCCAAGCCGTTCGCCTGGGATGATATCTGGGGCTGGGCGATCCCGAAATCGATCGCGCCTGAGCGCAAAAAGGCCGCCAAGGCGATGCTGGAAGCCATGATGCTCGACAAGGAAGGCCAGAAGAAGCTGTTCAAGCTGACCGGCGCGCCGCCGCCCAACACCGAGTTCTGGGCCGAAATCGCGGCGGAAGATGCGTTCATGAAGCTGCTCAAGGAATCGGTGCTGGATTCGCCGGACAAGGTGCGCGGTGCCTATTACTTCCCGCAATGGCCCGCCGTGCACAAGGCGTTCAACGACACCGTCACCAAGGCCGTCACCGGCAAGCGCGAGGATATCGCCAAAGTGCTGGCCGAGGGCGCGCCACTGGTCAGCAAGGCGGCGCAATAGTCGATAAGCAAAATCCCGCCGCGGGAAATCGCGGCGGGATTGTTTTGGGTCCACTTTGAATCTGTAACGGCGGGTAAATGGCAGCGATTTCACTCAGCAAGCTCAACAAGCATTATGGCTCGCTGTTCCACGCCGTAAAGGACGTCGATCTCGAGATCGCCGACAAGGAGTTCGTGGCGCTGGTCGGCCCGTCCGGCTGCGGCAAGTCGACGACGCTGCGCATGATCGCAGGGCTGGAGGACATCACCAGCGGCGACATCCGCATCGGCAACCGGATCGTCAACGACCTGCCGCCGCGCGACCGCGACATCGCGATGGTGTTCCAGAACTACGCGCTCTATCAGCACATGAGCGTCTACGACAATCTCGCCTTCGGCCTGCGCAACAAGAAGACTTCCGAAGCCGAAATCAAGACCGCGATCGACCGCGCGGCAAACATGCTCGGACTGCACGAATTGCTGGCGCGCAAGCCGAAGCAATTGTCCGGCGGACAGCAGCAGCGCGTCGCGCTCGGCCGCTGCATCGTGCGCAATCCGGAAGTATTCCTGTTCGACGAGCCGCTGTCGAACCTGGATGCCAAGCTGCGCGCGCAGATGCGGATCGAGATCAAGCGGCTGCACGCCGCCATTCCGACCACGTCTGTTTTCGTGACCCACGACCAGGTCGAGGCCATGACGCTGGGCGACCGGGTCGTCATCATGCGCGACGGCCGGGTGCAGCAGGTCGGCACGCCGCTGCAGGTCTACGGCAAGCCCGCCAACAAATTCGTCGCCGGTTTCATCGGCGCGCCCGCGATGAATTTTGTCAGCGTCACCGTGCGCAGCGATGGCGGTGCGACGACGGTCGAGGCTGATGGCCTCAAGCTGACGGTTAGCGGCGCCGATGCGCGCGCGCTCGCGGCCTATCACGGCAAGCCCGTGATCATGGGGGCGCGGCCTGAACATCTCGCGCTCGGCGAGGGCGCGCCGGGCGCCAGCTTTGACGCCCATGTCGAAGTCGTCGAGCAGCTCGGCTCCGAGATCCTGCTCGAGACCCGCGTGGGGAGCCACGGCATCACGGTGGCCCGCGTCCCCGCGGAGACGGTGATCGCGCGTGGCGATCAGGTCCGCGTCTCGGCCCAGCCCGGCCGGCTGCATTTCTTCGATCCGGAGACGGAATTGCCGATTACGGGTTAAGCGACGTCACTTCGCAGGGTGGGCAAAGGAGCGCTTGCGACGTGCCCACCATCGTTCGGCGAATGCTGCGCGAAGTGGTGGGCACGCTTCGCTTTGCCCACCCTACGAAATAACACCCTCACCGCTTCACGGCACCGGTCGGGCTGGCAAACCCTTCCATGGTCCGGATCCGCTTTTCCAGCCACCAGCCATATTCGGGCGCCCAGTCCTCGAATCTGCGGTTGATGCCGAGATCATGGGCCCAGTGATGGGCGATGTTGGGGTTGTACTGCGATTGCCGCCCGACCGCGATCAGATCGGCCTGGCCTTTTTCCAGCACCGCTTCGGCCTGCTCGGCCTCGAGGATAATGCCGACCGCCATGGTCGCGATGTCGACTTCCTTGCGGACCCGTTCGGCATAAGGCACCTGGAAACCGAGGCCGCGCGGCACTTGTGCCGCCGTCGCCGAGCCCGAGATGCCGCCGGAGGAACAGTCGACCACATCGACGCCGCGCGCTTTCAATTCATGCGCCAGCGCCACCGTGTCATCCATGTTCCAGCCGTTCTGCGCGCCGTCGACCGAGGACACGCGCACGAACAGCGGCATCGTGTCCGGCATCTGTTGCCGCACCGCCTCGACGATGTCGAGCGGCAGCCGCATGCGGCCGTTGCGGTCGCCGCCATACTCGTCGTTGCGGGTGTTTGAAATCGGCGACAGGAACGAGGCCAGCAGATAGCCATGGGCCATATGAACCTCGATCACGTCGAAGCCCGCCTTGACCGCGTTTTTCGCGGCGTGCGCCCAGGTCTTCACCATGGCGCGGCAGTCTTCGGCGGTGAGCTGGCGCGGCGTCAGCCATCCCGGCGCCACCGGCTCGCTGGTCGGACCGACCGGCTGCCACAGCTTGGCACCGGCCTTGATCTCTTCCGGCGTCAGCGGACCCATGCCGTCCATCGCCTTTTGCGAGGACGATTTGCGGCCGCCATGCGCGAGCTGAAGACCGATCGCGGTGTTCTCCCGCCTCATGAATGATATCAGCGGCTTGAAACTTTCGACCTGGGCCTCGTTCCAGATGCCGAGATCGAACTCGTTGATCAGGCCGACTTCCTCGACGCCGGTGGCCTCGACGAACACCAGACCAAAACCGCCGAGCGCGTAACGGCCGAGATGCACCTGATGAAACATGCCGCAGGTCGCACCGGGATCGGCGCGGTAATGCACCATCGGCGGCACCACCAGGCGGTTCTTCAGCGTCAGATCGCGGATCTTGAACGGCTGGAACAGCAGGGGGCGTGCGGGTTCGGCGGAGGGCGCGTCTGACATCGGTGGCCTGTGGCGTGAACTGCGGGTAGCGAATGATCCATTATTTGAAATCCACGGTCCAGCCAGCCCTTGCATGTCATGCATGCAGCGACGCTTCGGCCCCCTAGTCGCCACCGACATCGACATCGAGGCTGGCGGCCTTCAGTGAGGCGATGGTCGCCTCAAGATGGGTCCGGTCTCGGGTTTCGATGACAACCTCAAGGACCACCGCCTTGGCTGGCAGGTCGGTGAAGATGCGTTGATGCGACACCTCGACGATATTGGCGCCTGCCTTGGCGAGGACGGCGACAACTGTGCCGAGCTGTCCGGGCCGATCCACGATGTCGAACTTCAGCTTCGAAAGCCGGCCTTCCCTCGCGAGTTGACGCGTCAGCACACCGGACAGGAGCCGCGTGTCGATATTGCCGCCGCTCAGCACCAGGCCGAGCGAACGGCCCTTGAAGCGGGCCTGATCGGCGAGTACGGCCGCCAGGCCCGCCGCCCCCGCGCCCTCGGTCACCGACTTCTCGATGGTGATGAAAAGGCTCAACGCGTGCTCAATCTGCTGTTCGGTGACGAGCACGATATCATCGACGAGCGCGCGCACGATCTTCGACGTGATCTGACCGGGCGCCTTGACGGCAATGCCCTCCGCGAGCGTATCACCGCGCATCGGAAGATGTTCCCCCTTGATGAGGTTGTACATCGAGGGATAAAGCGCGGCCTGAACGCCGACGATCTCGATATCCGGCTTGAGGGTCTTGGCGGCAACGGCCATGCCGGATATCAGGCCGCCGCCCCCGATTGGAACAATCAGGACGTCGAGATCGGGCACCGAAGCCAGCATCTCGAGCGCGATGGTACCCTGACCGGCGATGATCATCGGATCGTCATAGGGATGGATATACGTCAATCCCTGTTTTCGACCGTACTCGGTGGCGAGGGCGGCGGTATCCTCCAGCGTCGCCCCACCCTCGATCACGGTCGCACCGTGCCGGCGCGTGTTCTCGATCTTCACAGTTGGAGTTCCCACCGGCATGAAGATGGTTGCAGGGATCGAGAGGCAGGCCGCGTGATAGGCCACGCCCTGTGCGTGGTTGCCCGCCGAGGCGGCTGTCACACCGCGCCGCCGTTCGTCGGCCGATAACGCAGACAGCCGATTGAGCGCGCCGCGCTCCTTGAACGTCGCCGTAAACTGCAGGTTTTCGAATTTCAGCCATACGTTCGCGCCCGTGATGTCGGACAACGTACGACTAGGCTCGAAGCTCGTCCGCTTCACGAAGCCGGCGAGCACGCCTGCCGCCGCCTCGATATCGCGAAGGGTAACCGGCAGGTGCGCGAGGGAAGCTTTCAACGTCTCGGTCATGGTCATCGAATCTCTGCTGACACGTTCCACGCAGTAAGGGCAACGACGGCGGGCTATGGCTACGCTAATCCGCGCTATGAAGCCATTTCAGGAAAAAATACAGTGGCTTCGTAGGGTGGGTTAGCGAAGGCGTAACCCACCGAGTAAGGGACGAAG
Organism: Bradyrhizobium sp. AUGA SZCCT0431; assembly: GCF_018131065.1. Taxonomy (NCBI): domain Bacteria; kingdom Pseudomonadati; phylum Pseudomonadota; class Alphaproteobacteria; order Hyphomicrobiales; family Nitrobacteraceae; genus Bradyrhizobium; species Bradyrhizobium sp. AUGA SZCCT0431. The sequence goes on along the minus strand of NZ_JAFCLR010000008.1, from coordinate 237,015 downwards.
AAGGTGGGTTACGCTTCGCTAACCCACCCTACGACGCCACGAAGCTACGAAGCTGCCGTATTCCGCTGCGCGCGCCACCACACGCCGAATGCGATCACGACCGCCGCCGCCAGGCCGAACCAGGTGATGGCGTATTGCATGTGGTCGTCCTTGAGATGGACATTGAGCGGCCCCGGTTTCGGGATGCCGCTCTCGGGCACCGGTGATTCCAGATCGATATAAAACGGCGCGACCGCCTTGCCGCCCTCGCCCCAGCCGAGCGCGCGCGCCATCGCAAGATGATCGCGGGTGAACCAGAGCCGCATGGCGATATTCTCTGACGGCGTCAGCGTGCCGGCGGCCTCCGGAAAGCGGAGGTAGCCGGTGAATTTGACCGGCTGGCCGGTGACGAGACGTCCGACCGCGCGATCCTGCTGGGCGCGATCCTGCATCGTGTTCTGCACGAAGCCGGTATTGACCGCGACGATTGCCCCATCGGCGCTTTGCGCCGGCAGGAACGCCCAGGTGCCGGGACCGGACACGTCGTTGCGGACCGAAGAGCCGGAGCTATAGACCATCACATCGGGAAGCCGCGCGTAAGCTCCGGTGAAACTGACGCGGCGGAATTCGTCTTTGGCCGGTGTCAGCGTGCCCCATTGGGTCTGTTCCGGCAGCGCCCTGGGCGCATCGGCCAGCCTTTCGTTCAGGGCGGCGATCAGCGCGTGCTTCTGGACGCGCCGCTGCAATTGCCAGATCCCAAGGCTCAGGCAGGTCACGATCATCACGAGCGTGAAGATGGCAAAGCCGAGCGTGCCACGCCGCCGCGCAACAGCGCCGGTCATTTCGGCTCGCGGTCGATCAGGCGGCCGGGGGCAGCCTTGTGATGGTATTGCAGCGCGATCAGCAGCGACTTCATCGACCGCAGCGGCAACAGCGTGGTCGCCAGAATCAGCGGCAGCCACAGCGCCGCATGCAGCCAGAACGGCGGCTGGTATTTTATCTCCACGACCAGGGCCGATCCGACCACGATCGCGCCGGCGATCATGATGATGAAGATCGCGGGCCCGTCGCCGGCGTCGATGAAGGCGTAATCGAGCCCGCAGGCCTCGCAGTTCGGCCGCAAATTGATGAAGCCGGCGTAGAGCTTGCCCTTGCCGCAGCGTGGGCACCGGCAGGCGATGCCGCGCAGCGCGCTCTCGGTCAGCGTGGGGGGTGTCTCGTCCATTTGCATCCTTCTTCCCCTCTCCCCTTGTGGGAGAGGGTGCACTCGCGAAGCGACGGCGGGTGAGGGGTCTCTATCCGCCGCGACAGACCCCTCATTCGGTGCCCTAGCCGACGCGAAGCGTCGGCGTTCTAAGAACCGGCGGCCGGAGGCGGCCTACGCCACCTTCATATGTACCGCAAGCTACTTATTGGAGAGCCATTCGCGTACTACCGGGTTGCCTCCACTTCAAGGCTCCCCGAGTGAATAATGGCCGTTTTGTTCCGGTGCCGCCAGTCCCACGGCGCGATGATCGATCCGGACAAAGACCCGCACGATTCTCTCTCGCAGCGATCTCGTCGGCATCGCAAGCGTGGGAATAGCGGACGAACGACAATGCTCAACCTGATCGCACCATCCGCTTGCGCACTCCTCGCCCTCGATGAAGCAACTCGCGAGCGATCTCCGCATTCCCAAGCCTGTCTGCTGGAATGCCGGAAACAGTTTATCGCGGGCCGCGACACCGCAGACCCATTTTTCTCCAGCGCCTTCGAGGCGACTGCCCTAAGCGGCACAAAGGGAGGTGTGCGTGGCTTTAAAGGATGGAAAGTTTGGAGAACTCAGTACCTTGCAACGACGGGGCCACCAAACCGGTACCCTATTCCTATCATTCCGATGTGCGTATTGAGTTTCAAATCCGTGGCTACCGTTACAACTGAAACACCGGGGGATACCAGCACCAGCGAATTGCTCCACGTTCCGAAGTCCGAGTAACGATACTCAGCACGAAGCATCCAGTTTGCGAAGATTTTCGCGTCGATGCCGACGCCGGCCGTCCAGCCCGTTCGGGTGGAGCTGTTCGTCGCCGTCGTAAGAAGGGGGATTGGAGTTGGGCCGCAAAGGGGATCAGTAAAGCTGGTTTCGCAGGTTATGGAGTTGGAGAAGTTCTGGAACGCAATACCGCCAGTCCCATAGAGCAGAACATTGGGAGTTACCAGATATCCGAGCCGGCCCCGCACATTCGCATCCCATCTGGCTCTTACGCTCGATACATCGGCCCCGGGTCCCGGGACACCCAAAATGCAAGTGACCGTGCAGCCGGGCGCCCCCACCGTCGTGACCGTGCCGTTAAAATAGGCGGCATCGAGGACAATGCCTGCAACCCATTGAGGCGCGAACTGGTAGTCGTATCCGGCAAAGCCGCCGAAGCGACCGCTTGAGGGGCTAAAGCGTCTCGGCGAACTACCGTCTACGGTTGGGGGAGGAATTACAAAGCCCGGTGCGACAACGCCAATCGAAGTAGTAGTCCAATCGGCGTTGGCCTGCTCGCCGCCGAGCGAGACTCCAACATAGAAGCCTGTCCAAGTCGAAACCGCGGCTTCGGGCGCGTTATAGCGAGGGGCTTTCACAGCCATGTCGGCAGCGGATGCGCCCATTGCGCTGGCCGCGAGAACGGATACTGCCAAAGCAAGTTTTCTCATAGAAAGCCCCAAGCGCTCGTGAATGGCCCGGTCCAAAGCTTAAACGGGTTCATCGTGCCCAGATGTATCGTTCAAGCCACAGTCGAGACATTTCGGACGAACATGCGGAACCTTGTTCCGCTCTTGCCAACGCGTCCGCCGGCCTGGCGAACGCCAATCGCTGACGATCGGCATCGTGGTGTAGCCGAGCAAGAGCGCCGCCTCATCAGCGAGCGCATCAAGGCCGCGCTTAGGATCGGCCCCCGACGGTCAAGTTGAGCATCATCCGATCATATCAACCGGTCGCTTTGCAAAAATCCCTTGCCGTGTAAAAAAACCGCCTTGCCCCATGGTACCACCACCCCACTCTTTCGAAACGAAATCTGGATTCTCTTTTCGAAAGGTGAAGTATCTTCTCGTTGACAAAAACTTTGTGCGGATTTCTGGGGGCGCCGTCTGTTTCAACAGGAACAATTTCGGCATCATAAATTAGGCCATGCAATTCTGCGAAGATCATGGCTTCGATGACCAATATATCTATGAAATATTTTTTATGTTTATCATCACCACGAAATTTTGTGCTTTGCGGATGATACTTTCTGGTTGCCATCCACGCATAGATCGCTCCTGAATCAAACAGGAAAGCGGCGGCGGCTTCTACGCCGTCTTTGTCTTTTACCGCAAGCGCGAACGCTTTCTGACGACGGACGCCATTCTCGATGAGTGCCTCTGCAATGCTCAGCGGGGCATAGCTCTGTGCGCCATTACTAGTAAGATTGCTCTGGTAAAACTTACAAAAGTCAGAGGCTGAGATATCTTCTATTTTTGCTTGTTCTAATGCGGTTCTGTATCTAGTTCTTCCGTCTCTTGAAATGGTTTTCAGTACTTTGTCTCTGGCTTGCGCATACGCGTCACGTTCATAATTTTGTTTGCTGGGTGGACGGACGTATTTGGGTATTTTGATGCATTCAAACCCGGCTTTGATGAACGCATCGCGAATGATGCCGGAATCATCATCCAGGATGAATTGGCAGTAACCAATCGATCTGGGAAGCTGCTTTATAATATCGGCAATCGCACCTCGTTTCTCTTCATCACTTATGTGTTTGTCGAGAAAGACGAATGAGCTGAGGCGTCTCCAGTTATCTAAACTAGTTATCCTTGGAAAAATGCCCAGTACGTTAGTTTGGCAATATGGAAAAGCGCATATTAGCTTGCCGGCTTTGTTGAATGCTTTGGCTACCCGGTGCTCCTTCCTGTACGCGATATCCACGAACCAAGGCTGAGAAAAGATCGATACCTCGTCCGGGTGCGCGCCCGCGATCCAATCGCGCTTGCTCCGACTCTTCGGCACGCGCGTCGCCGCCAAAAGGCGGCTCCTCCAATTTTCGAAATTCGCGATGTTCAATATCGTCCGGCGTTTAATCGTTCAGTCTATCGGCACGCGCGGGAGCTCCCCCGACCGCCCGGTAGCCTGTTCAGAGTATTCGGGGGGCGACGCAAGAGTGAGTGCGCAGAAGGATTACCCAAATCGACAAGCCGCTCCGGTTAGCGGTGAACCGGTCTCCATGCTGTCACGATCCGAGACTTCACCCGTCGGTGACCGTGTCAGCATGAGGATGGTTAACGCCCGGCGATACACGCATCTCGATCGTTAGCCCAAAAGGCAAACGAAAGAAAAAGGGCGGCCCTGCGGCCGCCCTCTCGTAACACAATGATGTCAGATCAATGCGCGGCGTGCCCGACAGCGTCAGCGCCGCGGAACCAGACATAGATGCAGATGAACAGGAACAACCACACCACGTCGACGAAGTGCCAGTACCAGGCGGCGAATTCGAAGCCGAGATGTTGGGTCGGCGTGAAGTGTCCGGCATAGGCGCGGAACAGGCAGACCAGCAGGAACACGGTGCCGACCAGCACGTGGAAACCGTGGAAGCCGGTCGCCATGAAGAAGGTCGCGCCATACATGTTGCCGGAGAAGTGGAATGTGGCGTGGGCGTATTCATAGGCCTGCACGCAGGTGAACAACGCGCCGAGCACGACGGTGAGGATCAGGCCGTATTTCAGGCCCTTGCGGTCGTTCTCCAAGAGCGCGTGATGCGCCCAGGTCACCGTGGTGCCCGAGGTCAGCAGCAGCAGCGTATTCAGGAGCGGCAGATGCCAGGGGTCGAAGGTCTCGATGCCCTTCGGCGGCCAGGTGCCCGGCACGCTGCAGGCGCCAGCCGCGGTGCCGGCGCCACAGCCGAACACCGCGTCGCGGGTGGCGTGAATGGCATCGGCCGGGAACAGCGCGGAATTGAAGAAGGCCCAGAACCAGGCCACGAAGAACATCACCTCGGAGGCGATGAACAGGATCATGCCGTAACGGTGGCTGATCTGCACCACGCGGGTGTGGTCGCCCTTGAACTGGGCTTCGCGGATCACGTCGCCCCACCAGCTCGCCATGGTGTAGAGCACGCCGATGGTGCCGGCGCCGAACACGATCGGTGCCGCCGCATACATATGGTGCATCCAGCCGACGGCGCCGACGGCCATGATGAAGGCCGAGATCGAGCCGACGACCGGCCACGGGCTCGGATCGACGAGGTGGTAGTCGTGATGCTTCGCGTGCGCCGTAGCCATTGCGGTCTCTCCGTTAGCGGTGCCGTATCCTTCGGCACATCTTCGTCTCAAAATTCAAAGTTGGAAATTTCGGAAAGCCGAAATTCCCGGAGTTACAGGCTTCCCTTGCGCTTGTCCGGCTCGCCCGAAGCCACTGGCTTCGGCGCCGGATCGCGCACGGGATAGAAGGTGTAGGACAGCGTGATGGTGTTCAGCCCGTCATTTTCGCTGTCGGCGATCAGCGCCGGATCGACGTAGAACACGACCGGCATCTCGCGCTTCTCGCCCGGCGCCATGGTCTGTTCGGTGAAGCAGAAGCAGTTGATCTTCTGGAAATACGCGCCGACCGTCAGCGGGGTCACGTTGTACGCGGCCTGGCCGACCGTGGGTCGCGCCGCCTGGTTGGTCACCGTATAGAAAACGGTGACCACCTCGCCGATCCTGACCTCGATCTCGTTCTGCTCCGGCTCGAACTTCCACGGCAGGCCGGCGCCGACATTGGCATCGAACCGCACCGAGATTTTGCGCGCCAGCGGGCCCTGCGAAGGCGCCGAGGTAGCGACCTGGGTGGTGCCGTTGAAGCCGGTGGCGCGGCAGAACCAGTTATAGAAGGGAACGGCGGCATAGGCCGCGCCGACCATGAACACCACGACGAAACCGCAGATCGAGGCCACCATCGCATCGCGCGTCAGGCCGCGGCGCGAAGCCTTGCGGCTTGCCTCCGGTTCCCTTTGCGCGATCGGTTGGTTTGCCATGTCCACCTGCCTACATCGGCCGAACTAGAACGGCCGGCCCCTTGACCATGGTGACGGCGAAAAACAGCACGACGAGCACGACGAGCGCGAGCGCAATCGCGACCGACCGCTGGCGCCGGCTTCTTTTCTGCGCCTCGGTGAGGACGATTCCATCTGGCATCCGCTTGTCGTCCATTCCGGTCCCATGCGCCCCCTACCCGATCGCGGCCATGACGCCGCGCACGACAACCTCGAGCAGCAGCGTGGCGAACAGCGCGAACAGATAAAGGATCGAGAAAGCAAACAGCCGTCGCGTCGCACGCAGCGCCGGGGTACCCTCGCGGCGGCGGTAGACGTTGATCGCCAGCGCCATCATGCCGGCGCCGAGCACCAGCGAGGTGATGCCATAGATCGCGTCGAAATAGCCGAGCGGCCAGGGGGCGACGGCGATCGCGACCAGTACGACCGTATAGAGCAGGATCTGCAGCCGGGTCGCGTCGGGGCCGGCAACGACCGGCAGCATCGGCACGCCGGCGCGGGCATAATCGTCGCTGCGGAACAGCGCCAGCGCCCAGAAATGCGGCGGGGTCCAGAAGAAGATGATCAGGAACAGCAGCACCGGCTCCATCGACAGCGAGCCGGTCGCCGCGGCCCACGCCACCACCGGCGGCAGCGCGCCGGCGGCGCCGCCGATCACGATGTTCTGCGCGGTCCAGCGCTTCAGGAGCATGGTGTAGATCACGACGTAGAAGAAGATCGTGAACGCGAGCAGCCCGCCCGCGAGCCAGTTGACGAGGATGCCGAGCGTCATCACCGAGAAGAACGCCAGGATCAGCCCGAACGCGGTGGCCTCCTCGCGCGTGATGCGGCCGCGCGGGATCGGCCGGTTGGCGGTGCGCGACATCAACGCGTCGATATCGCCCTCATAGGCCATGTTCAGCGCACCGGAGGCGCCGGCGCCGACCGCGATGCAGAGGATGGAAGTGAAGGCGAGGATCGGGTGGATATGGCCGGGCGCGATCACGAGGCCGACCAGTGCGGTGAAGATCACCAGCGACATCACCCGCGGCTTCAGGAGCGCGAGGTAGTCGCCGACCTCGGCCTCGGAAATCCGGGGCAACTCGATGGCGTTGTGATCGACGACCGACAAGATTGATCTCGCTTGGTTCTAGGCCGCGGCGCGCCCGAAAGAGCGCGCCGCGAATTACAAGGTTTATTGCACCCGCGGCAGCACTTCGAACTGGTGGAAGGGCGGCGGCGACGACAGCGTCCATTCCAGCGTGGTGGCGCCGGGGCCCCACGGATTGTCCGCCGCCTGCTCCTTCTTGATGAAGGCGTCGACCACGCCATAGATGAAGATCAGCACGCCGAAACCCGAGATGTAGGAGCCGAGCGAGGACACCAGGTTCCAGCCGGCGAACGCATCCGGATAGTCGATGTAGCGGCGCGGCATGCCTGACAGGCCGAGGAAATGCTGCGGGAAGAACACCAGGTTGACGCCGACGAAGGTGACCCAGAAGTGCAGCTTGCCGATGGTTTCCGAATACATGTAGCCGGACATCTTCGGGAACCAGTAGTACCAGCCGGCGAAGATCGCGAACACGGCGCCGAGCGACAGCACGTAGTGGAAGTGCGCGACGACGTAATAGGTTTCCTGCAGCACGCGGTCGACGCCGGCGTTGGCCAGCACGACGCCGGTGACGCCGCCGAGCGTGAACAGGAAGATGAAGCCGATCGCCCACAGCATCGGCGTCTTGAACTCGATCGAGCCCCCCCACATCGTGGCGATCCAGGAGAAGATCTTCACGCCGGTCGGCACCGCGATCACCATGGTGGCGGCGACGAAATAGGCCTGCGTCGCGCTGGACATGCCGACCGTGTACATGTGGTGCGCCCACACCACGAAGCCGATGCCGCCGATCGCGACCATGGCGTAGGCCATGCCGAGATAGCCGAACACGGGCTTCTTCGAGAAGGTCGAGACGATCTGGCTGATCATGCCGAAGCCGGGCAGGATCAGGATGTACACTTCGGGATGGCCGAAGAACCAGAACAGATGCTGGAACAGCAGCGGGTCGCCGCCGCCGTCGGCCGAGAAGAAGGTGGTGCCGAAATTGCGGTCGGTCAACAGCATGGTGATCGCACCGGCGAGCACCGGCAGCGACAACAGCAGCAGGAAGACGGTGACGAGGATCGACCAGACGAACAGCGGCATCTTGTGCAGGGTCATGCCCGGCGCGCGCATGTTGAAGATCGTGGTGATGAAGTTGATGGCGCCGAGGATCGACGAGGCGCCGGCCAGATGCAGCGCCAGGATCGCGAAATCGACCGCCGGTCCCGGATGGCCCGAGGTCGACAGCGGCGCGTAAATGGTCCAGCCCGCGCCGACGCCGTTGGCGCCCGGCTCACCCTCGACGAAGGTGGACATCAGAAGCAGCGCGAACGAAGCCGGCAGCAGCCAGAACGAGATGTTGTTCATGCGCGGGAACGCCATGTCGGGCGCTCCGATCATCAGCGGCACGAACCAGTTGCCGAAGCCGCCGATCATCGCCGGCATCACCATGAAGAAGATCATGATCAGGCCGTGCGAGGTCACGAACACGTTGTAGGTATGGGCTTCGTGGAACAGCTGGACGCCGGGATACATCAGCTCGATGCGGATCGCGATCGACATCGCCGCGCCAATGACGCCGGCGATGACCGCGAACACCAGGTACATCGTGCCGATGTCCTTGTGGTTCGTCGAATAGACGAAGCGCCGCCATCCGGTCGGATGCGCGTGCGCGTGGTCATCATGGGCGTGATCGTGGTGTGTCGCTGCGCCTGTTGCCATGTTCTAATCCTGCCTTGCAGTCCCTTTTCGGACCTTGCGGTCCCGTCGCCCTTGTCCCTTGCGCCTAAGCCTTAAGCTTGCCTGAGCTTTGCGGCTTACTGCGCCACCGCGCCAGCCGAGGCGTATGAATTCGCCGGGTTGGTCGCATATTTCTTCTTCGCGGTTTCCACCCAGGCCGCGAACTCCTGATCGCTCACGACCCGCACCGCGATCGGCATGAAGGCGTGATCCTTGCCGCACAGTTCGGAGCACTGGCCGTAGAACATCCCGGTCTTGGTGGCCTTGAACCAGGTCTCGTTCAGACGGCCGGGGATGGCGTCGATCTTGATGCCGAAGGCCGGCACCGCGAAAGCGTGGATGACGTCAGCACCGGTGGTCAGAACCTTGACCACCTTGTTGACCGGCACCACCATCTCATTGTCGACGCCGAGCAGCCGGGGCTTCTTGTCCGCCGCCATCAGCGAATCGAACTCGAACTTGCCGTGATCGGGATAGGCGTAGCTCCAGTACCACTGCTTGCCGGTCGCCTTGATGGTGAGATCGGCCTTTGGCACGTCGAGCTGCAGAAACAGCAGCCGGAACGACGGCACCGCGATCGCGACCAGAATCAGCACCGGGATCAGGGTCCAGGCCACTTCGATCAGGGTGTTGTGGGTGGTCTTGGAGGGGACCGGGTTGGCCTTGGCGTTGAACTTGACGACGACCATGACCAGCAGCACCAGCACGAACAGCGTGATCACGGTGATGGTGCCGACCAGCCAATTATGGAACCAGATGATGTAGTCCATCACAGGCGTGGCGGATTCCTGCAGGGTCCATTCCCACGGCGCTGGCTGCCCCAATTCGGCTGACGCCGTACCGCCGGCGACAAGGGCCATGCCCGCCACCGCAAATCCCAGCAACCGCCGGCCAATCTGGCCCTTCGACATCTTCATGCCGCTCGCGCTCCCTTGATAAATCCCCAAAGCATCCCCACCGGATGGCCGGAAATGCCGCACGATCCGCCCCTACAAACAGCCCGCCGGAGGTGGCTTGGATGCACACCTCAAAAGTACCGGGGCCAGATCGCTAGAACGCTTCGAAATCCAGCCTCTCAAACCATAATTCGCAGGCTCTCGCAATGCAGTAGTGGGGGCCAAAGCCATGCGTCACCGGCTAATCTCTGCATGTCAGGTTTTCCCGGTGAATCAGGCAAAACCCGCCTTTTTGTCCAGCTGCACCGCTTGACAGGCGGATTACTGGATGTACGCACAGACAGGGTGCGCCGCGGGGACCTGATTCGCCGCTGAAGCGCCCTTCCCGGCTTGGTGTTAGGCTTGGTACCCGGCTTGGGAGTTGCTTCGAGATTTAGCGAAAGACCGCCTTCAAGGCGCCGTCATTACGTATCAGTCCGAGAAACCATTCAGAGGATCGACCCGGATGAGGCGTTCAAAACATCAGGCAGGACGCAAGCCAGGGCCAGGCCGCTGGCTCGGCGGGCTGCTCGCCGCCGCGCTCCTGCTCGGCCTGACAGAGGCTGCCAGCGCCCAGGGCGCGGTGCGCTCGGTCCATGGCGACTGGCAGATCCGCTGCGACACCCCGCCGGGCGCCCAAGGCGAGCAATGCGCCCTGATCCAGAGCGTGGTAGCCGAAGACCGCTCCAACGCCGGCCTCACCGTGATCGTGCTCAAGACCGCCGACCAGAAGAGCAAGCTGATGCGGGTGGTGGCCCCCTTGGGCGTGCTGCTGCCCTCCGGGCTCGGCCTGAAACTGGACAATCAGGACGTCGGCCGCGCCGGTTTTGTCAGATGCCTGCCCAATGGCTGCGTTGCCGAAGTCGTGATGGACGAAAAGCTGCTCGGCCAGCTCCGCACCGCCAAGACCGCGACCTTTATTATCTTCGAGACCCCGGAAGAGGGCATCGGGTTTCCGCTCAGCCTGAACGGGATCGGCGAGGGGTATGACAAGCTGCCGTGAGGCGCCGGGCGCTCGCCTCAACGTCCGCTTCGCTTAGTCACGCGCGGCGCCGGCGTAGTAGTCGAACAGCCGGCGCGCCTCGATCGAGAGCCAGTCCGCTTCACCCGTGATGTAGCCTTCGACTTGCCCGGTGACGCCGAGCAGGAAGGTGATCGGCATGCCGTAAAGCGCGAAGGGCGTGTCGACACCGTCGCTTGCGCCGGCACGTCCCACCAGTCCGCCGGGATCGAAGCCGATTCCGAGATGGCGAAGCTTCAGCTGCCGGACGAACGGCGCGACCACCGATCGATCGCGATCGGTGGTGATGGCGACGACCATAAGGTCTGCGCGGCGGCTTTCCGCGAGTTGATCCAGTATCGGCAATTCCGTGCGGCAGGCCGCACACCAGGTCGCCCAGAAATTGACGAGCACCACCTTTCCGCGGAAGGACGCCAGATCGAGCGCGCCTCCGCCGAGACGCGGGATTGGGATCGGCGGGACCGGCCGTGCGCCGCGAACCAGGGTGAACTGATGCCGGGCCGTTCCGAATGGCGGCGGCCCGCCGGCCGCGGCGCGACCCGGCAACGCCGGGATCGCAAGCGAGGCGGCCGCACCCATGATCCCCGCGACAATGGCGCGGCGGGTTGGGCTGCGAGGCGACGTCATGCCGGACACTCCGTGTGCAGTTCTGAATAAGGCCTGAGACCAAGCATCACGATCGGATGTAGGACCAGCCGGCTTCCTGCAACTCGATAATGCGCCCCGGCCCGCTCGGCACCAGATCGACGCCATCGATCAGGATCACCGGACGCCCCTCCTGGCGCTCCATGCCGAGCTTGGTGGCGTCGCAGACCACGAAGCGGATATTCGTGTTGACCGTCCTTAATATCCGCAGCATGTCCTTCACCGGCGAAGTGTCGGCGCGCAGCATGTGAACGCCGGCGTTGTAGGCGACGACTTCGATCGTGAACGCCTCGTTCCGCTCCTGGTAGTATTTTGGAAGGTTGAGCGAGGTCGAGATCAAGGCCCGCATCGTGGTGGGATCATCGGTGTTGATCGGCAGCACCAGCCGATGCACGCCGACCGGAGCGGCCTTCGCTTGCGGCTTTGAGCTCGCCGCCTCCGATCCTGTCAGCAACAGCGTCACGGTCAGCGGCACCACGAAGGCCAGGATGAGCCCCGCGGCAATCGTCAATTCGCGGCGAGAAAGGCGCATGGCAGCGGCCTCACAAATGCTTGTTCACAAGTGCCTGGCAAGCGATGCGATCTGGTCGCGCTTGGCGTAGGCGACGATGGCGCTCAGTGCCAACAGCACCAGAGCAGGCACAGCCGAGCCGCCGATCACAAAGAGATGAGTGACGGTCGCGCCGATCATGATGCAGATCAGCAGCACGGCGCCGAAGGCCGCCAGCGACGGCACGAGGATGAGGATGGCCCCGAGCAATTCCAGCGCCCCGGTCAAATAGCGGAACCATTGACCAAGTCCGATGTGCTGAAATTCCTCAACCAGCATCGGCACGCCATAGAGCTTGGCGCCGCCTGCGCCTGCAAAGGCAAGGGCCAGCAATCCTCTGACGACCCAGAGACCGGCGGACTTCCAGCGCGGCGGCGTCGATGCAGCAGCAAGTGACATGGGTCGCTCCCGATATGTTCCAGCGGTTCAGGCCGCAGCCACAACGCCGTGGCCGACCCCGAGGCTTTCGACACACAAAATTCGGGAGTAAGATGAAAAGTACAAGTAGGATGCTTTTTGTGAGGTAGTATGAAAAAGATGACTATTGCAGAAAGCAACGATATTGCCGCCGCGGAACCGTGTCAGCGCGGGGTGGTGGAGCAGTTTCATCGCGCGCTGGGGGTCTTGGCCGGTAAATGGAAGGGCGAAATTCTCTGGCAATTGGTCCAGCGCAAGCACCGGTTCGGCGAATTGCACCAATCGATCCCCGGCGTCACCCAGCACATGCTGACGACGCAGCTGCGCGATCTTGAGGCCAACGGACTCGTGAAGCGCACCGTCTATCCCGAGGTGCCGCCGCGCGTCGAATATGAGATCACGCCATCGGCGAGGGCCCTCAAACCGGTGTTCGATGAACTGTTTCGCTGGTCGCAGGAGCATGGCTTTGCGACCGCGGCGCGGCCCAAGGGTTCTTCCAGTGACAAAAGCGCCGGGCTCGGCGAGGGACATGACAAGCTGCCGTGAGATTTCTCCGTCATTGCGAGCCACCGGGTCGCGCGAATGCGCGCCCGATGGCTCGCAATGACGCGGAACGACACAGTGACCTCGCTCACAGCCAGGGCGACCGCCATCCTGCCAAGGTTTCCCCATCAACGCAGAGGGAAACCACCATGACGAACGACCGTACGTTCGAGACCCGTGCAGACGCTGCGAAAAGCGAGCTGACCGGGGAGCAACTCAGCATCGTATCCGGCGGCAAATGGTTTGAAATCGTGCGCGTCGAGCACGGTGTGAAGTCCCCGCGAGACGCGGCGTCGGGATTGGCAACCGGGCGCCGCCAGCACCAACCCTGATCTGATTGGGCGTCGTCAGGTTTTTCGTCGTCAGGTTTTTCTTGGCCCTGCCGCTAGAACAGCAGCCCCATCAGGATCAGGTTTTCGTGTTTGCCATCGACCAGGATGGCCTCGCGCTGCACGCCTTCGATCTCGAAGCCGACCTTCTTATAGAGCGCGATCGCGTTCACGTTGTTTTCCCGGACCGTCAGTTCGACCCGCTGCAGCCCGAAGGCCTGTGCGGCGCCGAGCGCCTGCGCGATCAGGCGCTTGCCGATGCCCCGCCCCCTGAATTGCGGCAAAAGGCCCATGCCGAGAACGCCGTTATGGGCATAAATCGGCCGTGGCTTCGGGGTCACATCGCACCAGCCGATGACTTCACCGCCCGACAGGGCGACAAATTGCGGATAACCCTGCTCGATTAGGTCGAGAATGAACGCCCGCGTCGCTTCCAGCGGCGGGGCCTCCAGGAACGACAAATAGCGCCGCTCCCGCGCGACGATATCGAGGGTGCGGTGAAAGCCGTCGATATGGCCTTGCGTTATCGGAACAATTTCGATTGTAGCCATCGTACTTGCAGCGAGACTCTCCCGCCCCTCGCGAAACGGACGGGAAACAACTATCTTGGTTGCGCCCCTCCGACAACGGACTGAATGTAATGACCAACTCCCCCGCTACAACCTCCCTGATCGACCGCGCCAACCTCGACCGCGATTCCGTCCGCCGGGAAATCGCGCGCGGGCTCGAAGGCGCCGACGACGGCGAATTGTTCCTGGAATATGGCCAGACCGAAGCGCTGATGTTCGACAATGGAAGGCTGAAGCAGGCGACCTACGACACTTCGCAGGGTTTTGGCCTGCGTGCGGTCAAGGACGACGCGGTCGGTTACGCGCATTCCTCCGACGTCTCGCTGCCGGCGCTGATCCGCGCCGCCGACGCGGTCGCCGCGGTCCGCGGCGGCTATTCCGGCAATTTTGCCGCCGCCCCCGCTCACACCAATGTGAGACTCTATGGCGACGACAATCCGCTGGATGCGCCGGGTTTTGAAGCCAAGGTGAAGCTGCTCGCCGAAATCGACGCCTATGTGCGCGACAAGGACCCGCGGGTGCGGCAGGTGACGGCCAGCCTCAGCGCCACCTGGCAGGTGGTGGAAATCCTGCGGCCCGACGGCGAAAGCTACCGCGACATCCGCCCCCTGGTGCGGGTCAATGTTTCCGTGGTTGCCGGCCAGGGCGACCGGCAGGAAAGCGGCAGCAAGGGCTATGGCGGCCGCGAGGGCTATGCGCGCTTCATCGAGACCAAGGCCTGGCGCGATGCCGCCGACGGCGCGATCCGCGAAGCCCTGGTCAATCTGGACTCGGTTCCCGCCCCCGCCGGCGAAATGGACGTGGTGCTGGGGGCCGGCTGGCCCGGCGTCATGCTGCATGAAGCGGTCGGCCACGGGCTCGAGGGCGATTTCAACCGCAAGCAGACCTCGGCTTTCGCAGGCCTGATGGGCAAGCAGGTCGCCGCCAAGGGCGTCACCGTGGTCGATGACGGCACCATGGCCTCGCGGCGCGGCTCGCTGTCGATCGACGACGAGGGCACGCCGACCAACCGCACCGTGCTGATCGAGGACGGCATTCTGGTCGGCTACATGCAGGACCGCCAGAACGCCCGGCTGATGAACATGAAGCCGACGGGCAACGGACGGCGCCAGAGCTACGCCCATGTGCCGATGCCGCGCATGACCAACACCTACATGCTGTCGGGTGGGCGCGACCCCGCGGAAATCCTGGCCTCAGTGAAGAACGGCATCTACGCCGCGAATTTCGGCGGCGGCCAGGTCGACATCACCTCGGGCAAATATGTGTTCCAGTGCACCGAGGCCTACAAGATCGAGAACGGCAAGATCGGCGCGCCGCTGAAGGGCGCGATGCTGATCGGCAACGGCCCGACCGACCTGCATCGCATCACCATGGTCGGCAACGACCTCTCGCTCGATACCGGGATCGGCACCTGCGGCAAGAACGGCCAGGGCGTGCCGGTTGGCGTCGGCCAGCCGACGCTGCGGATGGAGCGCATTACGGTCGGAGGAACCGGCTAGTGACCAGCGAGAACGAAACTGCGGTTGCCAAACCTTCGAGCTGGCGCGCGCAGATCGCCCAGGTCGCGGCCATCGTGATGGTGGTGTTCGTCGCCAAGGGCGCCTTGGCCGAACCGTTTTACGTACCGTCCGGTTCGATGGAGCCGACGCTCCTGATCGGCGACGCGCTGCTGGCGTCCAAATTCCCCTATGGCTACGGCGCGGCGTCGCTGCCGATCCAGATCACGCTGCCGGAAACCGGCCGCCTGTTCGGCGAGACGCCCAAGCGCGGCGACGTCGTCGTGTTCCGCTGGCCCGGCGACCGCTCGCAGGCATGGGTCAAGCGCGTGGTCGGGCTGCCCGGCGACCGCATCCAGATGCGGCAGGGCCAGCTCTTCATCAACGACCATGCTGCGACTTTGAAGCCGGATGGCGTGGGTGAAGCCGAAGACGACCGCGGCGGCAGCGAAAAGGCCTATCGCTATGTCGAGACGCTGCCGAACGGCGTGGCACATGCAATCTTCAAGATGCGTGACAACGGCCGGCTCGACAACACGCCAGAGGTAACGGTGCCGACGGGAAAACTGTTCGTGCTCGGCGACAACAGGGACAATTCCGCCGACAGCCGCGTCGCCGTGCGCGACGGCGGTGTCGGCCTGTTGCCGATCGACAATTTGATCGGCCGTGCCGACGCCGTGGTCGGCTCGTGGGATCTCGGCATCCGCAGCCAGCCGGTGTGGACCTGGATGTCCGGCTTTCGCATGGCGCGGTTTTTCACGTCGGTGCATTGAGAAAGCGTGACCTACGACGACGTCCGGACGTTCGCGCTGCTGTGGGACGAGGTCGAGGACGGCACGTCCTACGGCACGCCGGCGCTGAAGGTGCGCAAGAAGCTGCTGGCGCGGCTCCGCGAAGACCATGACAGTCTTGTCGTGTTCGGCGTCCCCCATGACGAGCGCGAGATGCTGGTCGAAAGCCAGCCGGCGATTTTTTACTTCACCGACCACTACCGCGATTATCCTATCGTGCTGATCCGCCTCTCGAAGGCCAGGCGCGCCACCGTCGAGCCGCTGCTGCGCCGGCACTGGCGCACGCTGGCGTCGAAAAAGGCGGTGAAGGCGTACGACGAATCATAGGATAATCCCGTCATTGCGAGCGTAGCGAAGCGATCCATACTTTCTTTGCGGCGCTATGGATTGCTTCGCTTCGCTCGCAATGACGTGGAAAGAGCGCCCATGACCCAAGACCAATTCCTCAACCTTGCGCTGCGCAATCCCGCCAATAAAATCATCGCCGAAAAACTGTTCGAGCTGGCGCTGCCGGATGCCTGGATTGTGTCGGGATGCCTGGTGCAGACGGTATGGAACTTACTGACCGGGCGCGATGTCGATTACGGCATCAACGATTACGACGTGTTCTATTTCGATCCCGATACATCCTGGGCGGCCGAGGACGCCGTGATCCGCAGGCTGCACGGCGCGCTCGGCAACCTCGACGCCAAGGTCGAGGCGCGCAACCAGGCGCGCGTTCATCTCTGGTACGGCGAAAAGCATGGCCTGCCCTACCCGCCGCTGCGCTGCTCGACCGAAGGCATCGATCGGTTTCTGACCAGGAATACGCAGATCGGCATCCGCCGCACGCGCAATGGCTACGACGTCTATGCACCCGACGGTTTCGACGATGCCGCCGGCCTGATCGTGCGGCCCAATCCGGGCCCGAATTTTTCGCCCGAGAATTATGCGGTGAAGGCGGCGCGATGGAAGGCGCTGTGGCCGGAGGTCACGGTACTGGCGGCGGAGGATTCACTCGATCGTCGTCCCGGCGAACGCCGGGACCCATAACCACAAATGCTTGTGGTGAGCACGATGGAGCTCCAGCTCATCGCAAAATCAACAGCGGTGGTTATGGGCCCCGGCTCAAGGCCGGGGCGACAAAAAGCTACCGCACCACGCCTGAGGTAAACCCGGCCTTGCGCCGCGGCGGCTTGATGTCTTTTTTCAGGAAGCAATGGCCTTCCGTGCCGGCATAGCCCGGCCGCGCATAGGTCCAGGCCCGGCACTTGTTGTCGGCGGTGCAGGCGGCCTTGCAGGCGTCGTCGCCGTCCTTGCTCTTGACGTCGAAATTCCTGTAGTCGCCGCCGAAGCGGTCGATCGAGGTTTCGATCGCGCTGTTCCTCGGCTCGACCACGCCGGCGCCGCGCACGCCGGAGACGCAGCAACTGTCCTGGACGCGCGCCGGGACGTTGCTCTTGAGCCAGCACACCGCGCCGCTGGTCAGGTCGGTCGGATAGTTGAAGCTCCACGACCGGCAACGCTTGTCGCGTTCGCACACCAGCGCGCAGTCG
The DNA here is from genome assembly GCF_018131065.1 of Bradyrhizobium sp. AUGA SZCCT0431. Classification (NCBI taxonomy): domain Bacteria; kingdom Pseudomonadati; phylum Pseudomonadota; class Alphaproteobacteria; order Hyphomicrobiales; family Nitrobacteraceae; genus Bradyrhizobium; species Bradyrhizobium sp. AUGA SZCCT0431. The sequence goes on along the minus strand of NZ_JAFCLR010000008.1, from coordinate 219,358 downwards.
GCCGGATCGCCCGAGATCACCGGCGAGTTCAGATAATCGCCGCCGGGGCGGTCGAAATTGGCCTGCGCCGCGGCTGGGCGTGCGGGTGCTGCCGCCGCCAAAAAGGCGAGCGTCACCAACCACGCCCTGAGCAGGCGGCCTATCCCCATGTGATTGCTTTCGAATGCGCGCGTTCCGAAGATTGCCATTGGAGCGGCATCAACCTGTACGGCGGATGAACGGCCCACAAACGCGGCAACGAACGGAGCGTGATGATCCCATCACGCTCTATCCTTTTGTTTGCGCATGATCTTTTTCGGAAAAACCGGCACCCACCCCGCATCAAGTGCGGGGCATGCTTTACCGGATCGTGCGTTAGAAAGCGTATTCCTTGTAGGCCGGTTCCACCGAGCCGCCCCAGGCGCCGTTGAATTTCTCCAGCATCTCTTCGGCCGGTGTGCGTCCGGATTCGAGGATCCGCTCCAGCGGCTCGAGGTGACGGCTTTCGTCACGGCCGAGGTGATCAATGCGGCTGCGCCGCCGCAAGCCGGCATGCGACAGCTTCACGCATTCTCGCGCGATTTCGAACAGATAGCGGTCGCGGATCCGGGCCTTGAAGCCGAAGCGCGGCACGTCGTCGCGCAGCGCCTGACGCTCCGCCGCCGTCCAGTGCTTCACGAGATCCCATGCCGCGTCCAGCGTCGTGTCGTCGTACAAGAGGCCGACCCAGAACGCCGGCAGCGCCGGCAAACGGCCCCACGGCACGCCATCGGCGCCGCGCATTTCCAGATAACGTTTCAACCGTACTTCCGGGAAAATCGTCGAGAGATGATTGGCCCAGTCCGACAGCGTCGGCCGCTCGCCGGGCAAGGAATTGTTCCTGCCGTCGAAAAAGGCGCGGAACGACGAGCCTGACACGTCGATATAGCTGTCGCCGCGCTTGACGAAATACATGGGAACGTCGAGCGCATAGTCGACCCAGCGCTCAAAACCCATGCCGTCCTCGAACGCCCACGGGATCATGCCGGAACGCGCATTATCGGTATCGCGCCAGATTTCGGAGCGGAATGACAGGAAGCCGTTGGGCTTACCCTCGGTGAACGGCGAATTGGCGAACAAGGCGGTCGCGATCGGCTGCAACGCCACCGATACCCGCAATTTCTTGACCATGTCGGCTTCGGACGAGAAGTCGAGATTGGTCTGCACGGTGCAGGTCCGGTACATCATGTCGAGGCCGTATTGGCCGACCTTCGGCATGTAATTGGTCATGATCTTGTAGCGGCCCTTGGGCATCACAGGGATTTGCGACCGCGACCATGACGGCGTCATGCCGAGGCCGAGAAAGCCGATCCCCAAAGGCGCCGCGATCTCGCGCACCTGCGCCAGATGCGCCATCAGCTCCGCCTGGGTCTGGTGCACGGTCTCGACCGGCGCGCCCGACAATTCGAACTGCCCGCCCGGCTCCAGCGAAATCGCGCCGCCACCGGTGACGTCATACAGCCCGATGATGTTGCCGTGCTCCATGATCGGCTCCCAGCCGAGCAGAAGCTGCATGCCCTCCAGCAGCGCGCCGATGCCGCGCGCGCCTTCGTATGGCACGGGGTGATAGCCCTCGAGCGTGAACGGGGTCTTCTCGTGTTCGGTGCCGATGCGGAATTCCGACGGCGGCTTCACGCCGGCCGCCAGCCACGCCACGAGTTCGTCGCGCGATTGCAACGGCGTCATATCGATTTGGTCACGCGCCATAAAAAATCCGGATCTTTGGCGATTCGACCGAACGCGCCGTGTGGCAGGGAGCATTGCGGACAGCGTTGTCCGCAAAAACGATAAGATGAAGGCGTATCATCGGGCGGGAACGCCGTCTCGCACGGCGGCCGCCCTGACCTCGCTGCAGGAACACCCCAGCCGGTCGAGCAGACCGCAGAGCTTGATGGCGTCGGTGTCGGACAGTTTGGAGCCGACGTGTTTTTCGATCGCCGCGGAATAGGCGCTCCACATTTTCTTCTGCAGCTCGCGTCCCGTCTCGGTGATTTCGACGAACTGACCACGCTTGTCGATCTTGCATTCGCGCCGCGCCGCCAGCCCCTCATCGACCAGACGGTCGATCAGGCGCGAGGTCGAGTATTGCGGGATCAGCATCTGCTTCTCCAGCTCCACGGGGCGCATCTCGCCGGACGGCGCGCGCGACAATTCCAGCAGCGCGTCATACCAGGCGAGCGGCGGGAAGCCCGCCTTCTTCAAATCCTGCTCGACGGCGTCGAGCACCCGGCTCTGCACCCGCATCAGGCGGATCCAGGCGTTGGTCGCCTCGGTCGATGGTTTGCGTTTCATGGTCTGGTCCGTATCCGTCACAGGTCCGTGTCTGTCACAGGTTAGTGTACCGCACTAAATGCAGCTGCATCAATCTTGACTATTACATGCAGATGCATTTAGTCGTTCCGCGGCCTCAAGCCAAGATTTCCAACGGGAGAAAATCCAATGAAATTGTACTATTCGCCAGGCGCCTGCTCGCTGTCTCCCCATATCGCGCTTCTGGAGGCCGGTCTCCCCTACGATCTGGTCAAGGTCGATTTGCGCGCCAAGAAGCTGGAAAACGGCGACGACTATCTGACGGTCAATCCGAAGGGCCAGGTCCCGGCGCTGGCGCTGGATTCCGGCGAACTGGTCACCGAAGGCCCGGTCATCGTCCAGATGATCGCCGATAAAGCCGCGGACAAGAATCTTGCCCCCACCCGCGACCATGCCGATCGCTACAAGTTGCAGGCCTGGCTCACCTATATCAACAGTGAACTGCACAAGAACATCGGCCCGCAGTTCAGCCCGGTGCTCTCCGATGACGCCAAGGCCTTCTTCAAGGACCGGGTGATGGGCAAGTTTAGATATGTCGATGGCGAGCTCGCCGGGAAAGACTACCTGATGGGCAAGCAGTTTTCTGTGGCCGACGGCTACATGTTCACGATGCTGTCATGGGCCGAACGGATGAAATGGGATCTCGCTGATCTCTCCAACCTGATGGCCTACAAGGCCCGCGTCGGCGCACGCCCGAAGGTGCAGGAAGCGTTGACCAAGGAAGGCCTGGTCAAGGCGGCGTGAGTTTTTTCGGAGTACGATAAGGTTTGAGGGCCGGATCGATGATCCGGCCCTCTTTGTTTTACACCGCGTCGTCCCGGCGAAGGCCGGGACCCATACCGCGTGATCTATCAATGAGACATTTCCGCTGACGACACCCGCAACAATAAGCGACGTGGCTATGGGTCCCGGCCTTCGCCGGGACGACGATAGATTTTCGTCAAGAACCCATCAGTATCGTGCAGGACTGAACGCCGATGCGTCGGTAAATGTCGCCTCGCCGCTCATCATCTCGGCGAGCAGGCGGCCTGTGGTGGGGCCAAGGGTGTGGCCGTGATGACCATGCCCGAAATGCATCCACAGGCCTTTGTGCTTCGGTGCAGCCCCCACCACCGGCAGCATGTCGGGCATGCAGGGGCGGACCCCGCTCCAGGGTTCGGCCTCCACCGCGGTGCCGAGATCGACAAGCCGCCGCGCCGCCTGCTCCGCCCGTTCGAGCTGGCGCGACTGCGACGACCTTTCCGGTCCCATCAATTCGGCGCCCGACGTAATCCGCAATCCCTTCGCCATCGGCGCCATGGCGTATGCGAATTCGGGGTCGTGCAGTGGCAGATTGAGCCTGCCGCCGCCGCTGAAATGCCGATGGTAGCCACGCTTGCGCAGCATCGGAAAACGATAGTCAAACTTTTGCAATAGATCGGGAGACCACGGACCCAGCGACACCACGGCCGCCTCGGCGTCGATCGGGCCATCATCCGACTGAACCGTCCAGCCGGCAGCACTCGGCGCCAACGTGGTCGCATCCCCGTTGACGAAGGTGCCGCCTGCGCGCGTGAACAGATCGGCATAGGCCGATACAAGCCCGCCCGGGTCCGAGACCGTCCATGGGTCGCGCCAGTGAATAGCCCCCGCCCCGGTCTCGTTAAGCCCGGGTTCGGCCGCGGCAAGCTGTGCCGGGCTGATAATTTCCGATCGCACACCGAATTCAGCCGCCAGCGTCTCGGCGAGCAGCGCCACTTCATCCAGCGCAGCCTGGGTGCGGCGCAGGGAATGATAGCCGCTTCGCTGCACCAGATTGTCCGCGCCGGCTTCCCGGATCAGCACGTCATGCTCGCTTGTCGCCCGTGCGATGATCCGCGCGTAGGCCTGCGATATGCGATGGTGCCGATCCGGAGCGGAATGCCACCAGTACCGCAGCAAAGGACCAAGATGCCGCGGCAGCCATTTTGCGCGGTAATGGACATCGTTGGCGCGCCCTGTTGCGATCGCCGCCAGCGTCGCAAGATCGCGCGGCATCGGATAGGGGCGCACCGCTTCGCTCTGGATGAAGCCGGCGTTGCCGTAGCTGGTCTCGCGGCCGGGCGGATTGCGATCAAGCAGCACGACCGACCAGCCGCGGCGCTGTAACTGCAGCGCGGTTGCGACCCCAACCATTCCGGCGCCGAGAACGATAACACTTGGCATTGCGACCATCACCCTTGCATGGGCCCGGGACCGGTCAGGACCAGGCTCCACCTCCGCCAATCTCCGGGACCAGCTACATCAAATCGCGGCGGGGCAGTAGGCGGAATTGCGGATGGTGGCCCTGCCTAACTCGAAGCCCGCTGAAAACTCTGTTCAAAGAACAAAGGGCCGGATCGATGATCCGGCCCTTTGTTTGTTCTGCTCAGATCTTTCAACATGTCGTCCCGGCCTTGAGCCGGGACCCATAACCACGAATGCGCGTGGTGAAAGAAGGTAGCTGCCGTTGTGCCAATTCCATAGGACACGGCGTATGGGTCCCGGCTCAAGGCCGGGACGACGATGGATTTGTGTTACGCCGCCGCCTGCTTCTTCGGCGGGAAGCGGCCATAGAACGTCTCGCCCTTGGCCGCCATGTCCTCAAGCAATTTCGGCGGCGTGAAGCGGGAGCCGTATTTGGCTTCGAGTTTGTGGCAGAGTTCGACGAACTTCCTGGTGCCCATGAAGTCGATATAGGACAGCGTGCCGCCGGTGAACGGCGCAAAACCGAAGCCGAGGATCGAGCCGACGTCGGCCTCGCGCATGTCGGTGATGACGTGATCCTCCACCGTGCGCGCGGCTTCCACCGCCTGCACGACGAGAAAACGCTGCTTCAGTTCCTCGATGTCGAGCGTGTCAGGATCGAGCTTCTTCGGCTGCAGATCGGCAAGTCCGGTCCACAGGCTCTTCTGGCCCTTGCCCTTCTCGGGATAGTCGTAAAAGCCCTTGCTGTTCTTGCGGCCGAGACGGCCCTGCTTCTCCACCAGTTCCACCATCAGCTTCTTCTGATCGGGGTTGATGGAGTTCGGCCCGAGATCAGCCTCGGTCGCCTTCATCACCTTGAGCCCGAGGTCGAGCGCCACTTCATCTGACAGCGACAGCGGGCCGACCGGCATGCCGGCCATCTTGGCGCAGTTCTCGATCATCGCCGGCGGCACGCCTTCGAGGAACATCTCGTTGCCTTCGGCGATGTAGCGGCCGACGCAGCGGTTGGCGTAGAAGCCTCTGCTGTCGTTGACGACAATGGGCGTCTTGCCGATCATCCGCGTGTAATCCAGCGCGGTGGCAAGCGCGGCGTCGCCGGTGTTCTTGCCGACGATGATCTCGACCAGCATCATCTTCTCGACCGGCGAGAAGAAGTGGATACCGATGAACTTGCCCTGGTCCTTGAATTCCTCGGCCAGCGAGTTGATCGGCAGCGTCGAGGTGTTCGAGGCGAAGATCGCGCCATCCTTCAGGAGCGGCTGCGCCTTGGCGTAGGTTTCGGCCTTGACCTTGCGATCCTCGAACACGGCCTCGATGACAAGGTCGCAGTCTTTCAGCACGCCATAGTCGGCGGTGGCGCTGATGCGCGACATCACGGCGTCGCGGTCGCTTTCCTTGGCGCGGCCCTTCTTGATGAGATCGTCGATCACGGTCTGGGCGTGGCCCTTGCCCTTGTCGGCGCTGGCCTGGTCGCGGTCGATCAAGACGACGTCGATGCCGGCACGCGCCGAGACGTAGCCGACGCTGGCGCCCATGAAGCCGGCGCCGATCACGGCGAGCTTTTTCACCTTGGTCGGCGGCACGTTCTGCGGGCGGCGTGCACCCTTGTTCAGCTCCTGCATCGACAGGAACAGGCTGCGAATCATCGCGGCGGCTTCATTGGAGCGCAGGATCTGCGTGAAGTAGCGTGATTCAACACGGAGCGCCGCGTCGATCGGCAACTGCAGGCCTTCATAGACGCAGCTCATGATGGCGCGCGCCGCCGGATAATTGTCGTAGGTCTCGCGGCGGTAGATCGCGTTGCCCGCCGGGAACATCTGCATGCCCGCCTTGGAGAACACCGGGCCGCCGGGAAGCTTGAAGCCCTTTTCGTCCCAGGGCGCGACGGCCTTGCCGCCGCCCTTGATCCAGTCCTTCGCCGCCTTGATCATGTCGGCGGCCGGGACGATCGCATGAATGAGATTAAGGGCCTTCGCTCGGGTCAGGTTGATCGCCTCGCCCTTGAGCAGCAGCTGCATCGCATCGGCAGGCTGCACGATACGCGGCACGCGCTGGGTGCCGCCGGCGCCGGGGAACAGGCCGACCTTCACTTCGGGCAGGCCGAGCCGGGTCTTGGGATTGTCGGCGGCGACGCGGTAGTGGCAGGCCAGCGTCAGTTCAAAACCGCCGCCGAGCGCGAGGCCATTGATCGCGGCGACCCACGGCTTCCCTGAAATTTCGATGTTGCGATACACCTGCGAGAAGCGGCGGCTCTGGTCGAACAGCATCTGGTTGGCGGCCTCTTCGCCCTTGGCCTTGAGCAGATCGGCATATTGATGGGCCATGCCTTCGAGCATCGACAGGTCAGCGCCGGCGCACAGCGCTTCCTTGCCCGAGGTGATGACGACGCCCTTGACGGCGGCGTCGGCGGTGGTCTGCTTGACGATCTCCTCGAGTTCGGTGGCCGAGGTTTCGTCGAGCACGTTCATCGAACGGCCGGGCGTGTCCCAGGTGACGAGCACGATGCCGTCGGCGTCGGTTTCCAGCTTGAAATTCTTGAAGGCCATGTGTTGCTCCCGATTGCTTCTTCCTTCTCCCCTTGTGGGAGAAGGTGGCGCGCAAAGCGCGCCGGATGAGGGGTCTCTATCCAATGAGAGATATCTCTCCGCGGAGAGAACCCCTCACCCGTCGCCTCACTGCGTGAGGCGCCACCCTCTCCCACAAGGGGAGAGGGAAAAAATCAAACCCGCTCGATGATGGTCGCGGTGCCCATGCCGCCGCCGATGCACAGCGTCACCAGCGCGGTCGACTTGTTGGTGCGCTCGAGTTCATCGAGCACGGTGCCGAGGATCATCGCACCGGTCGCGCCCAGGGGATGGCCGAGCGCGATCGCGCCGCCATTGACGTTGATCCTGGAGCTGTCGATGTCGAAGGCCTGCATGTAGCGCAGCACCACCGAGGCGAAGGCCTCGTTGAGTTCGAACAGGTCGATGTCCGACTTCTTCATGCCGGAGCGCTCGAACAGCTTTTCGGTGACGTCGACCGGGCCGGTCAGCATCATCGCGGGCTCCGAGCCGATATTGGCAAAGGCGCGGATCTTCGCGCGCGCCTTCAGGCCGTGCTTGGCGCCCGCTTCCTTGCTGCCGAGCAGCACGGCGCCCGCGCCGTCGACGATGCCGGAGGAGTTGCCGGCGTGATGCACGTAGTTGATGCGCTCGACTTCGGGATGCGACTGGATCGCCACCGCATCGAAGCCGCCCATCTGGCCCATCGCCACGAACGATGGCTGCAACTGGCCGAGCGACTGCATCGTCGTTGAGGGGCGCATATGCTCATCCTTGGCGAGGATGGTGAGGCCGTTGATGTCCTTCACCGGCACCACGGAGTTCTTGAAGCGGCCCTCTTCCCAGGCTTTGGCGGCGCGCTGCTGGCTCTGCACCGCGTAGGCGTCGACGTCGTCGCGCGAAAAGCCGTATTTGGTGGCGATCAGGTCGGCCGAGACGCCCTGCGGCATGAAATAGGCCGGCACCGCCATCGAGGGATCCATCGGCCAGGCGCCGCCGGAAGCGCCGATGCCGACGCGGCTCATGGATTCGGCGCCGCCGCCGATCACGAGATCATGCTGGCCGGCCATGACCTGGGCGGCGGCAAAATTCACGGCGTCGAGGCCGGAAGCACAGAAGCGGCTGATCTGGACGCCGGGGACGGCCTGGCCGAGGCCGGCCTTGAGCGCTGCAAATCGCGCGATGTCGCTTCCGGCCTCGCCGACCGGATCGACCACGCCGAGCACGACGTCGTCGACGACGTCGACGGCGAGATTGTTGCGCTCCTTCAGCGCCTGCAGCGGCACGGTGGCGAGCGCCAGCGCGGTCACTTCATGCAGCGAGCCGTCGGCCTTGCCGCGGCCGCGCGGGGTGCGAACGTGATCGTAGATATATGCCTCAGGCATGGTTTTCTCCCGTTTCGGTGCAGGCTCTGATCGAGCGAGACGAATTTCAGAACAGTCAGATCGTGCGGTCCGTCATTGCGATGACGTGGATGGTGTGGCCGCACACACAGCTGTCGTCACCCGCGAAGGCGGGTGATCCAGTACGCCGCGGCTTTTCGGTTCTATCATCGACGTCTCTGGAATACTGGGTCGCCCGGTCAAGCCGGGCGATGACAACTGAATGTGTGGCCGCCTTCTCGCGACGCGTTGGCTCGTAATGACCTGTCAAAACGCTTCCGCCGCCAATTCCATGGTGGTCGCGCAGCCGGTCTGGATGCGCGCAAGGTGCACCGTCGTTTCCGGCAGCATCCGCTCCATGAAGAAGCGGCCGGTCACCAGCTTGGTGGTCAGATAGGGCGTGGCGCCAGAGGACGCAATCTTGTCCTGCGCCACCTTGGCCATCCGCGCCCACATATAGGCAAAGGTGACGAGGCCGAACAATTGCATGTAGTCGGTGGCGGCGGCGCCGGCATTGTCCGGCTTGGTGAGCGCGTTCTGCATCAGCCAGCCGGTGGCCTGCTGCAGGTGGCCGAGCGCGGTCGAGAGCGGCGTCACGAACGGCTTCATCGCCTCGTCGGCGCCGTGCTCCTTGGCGAAGGCCCCGACCTCGCCGAAGAACGCCATCACGGCGCGGCCGCCGTCGCGCGGCAGTTTGCGCCCGACGAGATCGAGCGCCTGAATGCCGTTGGCGCCTTCATAGAGCATGGCGATGCGCGCATCGCGCACGAACTGCTCCATGCCGTGTTCGGCGATATAGCCGTGGCCGCCATACATCTGCTGCGCCAGCACCGAATTCGAGAAACCGACATCGGTCATCACGCCCTTCATGACCGGCGTCATCAGGCCCATGTGGTCGTCGGCTTCCTGGCGATCCTTCGGGTCGGAGGAGCGGTGGGCGACGTCGCTCTTCAGCGCGGTCCACACCACCATCGCGCGGGCAGCCTCGTTGAAGGCGCGGATCGTCAGCAGCACGCGGCGCACGTCGGGATGCACGATGATCGGATCGGCCGGCTTGTCCGGATCTTTGGCGCCCGTCAGCGACCGGCCCTGCAGGCGCTCGCGCGCATAATTGACCGCGTTCTGATAGGCGACCTCTGACTGTGCGAGGCCCTGCACCGCGACGCCGAGGCGGGCCTCGTTCATCATCACGAACATGCCCTGCATGCCCTTGTTCTCTTCGCCGATCAGCCAGCCGGTGGCGCCGTCATAGTTCATCACGCAGGTGGAATTGCCGTGAATGCCCATCTTGTGCTCGATCGAACCGCAGGACACGCCATTGCGTGCGCCGAGCGAACCGTCGGCATTGACCAGCACCTTCGGCACCACGAACAGCGAGACGCCCTTGATGCCCGCGGGCGCGCCTTCGATGCGCGCCAGCACCAGATGGATAATGTTGTCGGCGAGATCGTGCTCGCCGGCCGAGATGAAGATCTTGGTGCCCGTAATCTTGTAGCTGCCATCGGCCTGCTTGACCGCCTTGGTGCGGAGCAGGCCGAGATCGGTGCCGCATTGCGGCTCGGTGAGGTTCATGGTGCCGGTCCACTCGCCCGCCACCATCTTCGGCACGAACATGTTCTTCTGTTCGGGCTTGCCGTGCACCATCAATGCCGCGGTCGCGCCCATGGTCAGGCCGCCATACATCGAAAACGCCATGTTGGCCGAGCTCTGGAATTCGGTCACGACCTGGCTCAGCGTGACCGGCAGCCCCTGCCCGCCATATTCCGAAGGTGCCGACAGCCCGAGCCAGCCGCCTTCGGCGACCTGCTTGAAGGCTTCCTTGAAACCTTTCGGCGTGGTGACGCGGCCGTCATCATGGCGGACGCAGCCCTGGAGATCACCGACGCGGTTGAGCGGCTGCAGCACTTCTTCGGAAAGCTTGGCCGCTTCACCGAGGATCGCTTCGCGGACATCCGCGGAAGCGTCGGTAAAACCCGGGAGATTGTCGTAGCGGTCGATCTGGAACACATCGTTGAGCAGAAACGTGACGTCTTCAACGGGGGCTTTGTAAGTCGGCATGGTGTTCTCCCGGCAGGGCAGAATGAATTGGCTGATTACGTTTCAGGTGAAAGTCGGCAAGCCAGCAGGCGCTTCGGATTTCAGAGACGGACCTTATCCGGTTCCGGACGACGCGGCCTCACTGTTTTGCGAGTTGCGCGCCCATCAATTGATGCAGCAGGTTCATCGCCTTGAGCGGCCGCACCATCACCTTGAAATGCGTGATCTTGCCATCCGCGAAGGTGATGATGTCGACACCGTTGATCACGATGCCGTCGATTTCTTTTTCGAATTCGAGCACGGCGCCATTGTCGCTGCGCCATTCGCCGACATATCTGAATCCCGGGCCGCCCAGCACTTTCTCGGCGCTCGACAGATATTTGAAGGTGATGTCACGCCCGCGCTGCGGGGTATGGACCACGGGACTCTCGAACACCGCGTCGGGGTGCAGCAGATCCCACAGCGCCGCTAGGTCGTGCGACTTCATGTAGCCGTACCATTTGTCCAGGCCGGTTATGGCGGCAGTCACGGTCATGATGCGTCTCCGATCGGCTCGATACGGGTTCAGCCCAATCTTTATGCACGTTGACGCATATGCAACTTTATGCATAAAGTCAACGCGGCAATTTGGTCGGGAGACTGGGCCCCTTCTACTTTGCATGGGGTTGTTTTCGCGATTTTTGAAAGGGTCGGCGCTTGGCGCTCGGTGACGCAATCCTTGCTTGTCTGACGGAACGTCCGATGTCGGGCTATGAGCTCGCCAAGACGTTCGATTCCTCGATCGGGTTCTTCTGGAAGGCCGACCACCAGCAGATCTATCGCGAACTCTCGAAACTCAGGGATCGCGGCCATATCCAGGGCCACGAGGTGGTCCAGTCCGGCAAGCCCAACAAGCTGGTCTATACGCTGACACAAGAGGGCCGGGCTGCGCTGCGGCACTGGGGCGCCCGGCCGAGCAGCCCGCCAATGATGAAGGACGACCTGCTGGTACGGCTGTGCGCGCTCGACAGCTTCGATATCGAGCCCTTGCGCGCCGACCTGATGGCGCGGCTGGAACATCACCGCGACCGCTACGCGCGCTACGAGCGCATTCTGAACAAGCTGTTCCCGGACGGCAAAGCCACCTCCGTCGCCGATACCGGCAAGCTGCTGGGACTGCGCATCGGCCTGCGCCACGAACAAGCCGTGGCGGAATGGTGCGAAGAGGCGATCGAGACCCTGGCCGCCGTCGCGAAACCTGCTCTCGTCCTGCTGCTCGAAGACACCAGCCGCGAAAACAACGGCTGAGCGGCAGCGGAACCGGCTGGTCGGGTTCCAAAGTTAACTTTAGGGCGGTCCGGCCCCATTCCTTAACCCGTTATTTACCGTAACGCGAAAAAGTCAGGTTCTGAGGCAGACGACCTGCGCGGAATTCGATTGTCTCCTGGGTGGGACGCGCGGGGAGGCTGAAGGCGCAGGAAGCGCCGGAGTCAGAACCGGACGAGAGCATGAATTCGCGCGTATCGTGGAGTGTAGAGGGCATCGATCCATCGGTCCGCGAAAGGGCCGAGGCTGCCGCGCGGCGCGCTGGCATGTCGCTGAGCGACTGGCTCAATTCCACCATCGGCGATTCCGCCCCTCCGAATTTCCGTGCGTCCCATGACGAGCAGCCGGCGATGCCGAGCGCGGAGAGCCGCGAGGTTGCGGACATTCACCAGCGGCTCGATTCGATCACCCGGCAGATCGATCAGATTTCCCGCCCCGCCCCGCGGAGCGACGCGCCCCGAACCGAAGCGCCCCGCGCTGAGCCGACCGTCGCGCGGCAGCTGAATGACGCCATTTCGCGCCTCGATGCGCGGCTGTCGCAGATTTCAAACCACGCCCCGCGCCAACCGACGGTCCAGGAGCGGCAGCGCCAGACCGAGATGGTCGAGCGCGCCGCGGCGCAAGTCTATCGTCCCTCGCCGCCGCTGAGCCCGTCGTCGTTTGATTCGGCGATCGCCGAAATCGCCGCGCGCCAGAACGAACTGGACGGGGTGCCGTCCCGGCAGATGCCGCCGCGCAGCGCGCCGCCGATGGCGGCAGGTGTGCCGCCGATGGCGCCGAGCGCCCCTGCCATGGCTTATGCGCCACCGATGCAGCCGCCTGCACCGGCGCCCGCGCCTGCTCCGATGCCCGCCGGTCCGGATTTTTCGTCGCTGGAACGGCATCTGCTCAAGATCACAAGCCAGATCGAGGCGCTGCAGCGCCCCGACAATGTCGAGCAGTCGATTGCGGCCTTCCGCACCGAGCTTGCCGATATCCGCCGCGCCATCACCGAAGCGATGCCGCGCCAGGCGATCGATTCGATCGAGAACGAAATCCGCTCGCTGTCGCGCCGGATCGACGAAACCCGCCAGAACGGCACCGACGCCAACGTGCTGGCCAACCTCGAGCGCGCGCTCGGCGAAATCTACGACGCGCTGCGCTCGCTGAAGCCGGCCGAGCAACTCGCGGGTTATGACGACGCGATCCGCAATCTCGGCACCAAGCTCGACCTGATCCTGCGTACGAACGACGATCCGTCGACGGTGCGTCAGCTCGAAGACGCGATCTCGGCGATGCGCTCGATCGCCTCCAACGTTGCGTCCAACGATGCGCTGGCGCGGGTTTCCGACGATCTGCATGCGCTGTCGGCCAAGGTCGATCAATTGTCCCGCGCCGGCGACAACAGCGAGTCGCTGGCCAGCCTTGAACAGCGCATTGCCGCGCTGACCTCGTCGATCGAAACGCGCGAGCGGCCGGTCGCAAGCGACAATTCCGAATATATCGAAGGCGCGCTGCGCTCGCTGTCCGAACGCCTGGATCGGATCCCGGCCGGCAACGACAATGCTTCGGCGTTCACCCATCTCGAACAGCGCGTGACCTATCTGCTGGAACGCCTGGAGACCTCCGGCGGCCAGGGCGGTTCTGGCGGCGGCAATCTCGGGCGCGTCGAGGCAGGGCTGCAGGACATCCTGCGCCATCTCGAACACCAGCACGCGAATTTGGCCAGGCTCGCCGACAACACCAGCAGCTATGCGGCGCCGCAGTCGATGGATTCCGGCATCGTCGAAGCCGTCAAGCGTGAATTGTCGGACATCCGTTTCAACCAGTCGGAAACCGACCGCCGCACCCAGGATTCGCTGGAGACGGTTCACAGCACGCTCGGCCATGTGGTCGATCGGCTGGCGATGATCGAAGGCGATCTGCGCGCGGTTCGCGCCGCACCGCCAGTGGCAGCGCCTGCCCCCGCTTCATTCGAAGCCCCGGCGGAAGCGCCGCGCGCGGCGATGCCGCCGTCGAGCTTTGCACCGCCGGCCTATGTCCCTCAGGCTCAGCCGCAGGCCTTTGCCCCGCAGCCGAAACCGGAATTGCCGAATCCCGCAGCCGCGCAGGAGCATTTTACCGCCGCGCCGCGCGACTTCCATGCCGCGGAGCCGGTAGCGCCGCCGGCCATTCCGCCGATGACGCCGCGTGCCATCAGCGAAATCCTCGAGCCGCACGCAGCCCCGCCACGCACCGCGATCGCGCCGGAATTGCCGCCGGATCATCCGCTGGAGCCGGGCACACGGCCGACCGCACGGGCGTCGTCGCCATCGGAGCGGATCGCCGCGTCGGAAAGCGTGATCAACGAAATTTCCGCGGCCGCCAAGGAGCCGGTCAGTTCGTCGAGCTTCATCGCCGCCGCCCGCCGCGCCGCGCAGGCCGCTGCCGCGGCGCCCGCCAACGAGAAGGCGGCCAAGGCTGCTGCGAAGGCTAACTCGAAGGCCGCCAAGGTTACCGCCATCGACAAGGGCAAGACCGACGGCAAGGGGCCGTCGAACATCACCTCCAAGATCCGCTCGCTGCTGGTCGGCGCGAGCGTATTCGCGATCGTGCTCAGCACCTTCCAGCTGGCGATGACGCTGCTCGACACCGGCAGCGCGCCGCAAATACCGCAGATGGAATCCACCGATCCGGCGCCGGCCTCAAAAGCCCCGGCCGAGAACAGCGCCAAGCCCGCCATGCCGGCACCGGCTGGGCCCTCCATGATGTCGCCCGCCCCGATCGGACGGCAATCGAACAACAGCTCCGCACCGAACACGCTGGATGGCGCGCAAGTCGCTATTCCCCAATCCACGATTCCTCAGGCCATTATTCCTCAAGCCGCTATTCCTCAGACCGCGATCGCGCCGCAGGCGGCGATGTCCATCCCGCCACAAGCGGTGATGTCGCCGATCAATGCCAGCGACATCACCGGCGCGCTCCCGGCCCTGCCAGCCAACGGCAAGCCTGGAATGGTACAGGTGCCGCCGGGCGAGCAACTGCCCGATGGCATCGGCGGACCGATGCTGCGCGCCGCTGCGCTGAAGGGCGATCCGACTGCAGCCTATGAAGTCGGCGTGCGCTTTGCCGAGGGCAAGGGCGTGGCAGCCAATCTCGACGAAGCCGCGAAATGGTATGACCGCGCGGCGCAAGCCGGCGTGGTGCCCGCGATCTTCCGGCTCGGCACCTTCTACGAGAAGGGCATGAGCGTCAAAAAGGACGCCGATGTCGCGCGGCGTTACTATCTGCAGGCGGCCGAACGCGGCAACGCCAAGGCGATGCACAATCTGGCCGTGCTCGACGCCGATGGCGGCGGCAAGGGCGCCAACTACAAGGTCGCGTCGCAATGGTTCCGCAAGGCGGCCGACCGCGGCGTCGCCGACAGCCAGTTCAACCTCGGCATCCTCTACGCCCGCGGCATCGGGGTCGAGCAGAACCTCGCCGAATCCTTCAAATGGTTCAGCCTCGCAGCCGCGCAGGGCGATGCGGATTCCGGCCGCAAGCGTGACGATATCGCCAAGCGCCTCGACGCCCAGTCGCTAGCGGCGGCCAAGCTCGCGATCCAGACCTTTACGCCGGAGCCGCAGCCCGACGCCGCCGTCAATGTCGCAACCCCGGCCGGCGGCTGGGATCCGACGCCTGCGCCCGCAACTGCGACCAAACCCGCCGCCAAGCAGGCTTCGACCAAGCGCGCCGCGGTCCGTTGAAGTCGGCGGCGGCGCCGCTGGCATCGCCCCGATAATCCCTCCATATAAAGCCGTATCATCTGATGGGGCCAGCGTGGCCTCGCACGGCTTTGCAGTGAGGATCGATTGTCTGCCGAAGATGGTCAGGACGGGGAAGGCCATTTCCGAAGGTCGCCGACCGGGCCTTCGGTCGCGCCGCCGCGCAAGCTGGCCGAGCAGTCCGCGCCTTCGCCTTGGCGATCTGCTCCGCCGCCGCCTCCTCCGCAGCAACCGCAAACGGCGCGCAGCCAATGGCCGCTTGGCTCGATTCTCATCTTCGTGCTGCTGGTTTCCAGCATCGCCATTCAAGCCTATCGCGACCTCTCACGGCCCGATGCCTGGGATTACTGGAAAGACCAGTATAGCTCGCCAAGCCTGACGTCCTCCGTGGCCGCCAAACTCGATCTCGATGGCGCGGCGCGCGACCGGCGCGCCCTGTTCATCAAGGGGGAGATCGGGCCCGCGGCGGCAAGATGGTTCCGTGAAAGGCTGGACGAGGCCCAGCTTGTCGCCGGCGACGTGATCCTGATGTCCTCGCCCGGCGGCGATTTGAATCAGGCCGCGATCATGGGCGAGATCATTCGCTCGCGCGGTCTGATGACGGCGGTCGGCACCGCCGATGCCGCAGGCCGCGTCAAACCCTCCTATTGCGCCAGCGCCTGCGTGCTGGTCTATGCCGGCGGCAAGAGCCGCATCGGCGTGTCGGGCTCAGGCTTGGGCGTGCACCGGTTTACCACGACAAGGCAAGTGGATGATCCGCTCGCCGAAGCCCAGAAGATATCAGGCGCGGTGCTGGGCTATATGACCAAAATGGGGGTTTCGTCGTCGGTCGTACAAGCCATGTCCGAGACCAAGGACATCCGCTGGCTTGCGCCGAAGGAGGCGCTCGCCATGAACCTCGTCACCGATCCGGTCGGAAAGCCCTGATTGCTGTCGTCCCGGCCTTGAGCCGGGACGACGAAAATTATTCCCCACCCCCCGCCGCGCATATGTGCAGGTGCGGCAAATAATTGCCTTCCGGGGCATTCTTTAGTCCCCCCTGCCACTGATCTGGGTTATGCAAAGACGCGGCAACCGGTCCGCGTGCGCTGACCCTGCGCGCCAATCGGATTCCACTGCCGGCAAATGCTCGAAACCATGCCCTGAGCGGCCTTTAGGCCGGGTCAGCGGCAGACAACGAGAAGCAGACGCGCGTGCAGCTCTACCTTCCGATCGCCGACATTCCGGTCAATGTTTTCCTCATCCTGGCGATGGGCGCGGCGGTTGGTTTCGTCTCCGGCATGTTCGGTATCGGCGGCGGCTTCCTGATGACGCCGCTGTTGATCTTCGTCGGTATCGCGCCCGCGGTCGCGGTCGCCTCGGTCGCGAGCCATATCGCGGCTTCCTCCTTCTCGGGCGCGATATCCTATTGGAGGCGACGATCCATCGATCCCATTCTGGCGGTGGTCTTGTTGACCGGCGGCACTGTCGGGACCGCGCTGGGGGTCTGGACGTTTACGCTGCTGCGCTCGCTCGGCCAGCTCGATCTGTTGATCGCGACGTCCTACGTGATCCTGCTGACCACGGTCGGCGGGCTGATGTTCTGGGAAGGCCTGCGCGCGCTGCTGCGGGCCCGGCGCGGCGGTGCGGCGACGATACGCCGCCCCGGCAGCCATGGCTGGATTCACGGCCTGCCGCTGAAGATGCGATTCAAGCGCTCGAAGATCTATCTGTCCGTGATTCCCGTCGTCGTGATCGGCCTGATTATCGGCTTCATCGGCGCCGTCATGGGCATCGGCGGCGGTTTCATCCTGGTACCGCTGATGATCTACGTGCTGCGGGTGCCGACTTCGACCGTGGTCGGCACCTCGATGGTGCTGACGCTGGTGACGATGATATTCGCTACCCTGCTGCATGCGGTGACCAACCATCTGGTCGACGCCGTGCTGGCGCTGATCCTGATGATCGGCGGCGTGACCGGCGCCCAGTTCGGCGCCCGCGCCGGCCAGAAGATCCGCGGCGAACATCTGCGGCTACTGCTCGGGCTTCTGGTGCTCGCCGTCGGTATCCGCTTTGCCGTCGAACTGGTGATCCGGCCGGCCGATCTGTTCACGATCCGCGAAACGGGAGGCGGGGTATGAGCGCGCGCACCTCGCTCCTCGTGGCAAGTCTCGTGCTGGGTGCCGCGCTCGCCATTTCGCCGGCATGCGCCGAGCGGCTGATCGTGTCGGTGTCGAACCACCGCGTCACGGTGACGCCGAATTATTCCGGCGAGGAGCTGGTGCTGTTCGGCTCGGTCGAGAAGGACGTGCAGACGCCGGCCGGCCGCAACAATTACGATCTGGTCGTGACCGTCAGCGGACCGCGCGCCGACATGGTGACACGGCGCAAGGAGCGCAAATTCGGCATCTGGATCAACACCGACTCCCGGCAATTCCTCAAAGTGCCGACCTATCTGGCGCTGTTTTCCAACCGGCCGTTCGATGCCATCGCTTCCCCCGAAGTGCAGCGCCGGCAGCAACTCGGTCTCAACAATGTCCTGCTGACCCAGCGCGTCGGTCCCGATTTTGCCGACGTCGTGCCCAACGATCCGTTCCGCAGCGCGTTCGTGCGGCTGCGGACCCAGCACGGGCTTTATCGCGAGGAGCAATCGGCCGTGACGTTCCTGACGCCGACGCTGTTCCGCACCGGCATTCCGCTGCCGGGCGAAGTGCCGATCGGCACCTACGACGTCGAGATCAAGCTGTTCGCCGACGGCGCGCTGGTCACGCGCACCGAAACCGCGTTCGAGATCGTCAAGGTCGGTTTCGAACAGTTCATCGCCAACGCCGCCCACAACAATGGTTTCGCCTACGGGCTGGTGACGGCCTTCATGGCGCTGATGACGGGCTGGATGGCGTCGATCGTATTCCGGAAGGATTAGATTCAGGTAGCCCGGATGAAGCGAAGCGTAATCCTGGGCCGGCGTCACTTTTGTTCCCGGATTTCGCTTCGCTTCATCCGCAGAACTTGCGTAGACAAGCCGCCGCGGCTCACGCGGGATGCAAAGGCTCGATCACCGTCGTGACACCCGGCTCCAGAATCCGCAGGCGCGGCCCAAAGCCGAGCGCATCGAAGGTAACGCGCAGATCATTCGCGTTCTGGCGGAAATGCGCCCACCCGTCGGTATGAACAGGCACGATCACGGCATCGGAGAACGCGCGCGCGGTCTCGATCGTATCGTTGGTGTCCATCGTGAGATGGAAGGGGCCACGGGTCTGCGCCGCGCCCGCGAACGGCAGCACCACGCCGGCCCTGAATCGCTTTGCGACCTCGGCGACGCCGTCGAACCAGACCGTGTCACCGCTGATATAGACCGGGCGGCTGCCTGATTTGTTCGACGCCACCACGAAGCCGATGACATCGCCCGACAGCGGCTCGATGCCCGCCGGACCATGACGCGCCGGCGTCGCGGTGACCGTCAGTGAACGGCCGTTGCTGCCGGTGAGTTCGGTGACGCCCCATGGCGAAAATCCTTCCGCCTTGCCGCCGAGCCGCCTAGCGCCGGCTTCCGTCGTCAGCACGCGTTTTGCCCTTTTGAGAAACTCGCGGCCGGAATGGTCGAGATTGTCGGAATGCTGGTCATGGCTGAGCAGCACGGCATCGACTTCACCGATCCTCTCCGCGGTCACCGCGGGGCCCACCAGCTTTTCCAGCTTCACATGCGGCAATTGATAGGCGCCGGGCGCATCGAAGGTCGGATCGGTGAGCAGGCGGAAGCCATCGATTTCAATCAGTGCGGTCGGGCCGCCGACCAGGGTGATGGATAAGGTCATGATGCACTCCTTTGCGAAGCGGGAGCGGCCACCGCAGCGGGCCGCGTCACCAGATAGATCCCGAGCGCCACCGGAATGATCCCGAGCAGGTCGCGGAATTCGACGTGCTCGCCGAGCACGAGGAAAGCGAACAACATGCCGAGCGGCGGCATCAGGAAATGATAGGCGCTCGCTGCCGTCGCGCCGCAAACCTTCAACAGATGAAACCACAGCAAATAGGCAAGGATCGATCCGCCCAGCACCAGGAAGGCGAATGCGCCGAGCAGCCGCGCGCTCGGCACGATGTCGCTGACGCTGGAAAACGTGAAGGCGAACGGCAGCAGCGCCAGGCCGCCGGCGAGATTCTGCACACCGTTGCCGACCCACAGGCTGCCCTTCGGCGCCAGCACCTTGAACAGGATGGTGCCGACCACGATCGAGGCGAGCGACGCCAGCGTGTAGACGATGCCATCCACGCTGTCCGACCCAACCGACATGCGATGCCAGACGATGAAGCCGACGCCGGCGATGCCGAGTAAAAGTCCCGTCACCTTGCGCCAGGTCAGCGCCTCGCCGAGAAACACCGCGGCCGCGACAGCCGTGAACACCGGATTGGCGCTGACGATCAGGCCGCCGAGGCCGGCCGATACGGTCTTGAGGCCGGTGTACCCCAGCCCGAGATAGAGCGCGTTGTTGGCGACGCCGAGCACCGCGAACACGGCCACGTCGCGCCAGCTGAGCTGCCATCCCTCGCTGCGCAGGGCGGATATGCCGAGGATCAGGACGCCTGCGAGCGAAAACCGCGCCGTGAGCAGGATCAGCGGCGGACAATCGGTGACGCCGATCTTGCCGGCGACGAAGGCAAAGCTCCAGAGCAGGCAGAACAGCGTGATCGTGAGCGGCAGCCAATTGAAACCGGCGCGGGGAACGGCAATCGAGGGCGCGAGCGACATGGAAGTCTCCTTTGCCCATGATGTAGGCCCGCGCCTTGATATTTAGAAATTAAATGATAGACTGATATCCAGTTGATTTGTGAATAGCCCCGGTTTTGGAGAGTGGAGACGAGCCATGGCCATGCTCGATCTGGAACTGCTGCGCAGCTTCGTCTCGGTGGTGGATTCCGGCGGCTTCACCCGCGCCGGCGAGCGCGTCCACCGCACCCAGTCGACCGTCAGCCAGCAGATCAAGCGGCTGGAGGAGGACATCGGCCAGCCGCTGCTGAACCGGAGCGGCAAGGACGTCACGCCGACCGAAGCCGGTGAGCGGCTGCTGTCCTATGCGCGGCGGCTGCTGTCGCTGGCCGAAGAAGCCCGCGATGTGCTGACGCGCCCCGGCAGTGAAGGCGCGATCCGGCTCGGCGTGCCCGAAGATTTTGCCGCCTACCGGCTGGCGAAATTGCTGGCGGCGTTTTCACGCTCGCATCCCGGATTGCGGATGGATGTCCGCTCCGACCAAAGCACTTACCTGAAGCGCGACCTCGAACGCGGCGAACTCGATCTGGCGCTGTTCAAACGCGCCGCCGGCGAGAAAGTCGGCATCGCCGTGTGGCCCGAACGGGTGCACTGGGTCACCAGCAAGAGCCGGCCGCGCGATACCACCACGGGCTCGGTGCCGCTGATCGGCTTTCCCACTGGCTGCCTCTATCGTTCGCGCGCGATCCACGCGCTGGAAAGCGCCGGCCGCGCCTGGCACATGACCTACACGTCCTCCAGCCTCTCCGGCATCCAGGCCGCCGTCGCCGCCGGCATGGGGCTGAGCATCCTGTCCGAGATGGCGATCCAGGCCGACCACCGCGTGCTGACCGCGAAAGACGGTTTTGCACCGATCGACCGGACGGAAGTCGCGCTGGTCGCCGCACCGGATGCCAGCCCCGCCACGTTGCGGCTCGCCGATCGGCTGGCGGAGTTTTGCAACGCGGTGCAGGCGAAGGCGGCGTAGCTGGCGGCGAACCCGGTGCGCGCCCTCTCCCGCGTGCGGGGGTGAGGGTGCGCACCAAGTAACGCATACCGAATGGTGCGTCGGGATCAGTTTACTTTCATGTTGCCGGCGCCATCGACGTCGCTGCCAGGATTGTATCCGGAGTCGTGCAGGTTCTTGAGGTACACCCGGTGAGAGGGGGTATCGGCCGGGACAGAACCCCCAGCCATGGAAGCGTTGGCGTCGTGGTAGTGGCGGCGCTGCGTTCCAGCCACCCTGGCTCCGGCACGTCCATTGTACGCACCGTTTTCAAAATTCGCAGCGCCCGCACCTGCTGCGCCGCCCGGCTCCGCCATCATCTTGCTGGCGGGGGTCGGCGCGCCTTTGTTCAGGACATCGCGATCCGGATACATTGCGCAGTCCGTGCACTGCGCAAACGCCGCGGACGTCAGAGCGATCGACATCAAGGATGCGGCAACGAGTGTTTTGTAGTTCATGGTATTTGCTCCATGGTTAAGCGAGTTACAGCTCGCTTTGTTTTGTAATTGGCCTGTTGTCCCGGAGGGACAACCCGGCTCTCCCGCCGAGGTCTCATGCGTTTTTCGAGGCAGTCGATGGCCCCCGTTTACGCATTGGAGTCGCGGCGCACATGGAGGACACCGACTCCCTTTCGGCCGTCGCCAAACTCCATGTGCCGTTGTCGATAGCTTGGCGCGGTGCTGTTGCGCCAATCAACAATGGCTCACCGCATAGTGAAATGGAGTTGACTCACAATTTCAGAATCTACCGATAGATTCGGTCGCAGACGCTGATGCGCGTTCGCTTGGCTTTGGCTCGTATCAGCTTTGGCTTGTATCAACAGTGAGCTGCGGTCGCTCTCTCAGTAACACCGCGACGCCGCGATCGCGTGCAGTCTGCTGTCGCCGAGCACGTGCGCCATCAGGCCCGGTGTCTGGAATATCTTTGCAAACGCCGGATCGCGGATGCTGAGGCCGCCGGTATAGGCGCCGAACGCCGGCATTACCGCGCGCTCGCCGTCGCAGGCGAAGCAGCGCCGCTCCATCGCACGGCCGCGGGTGGCGACGCGGGCCTTGGGATGCAGATGGCCGGCGATTTCGCCTGACGCGCCCGTGGGCTCATGACGGAACGTGATGTTGCCGATCGCGACTTCATTGGCGACGACGCCGCCGAGATCCGAAGGCAAGGCCGGATCGTGATTGCCCGCGATCCAGATCCAGTCGCGCCGCGCCTGCATCGCCGCAAGCGCCTCGCGATCGGGCGCGGACAGCCGCTCATGCGCGTCGCGGTCGTGAAAACTGTCGCCGAGCGCGATCACCATGCGCGGGTCGTGCCGCGCGATCACGGCGGCAAGCCGGCCCAGCGTTGCCACCGTGTCATAGGGCGGCAGCAGCACGCCGCGCGCGGCGAAGCTGGAGCCTTTTTCCAGATGCAGGTCGGAAACGACCAGCAGGCGCTGTTCCTGCCAGAACAGCGCGCCGGAGAGATCGGCGAGGAAAGTTACATCCGCAATCGCGACCTTCGAAACCCGCGCCATTTGTTCATCGTCCGAAGATTGCGCCGCTGCCGTCACGTTCTATCCTGTCGCTTCCTTGACCAGTTCGTCCGCGGCTTCCGCCAGCAACTCGTCGGCCGCTTCGCCATAGACTGACTCGCGGCCGATTTCCAGCATCACCGGCACCGCGAGCGGCGAGACACGGTCGAGTTCCCGATGGATGATTCGGCCCTGAATACGCGACAGCATATCACCGAGCCGCTTGAGGTCGAGCAACCCGGTGGCGGCATCGGCGCGCGCGGCACGCAGCAGCACATGGTCGGCCTGGTGCTTGCGCAGCACGTCGTAGATCAAATCGGTCGAGAACAGCACCTGGCGGCGGGACTTTTCCTCGCCGGTGAAGCGCCGCGCGATCAGGCCTGATATCACCGCGCAGAAGGTGCGCTTCATCAGCGCGGATTCGGCGAGCCACGCCTCGAGATCGTCGCCCAGCATGTCTGGATCGAACAGCGCGTTGAGATCGAGCTTGCCATGGCGGATCATGAACGACATGTCGCCGAGCCCCCACACCGCGACCGCATATTCATTGGCGACAAAGCCGAGCGGCCGCACCCGCGCCCGTTCCATCCGCCGCGTCAGCAACATGCCGAGCGTCTGGTGCGCCAGCCGCCCCTCGAAGGGATAGCAGATCAAATAATGTTTGTTGCCGCGCGGGAAGGTTTCGATCAGCAATTCCCGCACCGCCGGCACGCGCGAAAAATGCCGTTGCAGCGACAGCCAGTCGCGCACCTGATCGGGCAGCGCGTTCCAGGCTCGCTTGTCGTCGAGCAATTTACGCACGCGCTCGGCCAAATAGGTCGACAACGGAAACTTGCCGCCCATATAGGACGGCACCTTGGCGTCCGCATCGTTGGCGCGCGAAACGTAGACCTGATCTTCGGCGAGCGCCTCGTAGCGCACCACCTCGCCGCCGAACACAAAGGTGTCCCCGACCACCAGTCCCTCGATGAAGTACTCCTCGATCTCGCCGAGCATCCGCCCGCCGCGCCCAAGTGCGCCGGTCGCTCCCGCACCGCCGCCGCGCGAACGCACCAGCCGGACTTTGAGCATCGGTTCTTCGACGATGGTGCCGACATTGAGGCGATAGCTCTGCCGCACGCGGGGATTAGCGACGCGCCAGCGGCCTTGCTTGTCCTGCTTGATGCGCGCGAAGCGCTCATAGGTTTTCAGCGCGTAACCGCCGGTGGCGACGAAATCGACCACGTCGTCGAAATCGGTGCGCGTCAAACCTGAATACGGCGCCGACGTCAGCACTTCCTCGTAGAGCTCATCGGAGAGAAACGGCTCGCCGCAGGCGCACCCCAACACGTGCTGCGCCAATACGTCGAGCGCGCCCTTACGTAACGGCGGGGTATCCTGCGCATTCTCCGCGATCGCGTCGATCGCAACGGCGCATTCCAGCACCTCGAAGCGGTTGGCCGGCACCAGCACGGCGCGCGAGGGTTCGTCTAACCGATGGTTGGCGCGGCCGATCCGCTGCATCAGCCGCGAGGACCCCTTCGGCGCGCCGACATTGATGACGAGGTCGATGTCGCCCCAGTCGATACCGAGGTCGAGCGAAGAGGTGCAGACCACGCCGCGCAATTTGCCGGCCGCCATCGCGTCCTCGACCTTGCGGCGCTGCGCGACGTCGAGTGAGCCGTGATGCAGCGCAATCGCCAGGCCGTCGTCGTTCATGCGCCAGAAATCCTGGAACAGCATTTCGGCCTGGCTGCGGGTGTTGACGAACACCAGCGTGGTCTTGTTGCGCTTGATCAGTTCGTACATTTCGCCGAGCGCATGGCGGGCGCTGTGCCCGGCCCATGGCAGGCGCTCCCTGGTGTCGAGCATCTCGACCACGGGCGCTGCGGCGCCGCCGGCAACGACAATGTCGGCGGCTTCTATCTTGCGGTCGCGCTGCGGCACCAGGAACCGCGCCAGCGATTCCGGCTCGGCGACCGTCGCCGACAATCCGATGCCGCGCATTTCGGGCGCCAGCCGCCACAGCCGCGCCAGTCCCAGCGACAGCAGATCGCCGCGCTTGGACGTGACCAGCGCATGCAACTCATCGAGCACGATGCGTTTCAGTGAGCCGAACAGGAACGGCGCATCGTCGGAGGACAACAGCAGCGCCAGTTGTTCCGGCGTGGTCAGCAGGATATCCGGCGGATAGCGCCGCTGCCGCTGCCGGCGCGACACCGGCGTGTCGCCGGTGCGGGTCTCGACCTTGATCGGCAGGCCCATCTCGGCGATCGGCGTCTCCAGGTTGCGCGCGATATCGACCGCGAGTGCCTTCAGGGGCGAGATGTAAAGGGTGTGCAGACCGCCGGTACGCTTGACGCCGCGGCCGGTGGAGATCAGTTCGGGGCGGGATGATTTTGCCGCAAGCTCGCTCTTCTCCCCTCCCCCCGCGCGCGAAGCGCGTGGTGGGGTCCGAGGCGAGCAAAGCTCGCTCTCGAGGTCGGGGGTGGGGGGTAGCGCAGCAGACTCGGTATTGGCATGGGAACACGCGGAGACACCCCCCACCCCCGACCCCTCCCCACCGCTACGCGGAGGGAGGGGAGAAGAACGCATCGTGGATGACAGAGCAGACAACTCCACCAGCGTCGGCAAAAAACCCGCCAGCGTTTTGCCGGCGCCGGTCGGCGCGATCAGCAGCGCCGAGCGATCGTCCCGCGCCTTCGCCAGCAGTTCCAGCTGATGTTCACGCGGCGACCAGCCGCGCGACGCAAACCACCGAAGGAAGCGGTCGGGCAGCAGCGCGGCCGGCTCGGCCGATATGGCGGGTAAGATTCGGGACGGCACAAACCAAGAACTAAGCCGTTCAGCCCGCTACGTCGAGGGTTATGGTGAGTTCACCGTCGTTCCGGGGCACTCAGAGCGCGAACCCCAGATGTGCAATTGCACATCGGGGAACCTCGAGATTCTCAGATGTGCAATTGCACATCATAGTTCGATGCTGCGCATCGCCCCGGAATGACGCCCAAGATTATTCCGTCACCGGCTTGTCGGAAATATCCCAGTCCTTGCCGTTGAACTGCGAGATGAAGAGCGTCTTCATCGGCGTGTAGTCCTCCGGCGTGTAGCTGAAATTGACGCCGTCGAGGAAATACGGCGAGTGGAAGCCGGCCAGCGTCGTCGCCTGTTTCAGCACATTGGCGCGGGTGAGATCGTCGCCGCAGCGGCGCAGGATTTCCGCCATCGACGCCACCTGGCCGTAGCCGGCGAAGGCGATGGTGTTGTCAGGATCGACATTGGGCAGATATTTCTTGCGCAGCGCCTCGAACGCCATCACGTCGGGATCCTTTTCCCAGCGCGGCACGCCGACTTCCTTGGCGTAACGGATGGCGACGATGCCGGTGGCATTCTCGAAACCGGCGGCGCTGAGGATCGAACGTCCGGTCGATCCCGCCGACAGCAATTGCAGTGGCTTCCAGCCGAGCTCGACCACCTTGCGGATCGACTGCGACGACGCCTTGCCGGTAGAGATGTTGTAGAAAACATCCGCGCCCGACTTCGATAGATTGATCAGCTGCGAATCGATGGTCGGCTCGGTCAGATCGTAGGTCTGCTCCATGATCACCTTGGCGGTACCGCCGGCTTCCTCCAGAACCTTCTTGAACGGCGCCAGGAAATCGCGGCCAAAATCGTCGTTCTGGTAGAGAATGCCGATTTTGGCATTCGGCTTCGTCGCCACCACGTACTTGGCGAGAATGCGCGCCTCGGTCGGATACAGCGGCAGGCCCGCCATGGTCCATTTGAAATTCTTCGGATCGTTCCATTTCGACGCGCCGGTGTTGAGCATCAGCTGCGGCACGCCCTTTGAGTTGAGGTATTTGTGCACGGCGGTCTGCGGCGCGGTGCCGAGCGAGCCGAACAGCGCCAGCACTTCGTCATTCTCCACCAGGCGCCGCGTCGCTTCCACGCATTTCGGCGCGCTGTAGGCGTCATCCATGGTCAAGAACTTGACCTTCCGGCCGTTGATGCCACCCTTTTCGTTCAGCATCTGGAAATAGGCTTCGCCGACACGGCCGAGCACGCCATAGAGCGAACCCGGGCCGCTGTGCGGCACGGTCTGGCCCAGCTTGATTTCGGTATCGGTCGCGCCCGGATCGTATTTCTTCTCGGCGGCCCAGACGAACGGGGCGGGCAATACGGAAGCCGCGAGGGCGGATAGCGCGGTGGCGCCGAACTCGCGCCGTGTTTGCTTGTTTTTCATTGTTGTCTCTCCCTTTGTTGTTGTCGATGCCTGAATGCAGCGATCTTCATTCAGGTTGTGCGGATCGAAATTGGCTTCGACCTGCGCTGCGTGACCGGTGTTCCCGGCAACACTTACTCGTCCAGGCCTGCCCATTGGTTGTGAGATTCCGGCTGCCCGTTTCCTTCCGCCAGTGCCCGAACTTCATCGAATGCGGAATGGACATGCTTTTGCACCAGAGCCGCCGCCCGGGTTTCGTCCCTGTCAGCAATGGTGGCCACGAACTCCTGATGATCAGCCAGTGAGCGGCGGCGAATGACCGGGGATGAGAAATACTTCTGCCGCCACTGAAAGCTCATCAAAAACAAGGGCGTGAGCGTTCGAACGATGATGGCGTTCTGGCTGGCCGCAGCCATTGCCAGATGAAACTCGACATCTTCATTGGCGACATTGAGTTCGGCCTGCACCCGGCTGGAATAATTGGCGACCAATTCCCGCAACCTGTTGAGATCGGCATCCGTCCTGCGCGCGCATGCGAGGCGGATCGCATGGGTTTCAAATATGACCCGGGCCTCGCTCACATCGCGCATGGTGCGCTCGTCAAACGGCAAATCCAGATTGGCCTGGATGACCAGGGAATCGAGCCCGCTGTCTTCGAGCGCGTTGCGCAGGAAAATGCCGGACTTCGGCCGGCGCTCGGTCAGCCGTAGCGCATCAAGAACCGCCAACGCTTCCCGTACCGAGCTGCGGGTGACGCCAAAGCGATCCGACAACTCGCGCTCTGACGGCAGCCGGTCGCCCTTCTGCAATCGGTGATGGCGAATGAACTCGATGGTCCGCTTGACCGCTCGCGATCCTTCGCTTGCTTGCTGAGGCACGGTCATCTGATCCTACCAATCTGGTAGGTCCAGATTGGTATATCCTCATAGGTTTGTCCAGCCCGCTCCGCGCGAGACATCGGTTCATTCCTGAGAGCCAATTCTGGCGGTCAGCCCTTGGCTGCGACCGCGACAAGGCCTGGTACCGGGATGTTGTCCTCGGTGCGCGCCGAGCGATCTTCGAGCAGGGATAAATTCAGACCGGCCGCTTCCACCGCTTCGCGCACATCGGCTGCCGCGTGGGCATAGCGTAGGCCTGCGCCGAGAATGACGCCTTCGCCGGCATGCGTCTCGGTCGTGAAGGCGAACAGGCCGCCGGCGGCCAGCACGCGGCTTGATTCCGCCAGCACCGGCGCGAGATCGGCGACATAGATCATCACGTCGGCGGCCAGGATGAGATCGGCGCTGCTGTCAGGCCTCGCGCGCAGACCTTCCACGATGTCGCCGACTTCAAGCTCCGCATAAAGGCCGGTCGAGCGGGCCTTCTCGATCATGCGCGGCGACAGATCGATGCCGATGAAATGATCGACCTCCTTGGCGAAGGCCGTCGCGACGAGCCCGGTGCCGCAGCCGAGATCGATGGCGCGCTTGAAGAAGGCGGGCTTGCGGGCGGCCGCGCGCACCGACAGCACCGCCCCGAACAGCAGGTCCGGGCCGCGATAACCGAGATCGTCCACCAGCGCGGAGTTGAACCGCCGCGCGTATTGGTCGAACAGCACCTGCACATAGCCTTGCGGCATCGCGGCTAATGGTTCGGCGCCGAGCCGCATCAGCCGCAGGCGGGCGCCATGACGATCATCCGGATCACCGTCCCACGCCTTGCGAAACGCCGTGATCGCCGCATCGGGCTCGCCGAGCGTTTCGCGGATGTCGCCGAGCGTGAACCAGGCCGTGACGAAATTCGGCGCCAAATCCGTCGCCTGCAGCAGCAGGTCGGCGGCGCCGGGCAGATCGCCCTTCATTTGCAGGTCGCGCGCAAAATCATAACGGCGATCGGCCATCAGATCGCCGGAGGTCAGAAATATTCGCGTGGGCATGGGCTCTATGGGGCAGGTAAAAATCGGGGCAATGCGCCCTATATAACCGACATGCGTCCGCAAGACATCCTGCTGCCAGCTCCCGCCGGTTTGTGCTGCAAGCCCGGCGGCTTCCATATCGATCCGGTTCGGTCCGTCGAGCGCGCCGTGATCACCCACGGCCATTCCGACCACGCCCGTCCCGGCCATGGCGCGGTGCTGGCCACCCAGGAAACGCTCGACATGATGCGGCTGCGCTATGGCGATAATTTCGCCGGCTCCACGCAGGCGATCGCCTATGGCGAGGAACTCCGGCTCGGCGACGTCAAAATCAAATTCCATCCCGCCGGTCACGTTCTGGGCTCGGCGCAGATTGCCGTCACCTGCAAGGACACCTGCATCGTCGCCTCGGGCGACTACAAGGACGCTAGCGATCCCACCTGCGCGCCGTTCGAAGTGGTGCCGTGCGACGTCTTCATCACCGAAGCGACGTTCGGCCTGCCGGTGTTTCGCCATGGCAACGCGGCGGATGAAGTGAAGAAACTATTGGCTTCCGTGGCTCTGTTCCCGGAGCGCGCGCATCTGGTCGGCGCCTACTCGCTCGGCAAGGCGCAGCGCGTGATCGCGCTGCTGCGCGAGGCCGGCTACGACGCGCCGATCTATCTGCATGGCGCGATGGAAGCGATCACGCACTATTATCAAAGCCGCGGCGTTGCGCTCGGCGAGCTTCGTCCGGCCAAGGGCATCAAGAAGGCCGACCTCGCCGGCACCATCACGCTGGCGCCGCCATCGGCCACCTCTGACATCTGGACGCGGCGCTTCCCCGATCCGGTCACGGCGTTCGCCTCGGGCTGGATGCGGGTGCGGGCCCGCGCCCGCCAGCGCGGCATCGAATTGCCGCTGGTGATTTCCGATCACGCCGATTGGGACGGGCTGACCGCGACCATCGAAGCCACCGGCGCCGGCGAAATCTGGGTCACCCACGGCCAGGAAGACGCGCTGGTGCATTGGTGCAAGACAAAAGGCCTCGCTGCGCGGCCGCTCGATCTCGTCGGCTACGGCGACGAGGACGAGCACGAGGCGCCGCCCCCTGAAGGTGCCGAGGCATGAACCGCTTCGCCGAACTGCTGGACCGCCTCGCCTATGAACCCAGCCGCAACAACAAGCTGCGGCTGCTCACGGCGTATTTTCGCGAGACTGATGATCCCGACCGCGGCTATGCGCTGGCGGCACTGACCGGCGCGCTGTCGTTCAAGCACGCCAAGGCCGGACTGATCCGCGACCTGATCACCGACCGCGCCGACCCCGTGCTGTTCGGCCTGTCCTATGATTATGTCGGCGATCTCTCCGAGACGGTGGCGCTGATGTGGCCGAAGGTGGCGTTGCCCGGCCATAACAACCCGCCTCCCCCGACGCTTTCCGAAGTCGTCACCACGCTGCGCACCCTCGGCAAGACCGAGCTTCCAAGACAGCTCGCGCGCTGGCTCGATGAACTCGATGAGACCGGCCGCTGGGCGCTGCTAAAGCTGGTCACCGGCGCGATGCGGATCGGCATTTCGGCGCGGCTGGCCAAAACCGCGGCCGCCAACCTCGGGGACAAGGACGCGCACGACGTCGAGCTGATGTGGCCGGGATTGAGCCCGCCCTATCTCGACCTGTTCGCCTGGCTGGAAGGCCGCAGCGAAAAGCCAGTCAATCGCGATCCGACACCGTACCGCCCTGTCATGCTGGCGCATGCGATCGAGGATGCGGATTTCGCCAATCTCGATCCCGCCGACTTCATCGCCGAATGGAAATGGGACGGCATCCGCGTGCAGGCCGTAAGCGGCCGCGACGAGCGCGGCCACGTCCAGGCGCGGCTTTATTCGCGCACCGGGGAAGACATCACCGGGAGTTTTCCGGACCTCGTTCCGTCGCTGCATCTGCAAGGATCTTCAAGTTTCGCCATCGACGGCGAATTGCTGGTGCTGCGCGAGGGCCGCGTGCAGACATTCAACGTGCTGCAGCAGCGCCTCAACCGCAAAGTCGTCTCGCCAAAACTGATCAAGGAGTATCCGATCCATCTGCGCGCGTATGACCTACTTGGTGACGACGAGAACGATTTGCGCGAGTTGCCGTTCATCGAACGCCGCGCGCGGCTGGAGGCGTTCGTCAAAAAGCTTGACGATGCCAGGATTGATCTATCGCCGACGGTCGCCTTTGACAGCTGGGACGCGCTGACGGCGGCGCGCGCCGATCCCGCCAGCGCCGGCGCGGGCGAGGATGCCGACGCCGTCGAGGGCGTGATGCTCAAGCGCCGCGATGCGGCCTATCTGCCGGGCCGCCCCAAGGGCCAATGGTGGAAGTGGAAGCGCGACCCGCATCTGATCGACGCTGTGCTGATGTATGCGCAGCGCGGCCACGGCAAGCGCTCGTCCTATTATTCGGACTACACGTTCGGGGTCTGGACCTCCGGCGAGGACGGCGAACAGCTGGTGCCGGTCGGCAAGGCCTATTTCGGCTTCACCGACGAGGAACTGCTGCAGATCGACCGCTTCGTCCGCCGCAACACCACCGAAAAATTCGGGCCCGTGCGGCACGTCGTGCACGAACCCGACCAGGGACTGGTGCTGGAAGTCGCCTTCGAGGGCCTGGCGCGCTCGCCGCGGCACAAATCCGGCGTCGCGATGCGGTTCCCGCGCATCAGCCGGCTGCGCTGGGACAAGCCGCCGCGTGAGGCTGACCGGCTGGAAACGCTGGAGCGGATGCTGAAGAGTGACGCCAGCATTACCGCAGCGTAATTCAGTCGACCATTGACGCGCCGACGCAGGTTCCCCATTTGCTCACAGCTGTAGTGGATTCTTGTTTTGACGCGTTTTCTTCACGCGAACCGGTATCCACTTCGCTCAAAAACGCTACAATACGCGGGCGTGACCCGCAGGAGAGATCAATGCCCAACGACGTCAGGGATTTGCCGGCCAGCAATGACGGCCTCAACCGCTTTCTCGGCGGCTCGCCGCTGGCGGTGGCGTTCCGGCTGATCCTGCTGTCGGTTCTGGTCGGCGTGGTGCTCGCCGCTGTCGGCTTCGATCCCTGGAACATTCTGCACAGCATCCGCATGCTGTTCCAGCGGCTCTGGGATCTCGGCTTTGACGCCGTCAACTGGTTGTGGCGCTACTTCCTGCTCGGCGCCGTGATCGTGATTCCGGTCTGGCTGTTGTCGCGGCTGTTCGGCAGCCCGCGCGGGCGCTAAACTCCTCGCCAAGGACCGCAGCCGATGCAACTGCAATTTATCGGCTGCGGCGACGCGCTCGGCTCCGGCGGACGCGCCAACACCTGCTTCCATCTCACCGGCGCCAGCGTCAATTTCCTGATCGACTGCGGCGCCTCGTCACTGCCGGCGCTGAAGCGGCTCGGTGTCGCACGCGACGGCATCGACCTGATCCTGATCACGCATTTCCACGGCGACCATTTTGGCGGACTGCCGTTTTTCCTGCTCGACGCGCAGTTCACCCGCCGCACCCGTCCGCTGGTCATCGCCGGGCCGCACGGAATCGAGACCCGGCTGAAGCAATTGATGGAGGCGATGTTCGAGCATTCCTCAAAGACGAAGCAGCGTTTCGAGCTCTCCGTCATCGCGCTCGATCCCGAGCAGAGCCGGACGTTTGGCGCGGTCAAGGTGACGCCCTATCCGGTCGTGCACGGCGAATCCGGTGGACCGTTCCTGGCCTACCGCATCGAGGCGGAGGGCCGCGTCATCGCCTACAGCGCTGACACCGAATGGACGGAAACGCTAATCCCGGCCGCGCGCGAGGCCGACCTGTTCATTGCCGAGGCCTACTATTACGACAAGATCGTCAAGAATCATCTCAGCCTGAAAACGCTGGAAGCCCATCTGCCCGAGATCAACGCCCGGCGGCTGATCCTGACGCATATGAGTGACGACATGCTGGGACGGCTGGGTTCGCTTTCCTACAGCACCGCGAGCGACGGTCTGGTGGTCGAGCTGTAAGCATGCATTCGCCGGCTGCTCCCTCGAAAGTCACGACGGCACAGGTATTTGCCATCGCGGGTCCCGCGATGATCGCGAACCTGACGACGCCGCTGATCGGTATCGTCTCGACCACGGCGATCGGCCGGCTCGGCGATGCCACGCTGCTCGGCGGTGTGGCGGTCGCCTCCGTGCTGTTCGACTGCCTGTTCTGGCTGTTCGGATTCCTGCGCATGAGCACGGTGGCGTTCACCGCGCAGGCGCTCGGCGCCGGCGACACGCAGGAACTACGCGCCATCCTGCTGCGCGGCTTCATCGCCGCAGGGCTGGTCGGCGCTGCGCTCATCCTGCTGCAGATCCCGCTCGCCAGCCTTCTGCTGGAGGCGATGGGCGGCAGCGAAGGCGTCACGCGCGCGGCGAAAACCTATTTCACGATCCGGATCTGGTCGGCACCGCTGGCGCTCGGCAATTATGTCATGCTGGGCTGGCTGATCGGACAGGCCCGCGCCAGGCTGGCGCTCGGCACGCAGATCACCATCAACCTGATCAATGCGGCAGCGACCGCGCTCCTGGTGCTGGTGCTCGACTTCGGCATTGCCGGCGCGGCGATCGCGGCCGTGACCGCGGAAGCGGCCGGGCTCCTGCTCGGCGTTATGATCGCGCGGCGCCTTTCCCATGGGCAACCGGCCATCTCGCGCGCGACGCTGTTCGACCGCACCAAACTGATGCGGCTATTGGCGGTCAATCGCGACATCCTGATTCGTACCGCGGCGTTGATCGCGGCCTTCCTGTTCTTCACCGCGCAGGGCGCCCGTGCCGGCGACCTGACGCTCGCAGCCAATGCGGTGTTGAACAATTTCCTGATGATCAGCGCCTTCTTCCTCGACGGCCTTGCCAACGCCGCCGAACAGCTCTGCGGCCGCGCCTATGGCGCCCGCGACAGAAGCGGATTCTCGGGCGCGGTCAAGCTGGTCGTGATCTGGGGCTTTGGTTTTGCGCTCGCCGTCGCCGCCATCTTCGCACTGTTCGGCCCCTCCCTGATCGACATCATGACGGCGAGCGTCGACGTGCGGCGCATCGCGCGCGATTATCTGCCGTTCGTGATCTTCGCACCGCTGCTCGGCGTGTTCGCCTTTGCCTTTGACGGGGTCTATATCGGCGCGACCTGGGCACGCGACATGCGCAACCTGATGCTGCTGTCGCTCGCGATCTTCCTTGGCGCATGGCTGGCGCTGCGATCGTTCGGCAATGCCGGGCTGTGGGGTGCGCTATTGGTGCATTACGCCGCCCGCGGTGGCCTGGAAGCGCTGCGTTATCCGGCGCTGTTGAAGAAGTCGTTTGCGTAGCCCGGATGGAGCGAAGCGAACTCCGGGGTGTCTCGCCGGGCCATAGGTTGTCCCGGATTACGCTGCGCTTCATCCGGGCTACGCACTGAACGTATCTACTGCACCGGCCATTCCTCGGCGGTGATCGTCGCGGCGTCGGCGCCGACGATTTCCGCCAGCGAGTCGCGCCCCGTGCGCAGCAAGGTCGAGGACAGATCGTTCTTGATGTCCTCGACCAGCCCGAGGCCCTTGTAGATCAGCGACGAGTAGAGCTGGATCAGGCTGGCGCCGGCGCGGATTTTGGTCAGCGCGGCACCTCCACTATCGATGCCGCCGACCCCGATCAGCGGGAAGGCACCTTCGGCACGCACATAAGTCTCCGCCACCATCCGCGTCGACAGCCGGAACAGCGGCCGTCCCGACAGGCCGCCCTGCTCCTTGGCACGGCCCGATTCGCGTAAGCTCGAGGGCCGCGCCAGCGTGGTGTTGGCCACGACCATGCCGTCGACCCGGCGCGAGCGCGCGATGTGCACGACGTCGTCGAGTTCGGCAAGACTCAAATCCGGCGCGATCTTGAGCAGCACCGGGGAATCGCCGGCATTCTTGCGCACCCGCTCGCGTGCATCGATCACTCTGGCGAGCAGATCGTCGAGCGCGGCCGATTGCTGCAGATTGCGCAGGCCCGGCGTGTTCGGCGAGGAGACGTTGACGGTGAAATAGCTCGCGACCGGCGCAAAGGTCTCGATCAGCTTGACGTAATCGGCAGTGCGGTCGGCCGAATCCTTGTTGGCTCCGACATTGACGCCGACGATGCCGGAAAGATGCGCACGCGAGGCGAGCCGCCGCAGCACAATCTCCGCCCCGTCATTGTTGAAGCCCATCCGGTTGATCACGGCCTCGTCGCGCTCCATCCGGAACAGCCGCGGCCGCGGATTACCGACTTGCGGTTTGGGCGTCACCGAGCCGATCTCGACGAATCCAAATCCCAGCCGCAGCAGCGCGTCGGGCGCCTCCGCGCTCTTGTCGAAGCCCGCGGCCATTCCGATCGGATTGGGAAAGTTCAGGCCGAAGGCGCGCACCGCCAGCTTCGAATCGTCCGGCTTTGAGCGGATCGGCGGCAGCAGCCGCAGGCCCTGGATGGCCATGCGATGCGCATCCTCCGGATCGAACCAGCGCAGCAGCGGCAGTGAAAAGGCGTCGAAGGCGCGGATCACGGCGCAAGCTCCGGAATGTCATGATGGCCGTCGGACCGCGCCCGCATGTCGAGGATGGCGGTGACGGCGCCGAGATCGAGTTCGCCATAGAGATGTGGGAACAATTCGTCGTTGCGCGAGCGTTCCCAGCGCAATTCATCCCCGAGCGCATCGGCGTCGACCGCGATCAAAAACAGCCCGGTCTGGCCGAAATAATGTTTCCGCGCGGTCTCGGCGACCTGGGAGGCTGTGGAAAAATGGATGTAGCCGTCGCGCAGATCGTCCGCGCTGCCCCGATAGACGCCTTGCCGCTCGGCCTCGCGCCAGGCCGAGGCGGGGCTGATTTTGTAGATCGTGGGCACTCGCCGGCATTCCCTGTTTGTCGTTGAGTCTCTTGGGATTTTTCCCGGGATTCCGGGTCGGGCGCCGACCGTAAAGGCGGCTGGGGCCGAACTCAAGCGCTGCCGCGCCGTCCGGCCAGCATGGAATTTGCGGAAATCTCGCGTTTCAGGCAATAATTCCTAAACCCGTCTTTGAGTGATCCCAATGGCCAAGCCAACCAAAGCCCGCATTCTCACCCACGGCCAGGTCTGGACCGCGCTCGACCGGCTCGCCGAGCGCGCCGGGCTGTCGCCCTCGGGCCTCGCCAAGCGCTCCGGCCTCGACCCCACCACCTTCAACAAATCCAAACGCATCACGGGCGACGGCCGCGAACGCTGGCCCTCGACCGAATCGGTCTCCAAGGCGCTGGCCGCCACCAATTCCTCGATCGACACGTTCGTGCAGCTGATCGGCGACGGCGCGCGCAGCCAGCAATCAGTGCCGATGCTCGGCCTCGCCCAAGCCGGCAGCGGCGGCCATTTCGACGACAGCGGTTTTCCCGCCGGCAAGGGCTGGGATGAGGTGGCCCTGCCCGCCGCGGGCGACGAGCACGCCTACGCGCTGGAAATATCCGGCGATTCGATGAAGCCCGCCTACCGCGACGGCGACATCATCGTGGTCTCGCCGGGCACACCGATCCGGCGCGGCGACCGCGTGGTGGTGAAGACGAGCGAAGGCGAGGTGATGGTGAAGGAATTGAAGCGCCGCACCACCAGGACGCTGGAACTGCAATCGCTCAACCCGGCGCAGGCCGACCGCGCGCTCGACGCCGACGACGTCGAATGGATCGCGCGGATCGTGTGGGCGAGTCAGTAGGGTTGTCCCCGGCTCCGGATATCCTGCAGGATGTGCTGGAAGACTCCCTTCACATCGTTCTGTGCGGGATGGCTGCGGGGACGGCATCAGCCAAAGCCAAGGCTTACTACGCGCACAAGCAGAACAAGTTCTGGAAGATTCTCTACGAGACCGGGCTGACGCCGGCGCTGCTGCAGCCGCACCAGTACCGCGATCTGCTGCAGCATCGGATCGGACTCACTGATCTCGTGAAGACGCACTCGGGAATGGATCACCAGATCCCGTTATCCGAACTGCGAATGGATGCGCGATCTCGCCTGAGCAATTCGGTTGCGGCATTCCGGCCGAAATTCCTGGCGTTCACGAGCAAGGCGGCCGGACAGGGGTTTCTCGGCGGCAAGCGCCATTACGGCGAGCAGGCTGAGCGGATCGCCGATACACGAATCTGGATCCTGCCCTCCACGTCGGGCGCGGCGAACGGAAGCTGGCGGCCGGAGGTTTGGTACGCGTTTGCGGATCGGGTGCGGGCTGCTGCGGATTGATCGGCTCCGCATCATCGTGTCGTCCCGGCGAAGGCCGGGACCCATAACCACCAGCGTTAGTGGTCGCGCACAAATCGTCGAACAGCCTTCTCCAACCGAGAAGCCGCGGCGTGTGGGTCCCGGCCTTCGCCGGGACGACAGCAACACCTACGTCGCGTAATCCGGCTCCTTGCGATCAAGCATGCGCTTCAACGCATCGAAGTGCCGCTGTGCCGGGGTGGGTCCCTTGTAGAGACGCTCATCCTTGTATTCGCGCTGGGTCTTCTCCACCACGGGCGCGGGAAGCTGCTTCAGCTTCTGCCCGGTCCACATCGCGTAGATCTGCACCTGTGCGGCGCGCTCGACGTAATAGAGCATGTCGTAGGCCTCGGCGACGGTCGCCCCGACCGTCGAGATGCCGTGATTGGCCATGAACAGCACCTGCTTATCGCCGATCACCTTCGCAAGGCGGGCGCCCTCGGCGGGATCGACGGCCGGGCCGGTATATTCGTCGTCATAGGCGATGGCGCCGGACAGGCCGACCTCGGTCTGGCCGATCTCCTTGATGCGCGGATCGTCGAGGCGCGTCAGCGCGCTGGCATAGGGCATGTGGGTGTGAAACACCGCTTTGGCCTGCGGCAGCGCCTTGTGGATCGGGGCGTGGATGCAATAGCAGGAGCGCTCGACCTCGCCCTCGCCGCGCTTGACCTCGCCGTCATCGATGCCGACTTCCATGAAAGACGAGGCCGTCACCTCGGACCAATGCATGCCGAACGGGATCTGGTAGTAGCGGTCGCTGCGGCCCGGCACCGTGTAGGTCAGATGGTTGAAGATGCCTTCGGAAAAACCCTGGTTGAAGGCGAGGCGATGCGCGGCCGCCAGATCGACCCGCGCCTGCCATTCCTCGGCGCTGCTGTCATTGAGCATGTTCGGCGAAACCAACTGCATACGTCTGCTCCCAATGTTGCCCGCCCCTCGACGGGGGCTTGATGGCGGATAGTGTAGCGCAATTCGGTGCAGGCTGCGGTTGAAATTGCGGCGGACCTGCTATCTGGATTTGCGGCGCTGACTGACGCGGTGGGATACGATGCGAAGCCCAACTCCAACGTCGTCCCGGCGAACGCCGGGAGCCATACGCCGCGGCGGTGTTTTTTGGCACGAATGGTGAAGACCATCTAAACCAACTGGCGACGGTGGCTATGGGCCCCGGCTCAAGGCCGGGCGACGATCCCTACGCGCTCCGCGCCAGCGCGCCGTCGATCATCGCCACGGCGTTGGCCAGACCATACACCGCGACGAACGAGCCGAAGCGCGGGCCTTTTTCCTGGCCGAGCAGCACCTGATAGAGCATGTTGAACCAGTCGAGCGAGACGCCCGGCCTGCCATCCTTGCCCTTCTTGACGAGATCGAGGAACGGCTCGCGGCGGCCGATCTCGTAGACCACGTTCTGGATCTCTTCCGCCGTTGATGTCGCCGGCAATTGCGACAGCGCGTCGCGCAGATCCTGCAACGCGACGCGTTCGCCGTCGGTCGGCTCACGGAACTTTTTCGTCGGCGCCACGAAGTCGCGATAATAATTGATGGCGTAGCCGACCAACGCGTCGAGCTTCGGATGCGTCTGCGGCGTCACGCCGGGACGATAGCGTCCAATAAAACCCCACAGCGTTTCGGCGTTCTCCGCATTCGACGACGATACCAGCGTCAGCAACAGCTGGAACGTGACCGGCATGTCGGCCTTCGGCGGCTGGCCGGCATGGATGTGCCAGACCGGATTTTGCAGCTGCTGCTTGGCATCCTGCCGCGGCAAGCCGTCGAGGAATTGCTGGTAGTCATCGACATTGCGCGGGATCACGTCGAAATGCAGCCGCTTCGCCGCCTTCGGCTCGCGGTACATGAACAGCGACAGCGATTCCGGCGACGCGTAGCGCAGCCATTCGTCGATGGTGAGCCCGTTGCCCTTCGACTTGGAAATCTTCTGGCCCTGCTCATCGAGGAAGAGTTCGTAATTGAAGCCTTCCGGCGGCGAGGCGCCGAGCGCCCGGGTGATCTGGCCCGAGAGCTTCACCGAGTCGATCAGATCCTTGCCGGCCATCTCGTAGTCGACGCCGAGCGCGACCCAGCGCATCGCCCAGTCGGCCTTCCACTGACACTTCACATTGCCCCCCGTGACCGGGGTTTCGACCTCCTCGCCGCTGTCCGGGTCGACATACGTGATCGTGCCGGCGGCAATGTCGCGGCGGATCATCGGCACCTGCAGCACGACGCCTGATGTCTTGCTGATGGGCAGGAACGGTGAATAGGTCGCACGGCGGTCCGGCCCCAGCGTCGGCAGGATGATCGCCATGACCTTGTCGTAGGCGGCGAGCATCTTGAGCAGCGTCGCGTCGAAGCGGCCCGATGTGTAGTAATCGGTCGAGCTGGCAAACTCGTAGTCGAAGCCGAAATGATCGAGGAACGCGCGCAGCCGCGCGTTGTTGGCGGCGCCGAACGAAGGGTGTTCGTTCGAGAACGGATCCGGCACGCGCGTCAGCGGCTTGCCGAGATGAGCCGCCATCATGTCGCGATTGGGGACGTTGTCCGGCACCTTGCGCAGGCCGTCCATGTCGTCGGAAAACGCCAGCAGCCGCGTCTTGATCTTGTCCTCGGTCAGCACGCGAAAGGCATGGCGCACCATGGTGGTGCGCGCGACCTCGCCGAAGGTGCCGATATGCGGCAGCCCCGACGGGCCGTAGCCGGTCTCGAACAGCACCTCGTCCTTCGGGTTCTTTTTCAGCCGCGCGACAATCGCTTTCGCCTGCTCGAACGGCCAGGCGTTGGATTGTTCGGCGAGCGCGCGCAAATCGCTCGGGTTAGCGGCAAGGTCGATGGTGGACATTTAGACGAGCTTTCTCCGAAGGGCCGAGAAACGGGAAATATAGCCGTCATTGCGAGCGAAGCGAAGCAATCCATGGGGCAACAAGGAAAGAGTGGATTGCTTCGTCGCTTCGCTCCTCGCAATGACGGCTGATGGTTGGCAGTCCTAGAATGGACTGATCGAAAAATAGCGCAGCCACAAATCGGTGTAGCGGCCTTTTTCCCAGAGCCGGAACAGCGCCCAGTTCAGCGACTGCCGCAGCAGATCGTTGCCCTTGCGGACCGCGATGCCGATGCCCTCGCCGAAATAGCGGCTCTCGACGAACGGCCCGCCCGAGAAGGCGCAGCATTCGGCTGAATCGGTGCCGTTGATCCAGAACGCCAGCGCGATTGCGTCGCCGAAGATGAAATCGACTTCGCTTCGCCGCAGGGCCAGCCGCAGCGCTTCGTCATTGGGGTACGATTTGATCTCGGCGTCGGTGAACATCGCCTTCAGATAGGCCTCATGCGAAGTGCCGGCGATGGCGCCGATTTTCTTGCCTTCGAGATATTCGGGACGCACCTCCGGCATCACGGCGTCGCGCCGCGACACGAAGCGCGCCGGCGCGCGGTAATAGGGGTCGGTGAAATCGATGCGGGCGCGCAATTGCGGCGTCACCGCCATCGACGCGATGATGGCGTCGCCGCGGTTGCTGGTGATGGCGTCGATCAGGGTCTCGAACCGGCGCATCTGGATGGTGCAGGTGACCTTGATCTCGTCGCACAGCGCGCGCGCCAGATCGACGTTGAAGCCGGCCGGATTGCCGTCGGGGCCGGTGAAGTTGAACGGCGGATAGTCGGTCTCGGTCAGGAACCGGATCACGGTCAGGCGCGACAAATCGGGCCGGTCCGGACGCCGCCTTGGGTCCCAGAAGCCAGGCACCGCCTGCGGCGCCGCCTCGACCGCGGGCCGGGGCGCGGCTTGTGCGGACGCCTCACCGGGCAGCACAATGGCTAGCGCAGCCGCGATCGACATCCCGGTCAGCAGGCTGCGGACGGATTTTGGCAATCTGGCGCTTTGTAACAAGGCTGGCTGGTGGGGCATTGCCGGCGTTTTGTTGTGGAATTGGATGGCCTTATAGACCATCCGGCATCCGATGCGAGGCCGTTTTGCGGGGCTTTGGTACGGCTCAGAGATATTTCTTCAGATCGGTCGCAGCTTCCTGGGGCGTCCGTTTCAGGTTGAACGGCGAGACGAAGCGGCCGTCGCGATCCATCAAATAGATCAGCGCGGTGTGGTCCATGGTGTAATCGCCGTCCTTGAGCGGGACCTTCTTGGAATAAACCCGGTAGGCCGACAGCACCTTGGACACCGCCTCGGGGTTGCCCGTCAGCCCCTTCAGATGCGGGTCGAAGCTGGAGAGATATTCCTTCATCGCGGCCGCGGTGTCGCGCTCCGGATCGACCGAGACGAAAAAGGCGTTGACCCGGTCGGCGTCCTTGCCCATCGCCTTCAGCACTTCGGAAATCTCGAACAGCGCGGTCGGGCACACATCGGGGCAATGGGTGAAGCCAAAGAAGATCAGCGTCGGCCGGCCCTTGAGATCCTTGTCGGTCACGGTCTGGCCGGCCTGGTCGGTCAGTTGAAACGGCCCGCCGATCGCGGCCGGCGCCGTGACGGTGCGCAGGCCACCGAGCGCCCACAGCATGATCAGGAGGCCAACCAGCAGGCTGACGGCAAAGGATGCGACAATCACCAGCGGTCGGATGCTCCGGTCCATGCAAAAATTCCCTATGTCCGGATCAGAAGCAGGCCGAAATACCGGCGGCGATCATTTCAAAAAACACCGTGGTCCCGTAGTGGAACCAGAGCGCCGCGGCGCCGCATACGGCCAGCCCGCCGAGGCTGGCGGCGCCCCAGACGATCGCGGACGCCACCCTGCCCTGCGGCCGGGGTGCCGCGATCATCCCATGCTGGGTGGTAATCGGCTGAACCATGGGGTTCAGATAGGGCCAGTTCCAGGGCCAGGCAAGCGCCATGGCCGCGCGGCCGATCACGTCATGCGGAGGGATATCTGCTGTTTCAGCGCGACGCCGGGCGATCTCAGCGAGATGCCGGGGCGATCGCAGTGCGACGCTAGGGATCTCAGCGAGACACCGGCTTGATCGCGGACGCCTGGGCGTCGAGATAGCAGGGCTTGAACATCGCCTGCAACTGCTTGCCGCGCAGGAAGATCATGCGCTGGGTCAAGCCGCCGCGCTGGGCGATCCAGCGCCGGATTGGCGTCGGGTACATCGAATACAGCATCTGGGTGGCTTCGGCGTTGGTGATCGCCCGGCCGTTGGCGCCGAAATCCCAGGCGGCATGGAAACCGAGATTGGCGTGCGAGGTGACGCAGATCCTGTCGTGGGGAACGGCGCCGAGAACGATGGTGCAGGCCGAGGCGCACAGGCCGTCGATGATGACCATCTCGCCGGAACTCCGCAGGCCCTGGTATTTATCGACATAGGTACCGATCCGGCCGCCTCGATCGTCGGCGATCCGGACCACCGCCTGACCAGATACAACCCCTGCCAGCAGCAGCACCGCCGCAAGCACCCCCGTCACCAGCTTCATATCCCAGCCCCAGTCCTGAAACGTCCGAACCCGAATCTGATTGTCTTAGTGATGCAAGACTTCGCGAGCGTCGTTCGAGACCGTGATTTTGTCTAGGCGGCTGGAGCTGCTCAAAACAAATTCAAATTAAGTGTTGCAGTCGCGCTGCACCCGAAGCGCGAAAAGGTCCCAAACTGGAACAAGTTAACATTTTCACGGTGGCAGCTTCGCCACAGGCAAGCGGCATTTGCCGTTGACCGCGTTGGATCGCGTGGCTTGAATCAACATCAGAGCGTTTTCCAGCGAAGTGGGCACCGGTTCGCGTGAAGAAAACGCGTCAAAACAACAAACAGAGCCCCTTTCCGATTCAATCGGAAAGGGGCTCTGGGCTGGGGAGGACATGATGGCAGAGGACGCAGACGTAATCGTGGTCGGCGGCGGCCTGGCCGGGCTGGTCGCGGCATGCGAAATCGCCGACGCCGGCAAGCGCGTCATCGTGATCGACCAGGAGGGCGAACAAAGCCTTGGCGGTCAGGCGTTCTGGTCGTTCGGCGGCTTGTTCCTGGTCGACAGCCCCGAACAGCGCCGGCTCCGCATCAAGGACAGCTACGATCTGGCGCTGCAGGACTGGATCGGCACCGCGGGCTTCGACCGCGACGAGGATCTCTGGCCAAAGAAGTGGGCGGAAGCCTATGTCGCGTTCGCCGCCGGCGAGAAGCGCGACTGGCTGCGCGCGATGGGCCACCGTATTTTTCCCGTGGTCGGCTGGGCCGAACGCGGCGGCTATGACGCGATGGGGCACGGCAATTCGGTGCCGCGCTTTCATGTCACCTGGGGCACCGGCCCGGGCATCGTCGAGCCGTTCGAACGGCGCGCCCGCGAGGCGCAAAAGAACGGCCGGCTGACTTTCAAGTTCCGCCACCGCGTCGATGCGCTCAGTATCACCAACGGCACGGTCGAGGGCGTCAGCGGGTCGATCCTCGAACCCACCAATGTCGAACGCGGCCAGAGCAGCTCGCGCCAGGTCACCGGCGATTTTAGCTTTCGCGCCCAGGCGGTGATCGTTGCCTCCGGCGGCATCGGCGGCAATCATGATCTGGTCCGGCAGAACTGGCCGAAGCGCCTCGGCGAACCGCCGAAATTCATGATCTCCGGCGTGCCCGAACATGTCGACGGCAGGATGATCGGGATCACCGAGGCTGCCGGCGCGCGGCTGATCAACCGCGACCGGATGTGGCATTACGTCGAGGGCATCCGCAACTGGTCGCCGATCTGGCCGCGCCACGGCATTCGCATCCTGCCCGGCCCGTCATCGCTGTGGTTCGACGCCACGGGAAAACGGTTGCCCGCGCCGCTGTTTCCCGGCTCCGACACGCTCGGCCAGCTGCACTACATCATGTCGACGGGTTACGATTATTCCTGGTTCATCCTGACCCAGAGCATCATCAAGAAGGAGTTCGCGCTCTCCGGCTCGGAACAGAACCCTGACCTCACCGGCAAGAGCTGGCGCATGACCATCAAGCGCGCCACCAACAAGGGCGCACCGGCGCCGGTGGAAGCGTTCAAACAAAAAGGCGCCGACTTCATCGTGCGCGATAATCTCGCCGACCTCGTCAGCGCCATGAACGCGCTCAGCGGCGACAATCTGCTGCAGCTCGATCACATCAAGCGCCAGATCGAGGCGCGCGACCGCGAGATGACCAATCCCTACGTCAAGGACGCGCAGGTGATGAACATCCACAATGCGCGGCGCTATATCGGCGACAAACTGATCCGCACCGCCAAACCGCATCGCATCCTCGACCCCGAGCATGGCCCGCTGATCGCGGTGAAGCTCAATATCCTGACCCGCAAGACGCTCGGCGGCTTCGAGACTGATCTCGATTCCCGCGTGTTCGGCACGGGCGGCGACATCATCAAGGGGCTGTACGCCGTCGGCGAAGCCGCCGGTTTCGGCGGCGGCGGCGTGCACGGCTACCGCTCGCTGGAGGGCACGTTCCTCGGCGGCTGTTTATTCTCGGGACGGAATGCGGGACGCGCGGCGGCGAAGGCGGTGGGATGACAGGGCAAGCAGACCAAAGCGGAAGGACCCGGAAACAAAACCGCGAAAACAACCCCATGCAAAGTAAGGAACCCGTTGCCGGGGTTGTCGTTTTGATGCCGAAAATCATACGGATACTGCTCGCGGCAAGCTTGGCAGTGGCCGGCAGCGGCGCGCCGGCTCGCGCCCAGGCCAACGCCCCAGCGCCATCGACCGCCAAACTCGAACGACTGTCGCAATATTTCGAAAATGAAGTGACGACCGGGAAGCTTCCCGGTGCGGTCGTGCTGATCCAGCAACATGGGAAGCCGCTCTATCTCAAGAGCTTCGGTGTCCGGGACGTCGCCACCAAGCTGCCGATGACGCCGGACACGATCTTTGCCATCCACTCGATGACCAAGCCGATCACCAGCGTGGCGGCGAT
This sequence comes from Bradyrhizobium sp. AUGA SZCCT0431, assembly GCF_018131065.1. Classification (NCBI taxonomy): domain Bacteria; kingdom Pseudomonadati; phylum Pseudomonadota; class Alphaproteobacteria; order Hyphomicrobiales; family Nitrobacteraceae; genus Bradyrhizobium; species Bradyrhizobium sp. AUGA SZCCT0431. Next base: position 174,421 of record NZ_JAFCLR010000008.1, on the reverse strand, counting down.
GATGCTGATCGACGAAGGAAAATTGGCGCTGGCCGATCCGGTGTCCCGATACATTCCCGCATTTGCCGACACGAAAGTCGGTGTGGAATTCAAACCGAAGGACGGCAACCCGATCCTGCAACTCGTGCCGCCGAACCGGCCGGTGACGATCGAGGACCTGCTCCGGCATACATCGGGCATCACCTATGAATACATCGGCAGCGAATTGATCATGAAGGCATATACGGACGCCAACATCTTTGAGGGACATTTCAACAACGCGGAGTTTGCCGAGCGCATTGCCCGACTGCCGCTGGCGAGGCAGCCCGGCACACTCTGGCGCTACGGCCACTCCACCGACGTTCTCGGGCGCGTCATCGAAATCGTCTCCGGCAAATCGCTGTATCAGTTCCTGAAAGAGCGCATCCTCGATCCGCTTGGCATGACCAGCACGAAGTTCGTGCTGCAGGGCGCGGCTGAAGCAGCGCGCATGGCCGAGCCGCTGCCGGGCGATACCGTCCTGCGGCTCTCGGGAGAGGAACGGCGCAGGCACCCCGAATGGGAATCGGGCGGCGGCGGCCTGCTCTCGACCATCACGGATTACGCGCGCTTTGCGCAAATGCTGCTGGGCGGCGGAAAGCTCGACGGCAAGCAGTATCTCAGCCCGGCCGCATTCAAGCAGATGACGTCAGACCAGATCGGACCGGGCTCAGGCGTCGGGCGGGATTATTATTATTTTCCCGGCGATGGTTTTGGCTACGGTTATGGCCTTGCGGTTCGTGTCGAACCGGGAATTGCAAAGCCGCCGCCGGCAGGCTCGATCGGCGAACTGAAATGGGACAGCGGCAGCGGAACATACTTCGGCGTCGATCCCAAACTGGACATGGTCTACATCCTCATGGAGCAGACCCAGCTGGAACGCTCACGCATCACCCCGGCCTTCAAGGCGCTGGTGTATGACGCGTTCGAAAAATAAGTGACCTAAGCGGCGAACCAGTGGGCTGATCGCCGGTAGAACTCACCGCGCATATCCGGCGACACCGTCCCACAGCAATTTCAACGCCGTAACGACAAGCAGCGCGTAGCAGGCGCGGTAGAGCTGCACCTGGTCGAGGCGCTGATGCAACCGCCAACCGGTCCAGACGCCGGCAAAGGCGACGGGTATGCCAAGCAGCATCATCGTCACCAGGCCTTGCGAGAGATGCCCAATCAGCAGCCAGGGCCCGACCTTGATGAGATTACCGACGGTGAAGAACATGCTCGTCGTGCCGGCATACATCTGTTTGGAGAGCCCGAGCGGCAGCAGGTACATCGCCAGTGGCGGGCCGCCGGAATGGGCAACCATCGTCGTCACGCCCGACGCGCCGCCGGCCAGCAGCGCCGCGGCCGGCGAACGCGGCCGCACCGAGACGCCGGCGCCGCCCCGTAGCCACAAGCCGGCAAACACCAGGGTGATAAGCGCCATCACGATTTCGACCGCGTGGCGGTCGAGATCCCTGAGCACGAAGAAGCCGACGCCGATACCGACCAGAAGACCCGGCAACAAAATCGAGAGGTCCGGCTTCGACCACGTCGCCGGCTTCCAGTAGCGCAGCGCGAAGACATCCATCGCCACGAACAGCGGGGCGAGCATCGTGCCCGCATCGATCGGGTCCATCACCAGGGCCAGCAGCGGAATGCCGATGATCGCGAAGCCGCCGCCGAAAGCGCCCTTCATGAAGCCGATCACGAAGATTCCGGTCGCGGCAACGCAAAGTATCGCTGGCTCAATCGTCATGAAGATTCCGATGCGGACATCGATCCGATCCTCCACCATCGATCACATCACTTTTTGCGTTGCAATCAGACAATTGCACTCCGTGCAATATCGTCGGTCGCCCGCGGCATTCCGCGCAAAGCCAAACCAACCCGGCTTTTTTAAATAGATTCCCCGATACGTGACAATTTGCGGATGCTCCCCTGAGCAGAACGCAGTAGCCGATCGCGCCCCGGCGCGCTAAGGAGGCGCGCCACTTTAAAAAACGGAGAACACCATGTCAGTCCAGCGTTTCGAAACCGGCCCGCGCATGAGCCAGGTCGTCGTCCACGGCAACACCGTCTATCTCGCGGGCGTCGTCGCCAACAATGCAGCCGGCGAAAGCGTGACCAAGCAGACGCAGGACGTGCTCAAGACCATCGACGGCCATCTCGCCAAAGCCGGCACCGACAAGTCGAAGCTTCTGTCGGCCACGATCTACATCACCGACATGAAAACCTTCCCGGAAATGAATGCGGTGTGGGACGGCTGGGTGTCGGCGGGCAACACCCCGGCGCGCGCCACGGTCGAGGCCAAATTGGCGTCCCCGCAATACAACGTCGAGATCATGGTGGTTGCGGCGAAGTGATTTTTCGCGGCGCGAGGGCTTGCCTGCCCTCGCGCCGTATCTTTCCTTTTTATCCGCATCTTATTGACCGCGTTTCCTTGACCTCTGAGGTAATCGAAACACGCGCGCAAACCTTCGATAACAGGCCAGCCGATTCATTCGGCCGCAACGAAGGAGAGCCCCATGACCGACGCACAGACCATTGCCAACCGTTACATCGACTTGTGGAACGAGCGAACCCCGGCCCGGCGCCGCGAGATCCTTAGCCAAAACTGGGCCAAAGACGCCCGCTATGTCGACCCCCTGATGAGCGGCGATGGCCATGACGGCGTCGATGCGCTGATCGCAGGCGTGCAGCAACGCTTTCCGGATTTCAAATTCAAGCTGATCGGCGAGCCCAATGGTTACGGCGACCACGTCCGCTTCTGTTGGGGCCTCGGCCCTGACGGCGCCGACAGCCCGATCAAGGGCACGGATTTCGCCGTGCTGAGCGACGGCCGCATCCGCAGCATCACCGGCTTCCTCGATCAGGTGCCGGCGAACGCGTGAGCGAAAAGCTGTGCGGCTGCTTGGGTAATCCCAGGTAGCCGCCGACGCGCTCCAAATTATTTCGGGAACCTCTTGGCCCTTGCCGCATCCAACCCCAATACAATGCTATTGGTGGAACCATCATGCGTCAGGCCCACACGCCTCATATTCCGCCCGTCGACACTGGTGACCTCGACCTGATCCGCCGGGCGCTGGCCCGCGACGAGACCGCGGCTCGCGCCATCATGCAGGCGAACAACCGCCGGCTCTACCGGCTCGCCCGTGGCATCCTGCGCAATGATGGCGAGGCCGAGGACGTCGTGCAGGAGACTTACGTCCGCGCCTTCACGCATCTGGAGAGTTTTCGCGGCGATTCCAGCCTGGCGACCTGGCTGGCGCGGATTGCCATGAACGAGGCGCTGGGACGATTGCGCCGGCAGCGGCCGGGCGTGGAGTTGTCGTCATTGCCGCAGGGCGTGCTCGAAGCCCAGATCATCCAGTTTCCCCGCGCGGCCGCAGACGACCCGGAAAAATCCATGGCCCAACGTGAAATTCAGCATGTCGTCGAACACGCCATCGACGAATTGCCGGAACCGTTCCGGCTCGTCTTCATCACCCGGGTGATCGAGGGCATGAATGTCGAGGAGACCGCCGAGATTCTGGGGCTCAATCCTGTGACCGTGAAGACGAGGTTGCATCGCGCCCGCGTCATGCTGCGCGACAACGTCGAGAAGAAGATCGGCCCCGTCGTGATGGACGCGTTTCCGTTTGCCGGCAGGCGCTGCGAACGGCTCACCGGTGCCGTGCTGAACCGGCTCGGCTTTATCTGATTTTTTTGGGAACCTCCGGCCACCAGCGCCATCCAACTCCTGTGCAATCAACTTGAAAGCCGGCCGCTCGCGGCCGGCGCCACAGGAGTGTCAAACCATGTTCGTTCGATTGAGCGCAGCCATTGCCGCGTTGAGCCTCTTGGGCGGCGCCGCGCTGGCGCAGGGCGCCAAGCCCACCGACCCGCAGATCGCGCACATCGCCTACACCGCAGGCGTCATCGACATCGCCGCCGCCAAGCAGGCGATCACCAAGGCCAGCAACAAGGACGTCAAGGCGTTCGCGGAAGGCATGGTGCGCGACCATGAAGCCGTGAACAAGCAGGCGCTCGACCTCGTCAAAAAGCTGAAGGTGACGCCCGAGGATAACGACACCAGCAAGACACTGTCGAAGCAGGCGGCTGACAAGCTGGCCGAACTCGCCAAGCTAAAGGGCGCCGAGTACGACAAGGCCTATGTCGCCAACGAGGTCGCCTACCACAAGGCGGTCAATGGCGCGCTGGAGACACTGTTGATCCCGTCAGCCAGCAATGCCGAACTGAAGAGCCTGCTGCAGACCGGCCTGAAGCTCTTTCAGGGCCACCAGCAGCACGCCGAACACGTCGCCGCCGGCCTGAAGTAAGGGAGACTGCCATGCTGCCGAGACGCGCGTTTCTTGTCGTGGCCGCCCTGATAGCGGGCGCAATTGCCGTCCCGGCGCATGCCGCAACCATCCAGATCGTGATGGACGATCTCGTGGTGTCGCCGGCGCAGGTAACCGCCAAGGTCGGCGACACCATCGAATGGATCAACAAGGATATCTTCGCCCACACCGCCACCGCGCGAAACGGCGATTTCGATGTCGCCATGCCGCCGAAGAAGACCGTGACGTCGGTGCTGAAGAAGGCCGGCACGGTCGAGTATTACTGCCGCTTCCATCCCAACATGAAGGCGGTGCTGACGATCGCGCCGTAGGCGGCAACCTCGTCAGGCCGACGTCCCTCGCTGCAGCACCATCGCGAGCCGCACCGCGACCGCCGCCTGCCAGACCGGATAGAGCACCGAGGTGAGATCGAGATCGAGCGCGCTGTCGACCGCCATCAGCGTACCGGCCAGCGTGCCCGTCAGCAGCATCCGCATCCATAACGCCGCATCGCGCGGCCCGGCCGGCAGCAGCGCGATCGCCAGCGCCATCACACCCGCACCGACGAAACCGCCCGCGAGGCCCGCCAGGACATTGCGCATGATCTTGGAGGCGCCATAGGCCTGCGCATCGATGAAGATTGCGGCGTTCACCGCGCAGACAAAAGCGACCATGGTGACAATGCTGGCAAGCAGTGCCGCCCAAACCGGATTGGCGCTGCAGCGCCGGACCACGAAGAAGACGAGCACCGCAAACGGCACCGCCACCAGCGCCATGCGCAGATTGCCGGAACCGCCGCTGAACTTGTCGATCAGTTGCGGCGTGAGCGGCGTCAACAGGCCCGACAGCAGACCGCCGGCGGCGACCATCAGCAAATTGTTGCGGGAGGTGTTGTCGGCAGCGATGGCCTGGGTCAACGCGTTCACCTCCATCTCGCGGCACGAATATTTAGCACGATAACGGTTGTGATTGTAGTCGCGCGCTACGCAAGCCCGGTTCACAAATGCCGGTTCACAAATAAAAGCCGCGCCAACCCGAAGGTTGACGCGGCCATGGCCGTTCTGTTGCCAGGTGGACCAACCCCGAACAGGTTACGCCGCGAGGCGCACTTCGTTCAATGCAACGTTATCGTTTGCATTTAGGTTTTTGACCCGATAACGGCGGTATCATGCCGAGCACAATTCCGAACTTCTTTGCGACCATCGATCCTGGTTCGCCCCCGCCATAGCAGCCCAGGGATTTTGCCTTGCGGCAGAATCGATCTCATGTGGAGCATGATCTCCGAGCAAACGCTTCGCGTTTGTCGAGGGAAAACCGGAACCCACTTTTCCGGATCATGCTGCAAATGAGACCTTTAAGCTCAAGCTGCTAAGGTGGAGGCGCCGGGTACTGCCCCCGGGTCTGCCCGCAGTCCATTCAGAGTTTCAGCGCCATCGTCTTGCGACGAAGCCGTTGTACGCGGGATTGAGGGCGAAAGATAGGCCGTTGGCGTGCGCATTCTTACCGGGGCATCGCGGATCGATGAAAGTGGACAATCTGCCATTCCGGCCCACGCTTGGCGATTACGAACGTCACGCGGCCTGGATTACTGAACGGCTTGCCGTCCAGGACTCCCGTAGACTCGTTCAATCCGGTGACTACGACGGCGGTGTCCGACAGGACCATCACCTCTGAAGAACTCATGGGGGCTGCGCGCGGCCGCCTGGTCAGAATCGCATCCTCGAAGTATTTGCGAATGGCCGCTGTATCCGTCACCACCGTCTTGCTGCCGGTGCCCATGAAAAGCGCGTCAGGAGCGTGGAGAGCGACGATTGCGTCCACGTCCGAAGCTGCAAACGCCTTGGTCCACTTGTCGAGGATAGCCAGGGCATCTTCCTTTGGCCCCGCGACAGCAGAGCATGAGAACAGTGCAGTTATGGAAAGAGCCGTCAGGAATGCGCGCATGTGTCCCTCACGTTTCAGCTAGCCAGTAGACGGATCAGTTAGCAGCGTACGCAATCCGCTATCATCGCATTCATCGGCGGGTTACGCCGGGGCCTGTCATCGGGCCGCGCCTTGCGCGAACCCGTTGGAACTAACTAGACCGACCTGCGCATCTAACCAACGGGGCATGGAGCGGGCGAAGGGAATCGAACCCTCGTATGCAGCTTGGGAAGCTGCCGTTCTACCATTGAACTACGCCCGCGAACGCATTTGCGCTCCCCCTGATTAGCCGACCCCGGGCGTTCCGCCAAGCGGTACCCGCGTCTCCCCGCCCCAGGCCCTTAACGGGTTACAAAGATTCCAGATGCGCGCTTTGATGACGGTGTTATGATCCTGCCGGGGTTGATGGCGTATGGCGGGGCGTGGCTACAGCATTTTTGACACGGGAATCGGCCGGTGCGGGATCGCATGGGGCGAGCTCGGCGTTATGGGCGTGCAACTCCCGGAAGCCCGCGAGATCGACACCAGACGGCGGCTGTTCCAGCTTTATCCCGACGCCCGCGAACTTCGCCCGCCGGAGAATGTCGCCATCGCGATAGAAGGCATCGTGGCGTTGCTGCGCGGCGGCTCCAGCGACCTTTCCGATGTCGCGCTCGACATGACCGGGATTCCCGCCTTCAACCAGCGCGTCTATCAGATCGCCCGCACCATCCCGCGCGGCGAGACCCGCATTTATGCCGAGGTCGCAAGTGCGCTGCGCGCCTCGGGCGCGGTGTATTCGGTGGCGCAGGCGATCGCCCGCAACCCCTTCATGGTCATCGTGCCCTGCCATCGCGTGCTCGAGGCCGGGCACTATGCCGACAAGATCTCGCCGAACGGCGGCGCCATTTCCAAGCGCCGGCTGCTGTCGATCGAGGGCACCCACCCGACCGCCAGCAAGACCCTGTTTGACGTGCTGCTGCCGGTTGCGCCGCCACGCCCGCCTACCTAAATTTGCGGGATGGCCGCAACCACGCTCCTGGAACGCAAATCCATTTCGGTGTCCGATTTCCGCTGCAGCGCGGGACCCGGCGATAAGCCATTCGCGGAACAGCACCGCTGTCACTCGATTTCCTATGTCCGCAAGGGCAGTTTCGGCCTGCACTGCCGTGGCAAGTTCAGTGAATTGGTGGCGGGGTCGGTGTTGATCGGCCATCCCGGCGACGAATATACCTGCACCCATGATCACGTCTGCGGCGACGAATGCCTGTCGTTCTTCCTGGGGCCGGAACTGGTGGATGCGATCAGCGAAGCCAGGGATATCTGGCAGATCGGCTCGGCGCCGCCGCTGCCGGAACTGATGGTGCTCGGCGAGCTGGCGCAAGCGGCGGCAGATGGCAGCAGCGACATCGGCCTCGACGAGATCGGGCAGGTGTTCGCCAGCCGCTTTATCGAGGTGGTCTCCGGCAAGCCGCGCAAGGCTGGTCCCGACGCCGCCCGCGACCGCCGCCGCGCGGTGGAAACCGCGCTGTGGATCGATGCCAATTCGCACCGCGAAATCGACCTGGAAGATGCCGCCGCGCAAGCCGGCATCAGCCCGTTCCATTTCCTGCGGCTGTTCTCGAACGTGGTCGGCGTCACCCCGCATCAATATCTGCTGCGCTCGCGGCTGCGCCATGCGGCGCGGCGGCTGGCCGATGACGATAGCCCGATCACCGCTATCGCCTATGACGTCGGCTTCGGCGACCTCTCCAATTTCGTGCGCACGTTCCACCGCGCCGCCGGCGCCTCGCCGCTGCGGTTCCGCCAGGCCTCACGGGGGAAGCGCAAGATTCTCCAAGAACGGCTTGCCCTCCACTAGCTAGGGTTTCTCCAGGTTGCGCGGCATTCCCGCGCGGTTTTGACTGGAGAACACCATGTACGACCACATCGGATTACGCGTCGGAAATCTCGACGCCAGTGTGCGCTTCTATACGGCAGCGCTCGCGCCCCTCGGCTTTGTGCTGTGCTCGCGCGATGATTCCGGCGCCGGCTTCGGCCCCAAGGGCGAACCCGCGCTCTGGCTGCATCTGCACAAGGGCGCTGGCAGCACCGGCGCGCATGTCGCGTTCCGCGCCCCGGATCATGGCGCGATCAAGAAATTCCACACTGAAGGCCTGAAGGCCGGCGGCCGCGACAATGGCGGCGCGGGCGCGCGGGCGGATTACAGCCCGACTTACTACGCGGCGTTTTTGATCGATCCTGATGGCAACAATGTCGAGGCGGTTTGCACGTAGGGGCTCTTCACCCCTCCCTCGCCGTCATTGCGAGCGAAGCGAAGCAATCCATCGTTCGGCATAACGGAGAGTGTGGATTGCTTCGTCGCTTCGCTCCCTTGCGCAAACGCTTTGCGTTTGTCGCAGGCAATGACGGCTCCCCCAACTATCAGAGGAAACAACCATGGCTTCCATCCACAAGGACATCATCATCGACGCCAATCCCAATGACGTCTGGGACGCGGTGCGCGATTTCGGGGCGTTGCATACGCGGCTGGTGCCCGGCTTCGTGCTCGACACCCGCCTCGACGGCGACGCGCGGATCGTGACGTTTTCCAACGGCACGGTGGCGCGCGAACTTTTGGTCGATTGCGACGATGCACGGCGGCGGCTGGTCTATGCCGTCATCAGCGAACGGATCAAACAGCACAGCGCCTCGGTGCAGGTGACCGCGGAAGGCGACGGCCGCAGCCGGCTGGCCTGGACCGTCGACGTGCTGCCACATGAAATCGCGCCTTACATGAACGCGCAGATGGATCAGGCGGCGCTGGCGATGCGGAAGGCGCTTGGGAAAGCCGCGGCATGATTTCCGCGTTTCTCGAAGCGCTCGGCGCGGTCGGTCCCTCAGCCGACCGCGCCGGCAAGATGGATCTCTACGGACGCTTCATCGGTTCCTGGGATCTCGACGTCAGGCAATTCTCCGACGACGGCCGCGAGCGCCGCCGCGCCGGCGAATGGCATTTCGGCTGGGCGCTGGAGGGGCGCGCGATACAGGATGTCTGGATCGTGCCGCCGCGTGGCGACGGGCGCCACGGCGACGCCACCGCCAAGATCAATTCCTATGGCACGACGCTGCGGGTCTACGATCCCGATATCGATGCCTGGCGGATCCAGTGGACCGATCCGGTGGCGCGAAGTTTTCTGCAGATGATCGGGCGTGCTGAAGGCCGTGACATCGTGCAGCTCGGTACGCGGCCGGACGGCCAGTTGATGCGCTGGAGTTTTTCCGAGATCACACCGAACTCGTTCCTCTGGCGCGGCGAGATCTCCGCGGACAACGGCGCGAGCTGGCGTGTCAATAGCGAGTTCACTGCCCGACGCCGGTTACCGTGATCTGTCGCACAGATCAGCCTTTCGTCCGCTCCTAGCGTCACCATTTGCGCCCGGATGGCACCGCCTCCGCGGGCCGCGGCGCATTGGGAGGTCGAACCATGACTGGAGCTGACAAGGTTGTGTGTCAGGCGGCCACGCTGCTGCTGCTGTTTGCCCTGACGACGACGCCGGCGAAGGCGCAATTCGCCGGCTTCGGTGGCGGTGGAGGTGGCGGCGACGACATGATGACGCAGATGGCGCCGATGCTGGAAATGATGAAGGCGAAGATGGGCAAGCGCCGCTTCGGCATGATGATGCAGACCATGGGCCCGATGATGGGCCGCATGATGGAAGGTGGCGGCGGTGGTTTTGGTGGCATGATGGGCGGCGGTGGAATCCCCGGCGGCTTCGGTGGCGGCTATGGCGGCGGCATGGCCGACGGCTATGGCGTCAACATGGGTGGCATGGGCGGCATGGGCGGCGGCGACATCATGGGCATGCTCGGCGGCGCCGGCGGCGGCGAGATGATGGGCATGATTCCGCAGCTGATGCGCATGGCCAATATGGGCGGCAGCCGTCACGGCCGAAAGCATCGGCGACGGTAGGAATCCGTCATTCCGGGATGGTCCGAAGGACCAGACCTCAGGTGCGCAATTGCGCACCGGGGAATCTCGAGATTCCGGGTTCGATGCTTCGCATCGCCCCGGAATGACAGTCGTTCAAGACAGCGCCGGGCGAGCCTTGGCAAGGGGAGCGTGTTTCGGTCCCCACCGCGTCAGGATCACGCTTACGCAGGACAGCAGGCCGAGCAGCATCATCGATGCGGCCGTCAGCATGAAGTAGTCCGTGGCGGTGGCATTGTGCGTCGACAGCCACCAGCCGCCGATGCCGATGAACACCAGCCGCGCGGTCTGCGCCAGCACGGGGCCAAGCACCTTGGCCGCGCCCTGCGATGAAAAATAGCAGGTCGTGGCAAGACCGAGGAACGCATACATCGGCGCCGCCGTAGACAGATACTGCCGGCTTGCGGCGCGCACGCCCGCATTGTCGGTGAAGAGATTGACCCAGATGTCGGGGAAGATCGCGATCAAGGTCGCCAACGCGCCGACCCCGACAAAGGCCACGCCGCCTGCGATCCAGCAGATCCTGCGGGCCCGCGCGATGCGCTTCGCGCCGATCGCCATGCCGACCATCGGCACGGTCGCGATGCCGACCGCGAATGCGATCGACGTCAGCATGAATTCGAGCCGCGCGCCGATGCCGTAACCGGCCAGGATTTCGGTGCCGAAACTTGCCAGCATGTAAGTGAAGATGCTGATCGTCAGCACCGACTGCAGCGGCGAGAAGCAGGCGATGGCGCCGACCTTGAGAATGTCGATGAACATCGCCCAGCGAATCCGCAGGCCGACGATCTTGGGAACGACGCGCGCGCGGCCGGAAAACAGATACCACGTCATCACGGAGATGCTGACCAGGTAGGCGATCAGCGAGCCGGCAGCGACGCCGCGCATGCCGAATTGCGGAATCGGCCCGAGGCCGAGACCGAGCGTGCCGCCAAGGATGATCTGACAGCCGGCGGAAATCAGCATCAGCAGCGACGGCAGTTTCATGTTGCCGGTGCCGCGCAGGATGCCGGCCATCGTGTTCATCAGCCATGGCACGACGGCGCCGCCGAAAAATATCTGCGTGTAGCCGATCGCCTGCGCCAGCACGTTGCCGCGGCCGCCGAGCAACTCGAGCAGCTTCGGACCGAAGATCAGCATGCCCAGCATGAAGACGAGCCCGAAGCAGAGACCGATCAGCAAGGCATGCGCGGCGAGCACCGACGCCCGCTCGGTGTCGCCGGCGCCGAGCGCGCGCGCGATCGCGGACGCGACGCCGCCGCCCATGGCGCCGCCCGACATCGTCATGGTCAGGATCACGCAGGGAAACACCAGCGCCATCGCGGCCAGCGATTCCACCCCTAACCGGCCGATATAGGAGGTCTCGGCGATCACCACGCAGGTGCCGGCCGTGAGTGCAATGACGTTGGGCCAGGCCAGCCACAACAGCGTGCGCAGGATCGGACCGTCGACCAGCGCGTTCTTCGCCGGCGGCGGCGGTGGCGGCAGCGGGCGTTCTTCCTCGTCGACGGGAATTTCGGCAACGCCGATATCGGACATTTCTGCTCCCGCGCGCGAAAGGCAACCTTAAGATCGCGCACCCATTCAAAATTTTTGGGCGCTTATCCAGCTGCGCCGAGCTGTTTCCTAGCACGGCAAGGCCTGATTCCGCGTGCGCGCAACGCAATGGGGCCCTGCGCGATTGCAGGCGAGCGCGCTCCCCTAGCCGATCGTCCAGACGAACGGTGCCTTTCCGCCGGCTGGCGGCTTCAAATGCACAGGAATATGGCGGCCGCAGCCGGCCGCCAGGCCCTCGAACAATCCCTGCAGGACGCTGGCGCAGGCCGGGTGATAATCGCCGACATCGGCCATCAGCTTCCAGCTCTGCTGCCGGATTTCAAACGTGCCGTCGGACTCGCTGATCTCAACCGCATCATCCTGCGCCTCGAACAGCGCACGCAGGAAGCTAGCAAACTCCTTCGGCCCGCCGCGGCTCGCCCCAAGGTTTTGCGCGATCTCGTCGAAATATTGCATGCCGATCAGCTTGCCGGTGAGGTGCAACAGATATCGGGCATCCTCCGGACCGAAGCATTGCACCAGCACGGGTGCGGCGGTCTTCACATATTCCATCGCGTAGTTGCGATAGGCCTTTTCCAACCGCGGCTTTGGCCAGCTTGCAACAGGCAATGCCGGCGCGGTGGCGGGATCGAAGCGCGGCGCTTCGAGATGCCGCGCGAACACCATCCGCGCATCTGACTCGAGCGGATGATCGTATTCGCAGTAATAGCCTTCGAGGCCGTCCTGGCCGTCGACGCTCTGCTTGGTGCAGACGAAGCCGAGATTGAGATTGCCGAGCGCCACGCCGTTGTTGCCGTGCCATCCCCGCAGCATCGCGCGCGACACTTCGCCGGGCACGCCGCAGATCGCGGTGCCCCGCCAGATCCAGCGCGGCGGCGGATAACGGATCCAGGCCTTGCGATCGGTCTCGTACATGTATTCGACATGGACGCCGCCGATCCAGTTGGAGAGATAGTGGTACTGCGCAGCCGCGACCGCCGGCGGCAGATGGCTGAGCCCGAGTTTTTCCAGCCCCGGCAGGAAGCGTTCCTGCTGCTGGCGGCGAAACACCCGGAACACGAATTCGGCGGCGTCCGTCGTGCCGCGGCGGGAGACGACGGTGAGAACGAGGCCGGTGAAAAACGCGTGATAGAGATCAGCGATGCTGCGCCACTTCGCCCATTGCGCTTGCTGCTCTCCGCTCATGTTCCCTCCCGGCCGACATTCCTATTGGCTGTGAGCATACACGTAGCCCGGATGGAGCGAAGCGCAATCCGGGAATGCGGCCCCGCATTTCGCGGAGCTTTATCCGGGCTGCGGAATTACTTCACACCCTAAAATGCTTGCTCAGCTTCAGGCCCTGCGCCTGATAGTTCGAGCCGATGCGCTGGCCGTACATGGCATGGGGCCGCGCCAGCATCTTTTCATAGACCAGGCGGCCGACGATCTGGCCATGCTCGAGGATGAACGGCACTTCGCGCGAGCGTACTTCCAGCACCGCGCGCGAGCCCTGCCCGCCGGCGCCGGCATAGCCGAAGCCGGGATCGAAAAAGCCGGCATAATGCACGCGGAATTCGCCGACCAGAGGATCGAACGGCACCATCTCGGCGGCGTAATCCGGTGGAATCTGCACCGCCTCTTTCGAGGCCAGAATATAGAACTCGCCGGGATCGAGGATCAGGCTGCCGTCCGGGCGCGCCGCGATCGGCTCCCAGAATTCATCGGCCGCATAGCCGCCGCGGCGGTCGACATCGACCACGCCGGTGTGGCGCTTGGCGCGGTAGCCGACAAAGCCGCCGGAATTCGCGCCGCTTAGATCGACGCTCAGCGCCACGCCATTGGCGAGATCGGCGTCGTCGATATCGACCAGCCGCTCGGCCTCATGCAGCGCGTCCAGCTCGTCCGCGTTGAGGATGGCGTCGCCGGTGCGGAAGCGCACTTGCGACAACCGGGATCCCTCGCGCAGCAGCACCGGAAACGTCTTCGGACTGATCTCGGCATAGAGCGGCCCGTGATAGCCGGCGCCGATCATGTCGAAGCGGCGGGTACCATCCGCGATCACGCGGGTGAAGACGTCGAGCCGCCCGGTCGAGCTCTTCGGATTGGCCGCGGCGACGATCTCCGGCGGCAGCGCGAGGCTCTCCAAGAGCGGCACGATGTAGACGCAGTTGGTTTCCAGCACCGCCCCGTGGGTGAGGTCGATCTCGTGCAGTTTCAGCTCGTCGATACGCTCGGCGACCGTCGCACCCGGCCCCGGGAGGAAGCTCGCGCGCACCCGGTAGGCGATGTCGCCGAGGCGCAGATCGAGGCTGGCGGGCTGGATCTGGCTCTCGACAAAGGGATAGGCCGGCAGGATCAGGCCCGCATCCGCCATCGCCGCGATCATGCGGTCGGGCAGAATTCCGTTGGCGTCGGGCGGCAGCGTGAAAGGCACGGCGGTCCTCAAGGGGCCCGGGAGGATGACCCGAATGTCATCCAAACCTCATAAATATGGGCATTTAGGGGTTATCCGATGGCCGGCTTGACGAAAAGGGCGCGAGGGAATATCAGCATGACTTATCCCGTGGTGATTTGAGCCGGCCGGCTTGCAGCCACGTTAAATAAGTCGCTAAACAGGCCGGGGACACGTGTGATCCCGGCCTGTGGAAATTTTTCCAGGCCGGTTTTTTGTGACCATTTTCAATGGTGGTCACGACGGAGGTCACATGCCTGAGGCTAAGTCTACCACCCGCTATCGCCCCGAAACCCGCCTTGTCCATGGCGGCACGCTACGCTCGCAATTCGGCGAGACGTCCGAGGCGCTGTTCCTCACCCAAGGCTACGTTTACGACACCGCGGAGCAGTGCGAGGCCCGATTCAAGGGCGAGGAGCCCGGCTTTATCTATTCGCGCTATTCCAATCCGACGATTGAGATGTTCGAGCGCCGCATGATCCAACTCGAGGACGCGGAAGCCGCGCGCTCGACCGCGACCGGCATGGCCGCGGTGGCGACCGCGATCCTCGCACCGCTCCGGGCCGGCGACCACGTGGTCGCTTCGAAAGCTCTGTTCGGCTCCTGCCTTTACGTGGTGCAGGATCTCTTGCCGCGCTACGGGATCGAGACGACGCTGGTCGACGGTCTTGATCTCGACCAGTGGCAGCGCGCGTTGCGGCCGAACACCAAGTCCTTCTTCCTGGAGAGCCCGACCAATCCGACGCTCGACGTGCTCGACATCCCGGCGATTGCCGAGATCGCGCACAGTGGCGGCGCAAGGTTGATCGTGGACAACGTGTTCGCAACGCCCATTTGGCAGAGCCCGCTGAAGCTCGGCGCCGACGTCGTTGTCTACTCCGCCACCAAGCACATCGACGGCCAGGGCCGCTGCCTCGGCGGCATCATCCTGTCCTCGGAAGCCTTCATCGCCGAGCACCTCCATAACTTCATGCGCCATACCGGCCCGTCGATGTCGCCGTTCAACGCCTGGGTGCTGCTCAAGGGACTAGAGACGCTGGCGGTACGTGTACGCGCGCAGACCGAGACCGCCGGCAAGGTGGCCGATGCGCTCGCGAAGAATCCGAAGATTTCGCGACTGATCTATCCCGGCCGCGCCGATCATCCGCAGGCCGAACTGGTGAAGCGGCAGATGCGCGCCGGCTCGACCCTGGTCGGCTTCGAGGTCAAGGGCGGCAAGCAGGCAGCGTTCCGCTGCCTCAACGCGCTGCATATCTCGCGGATCTCCAACAATCTCGGCGATGCCAAGAGCCTCGTCACCCATCCGGCGACGACGACGCACCAGCGGCTGACGCCGGAAGCGCGCGCCGAACTCGGCATCAGCGAGGGCTTCATTCGCTTCTCCGCCGGGCTCGAGCATGCGGATGACCTGATCGAGGATTTTGCGCAGGCGCTGGAGAAGGCGTGAGATAGCTGCGCACCTAGCCATACAACAGGTGTCGTCCCGGCCTTGAGCCGGGACCCATAGCCACAGGGCGTTGTGAGTTAAGGAAGTCGTCGACCACCGCCTTTTAGGCGCACGGCCGAGGCGTATGGGTCCCGGCATCCGCCGGGACGACAACTACATCGGCCGGTACGTCCGTACGTCGGACGGCACGTTGACGCCGAGCTTGATCTGGCCGACCGAGCGGATGATGTCGTCGCCGAGCAGTTGCGCGAAGCAGGCGTAGCCCCAGTCGCTCATGTGCAGGCCGTCGGCGATGACGAAATTGTCCATCGGGATCGCCTGCTTCTCGTGCCAGTCGCGCATCACTTCGAAGCGCGGAAAAATGCCGACCTTGCGCAGTTCAGCAACCTTGTTGAGCAGGTTGATCATCTTGCCCGCGCTCTCCGCGCGTTCGTTGACGCGCGGCGAATATTGCGGATCGATCAGCACCAGATCGGCGCCGGTCGCCTGAATGCGCGCGACACCATCTTCCACCAGCTTGATGGTCTCAGCCGGATCGAGATTGCGCAGCACGGCGTTGGTACCGACCTGCCAGATCACCAGGTCCGGATGCATGTCGATGACCGAGGTCTGCAGCCGCTTCATCATCTCGGGCGCGTCCTCGCCGCCCTGACCGCGATTGATCACGGTGATGTCGGCGGTCGGATATTGCCGGTGCAGCTGCGCTGCGAGGCGGTTGGGATAGTTGAATTCCGGCGAGGTGGCGCCGAAGCCCGCGGTCGACGACGATCCGAACGCGATGATCACCACCGGCTCGCCCGCGGCCAGCTTGCCCGCGACACGCGGCAGCGATCCCATCTTCTTGGCGCCACCCTTCGGCGGCAGGCAGGGAACGCGGCTGAAGATGTCGGCGGCCGATTTCGCGACCTCTTTGGCCTTGTCGATCGCCTTGCCGGTGACGCTCCTTTGCGCCGGCGGGCTGGACGGCTCGGCGGCCGCCACGCTGCCCGCACCCGTCGGCGCCACCGCCGGCGGTTTGGCGGCTTCAGCTTTGGCCGTGTCGGATAACGTCGCCTGCTGGGCGGTCTGGGTCGCCTGCGCCTGCACCGGCAAAACGGACACCGGCATCAGCAGCACCGTCGCCGCGACGGCGAACGCTGCCAGCGATGTCGACGGCGAAAAAGGGCAGTAACGACTCATTTACGCTAGTTCCTCAATTCTGCTGGGCCGGGTTCACATGCGCCGTGTCGATCACGAATTTCGACAGCGCGCGGCCGAGGCAATCGTGCACGCGCTTGGCCAGGTCGGGGCCATGCGACGTGGTGGACAGGTCGAAATCTCCCGCATCGCTCCAGTGCCGCATCATGGCGAAACGGTCGAACAAGGGAACGTCGTGCTGCTGCGCCACCACGCGCATATTATCCAGGTAGGGCGGCGCGGAAATCATCGTTTCAGTGCGCGGGCTGTATTGCAGATTCATCAAGATCACGTCGGCCCCCGCCTTCTGCACCGCAGCAACCCCCTCTTCGACACCGGCGCGGAAATCATCGGGATCGATCGATCGGATAGCATCGTAGGTGCCGGTCTGCCAGATAACCAAAGTAGGCTTTCTTACTTCCACGAGCTTAACAAGTCCGCCAGCGACCTCTTCGGCCGTCTTCTTGACCTGTAGTTCTACGGATACGTTGACCGCGACCTTCGGAAGCGCCTCCTTCAACATCGCCTGCAGGCGGCCAGGATAGGCGCTGGCTTCGGATGCCGCGATGGTCGACGACCGGCTGCCCACCACCAGAATTTCCAGCCGGCGTTCGCTGACAATGGCCGTCTCGACCTTGGGCAGCTTGCTTTCGGACGTCAGCAGATAGGCCGGAACTTCGCAATTCGGAGGAGCAGGCTCGGCGCGCGCGGGGGCCATGGCCAGCAAGCCGGCAAACAAGGTAAGCCCCAGGATCATCACCGGGTTGGACTGCATCAGCCCCCTCCCGCCATATCGGCGTTGCCAACAGCGCCCTTTTTCTTCGATGCATTCTTGTCGGCAGAATGCTTGTACCACGAAATGACCCACGCCATACCGGACATGATGAGTACCCCGGCGAGGCTGATCAGGAAATGCAGCCCCGCTCCACCGGAGATTTCGGCCAGCACGAAATGCCCGGCAAAGGCGAGAAAGACGCCAAGGCAGAATATCTCAAGCGAATGCTGGCCGCACAGGATCAATGGTCGCAGCCAGGGCGATTTCAGGCCCGGCCAGTCCTTGCGCAGGAAGCGCACGGTGATCGCCGCCAGCGCCAGGAAGTGCGCGAAACGCAGCACATCCAGATCGGTCTTGGTGATCGGGTACATCCACTGCTCGATCAGCTTCGGCATGAAGCGGCTCAATTGCGGTATGTGCCAGGTCAGCGTGACGAAGAAGGCGGCCAGCAGATAGGCAATGCAGATCCACATCGTGATCCGCGAGGAGAGGATCGCCGACATCCGCTCGGCCCCGCCGAGCGCGCACCAGGCGCCGAACACGAACAGCAATTGCCATGCGAACGGATTGAAGGCCCAGAATCCGTTCGGATAGGCCGACAGGTACAGATCGAAGTGCCAGGTCGCCGCGTAGAGCGCCACCGACAGCGCCAGCGAGACGTCGGGCCGCCACTTCATCAGCCACAGGATGAGGGGCAGGAACAGCATCAGCACGATATAGAGCGGCAGCACGTCCATGTTGACGGGGCGGAATCGCAGCAGCAGCGCCTGGATGATCGTGACATCCGGCTGCTTGAGGAAATCCATGATCCCCATTTCTTCCGCATACAGCGGGTTGTTGAAATTGGTGGCGACGTAGGAAATCTCCGCCAGGAAGATCGTGAACAGGAACACATGCGCCACGTAGATCTGCCAGACCCGCCGCATGATGCGGGCGGTGGCGATCACGAAGCCGGATTCCAGCATGGCGCGGCCATACACGAACGCCGCGGTGTAGCCCGAGATGAAGATGAAGATCTCGGTGGCGTCGGAAAAGCCGTAATTGCGGATCGTGAACCAGGTCAGGATGTTCGCCGGCAGGTGATCGATGAAGATCAGCCACAGCGCGAGCCCGCGAAACAGATCGAGCCGCAATTCACGCTCGCCGGCCGCAGGCAGCGTGATCGCCGGCGCGGAGACGACGTCCTTTGCGAGCGCGCTGGCGTCACCTACGGACGGTCCGGCAATTTGATCGGCAATGGACGACATCGGGCACCGTTTTGGCAGCGAATCTACGCAAATTGCACGACACAAACGATCATATCGGCCCGTCGGTTGCAGGCAAGTCAGGCAAGACAAGCCGAAACAGCCAGATACGGGGGTCGGAACCGCGCGGGTGCGCCTTAGGGCGAAACTATGTTGAAACGAGGATGGAACAGCTCAACGACCCGCTTTGCCGGCCGGCCCGGCGATTGGTTCCACCGGCTTTCTTCGCTATGCTGCGCCACAGGATTCTGGAAGCTTTTCATCATGTACCGCGCCGTCACCCGTCTGATCGAAGTCACCGTCGAACCGAACTTTATGCCGGAGCGCTCGTCGGTCGATAAGGGCCAGTTTTTCTGGTCCTACACCATCGTCATCACCAATTCCGGCAACGAGACGGTGCAGCTGCGGACGCGGCACTGGATCATCACCGACGCCACCGGCCGCAAACAGGAAGTCCGCGGCGAAGGCGTGGTCGGCGAGCAGCCGGTGCTGGCCCCCGGCGAGCGCTTCGAATACACCTCCGGCGTACCGCTCCCCACCGCGTCCGGCTTCATGACCGGGCGCTATCAGATGGTCAACGAAAGCGGCGAACGTTTTGAAATCGACGTGCCGACATTTTCGCTGGACAGCCCGGATAACAAGCGGGTGTTGAATTAGGGGCGCTTGCGCTCGTCACGCGTCGTCCCGGCGAACGCCGGGACCCATACCGCGTGATCCCTCAATAGAAACACGGTAGCAGAGATCTTCGCAAAACTTCTCCCTGTGGTTATGGGTCCCCCGATGCGCAATTGCGCATCTGAGCTCAAGGCCGGGACGACGGCTGTGTTTGTAGACGCACTGTCCCTCAAACGTGGCTTCGCGTTCTCGCGGCGCATTGCGCCCGAGCTTTGCCAGAAATTCCTTGCCCCCGAATGAGAGGGCGCAGGGAAGACCGGGTGCGCGCTGCACCCGCGGTCTCGCGTGCGGTTTGCACAAAACAAAATGCACACGAGCATACAGGGCAGCGGAGAACACCCGGCCTTCCCTGCGCAGTGGCTTTACGACTTATATCGAGCTCTCCCTGGTGAACGGGCTTTCTTGCCACCATCGCTCCTGATCAGCTTTTGGCCTTTCAGGAACTTGACACCAGCAACGGGGTGTCAGGACCACACGACTTCGCCGTACGCTTCAGCGCCGTTCGTCGCCAGCACTTCAGCGTCCACCGCAACCCGTCCAACGTCCGTGACGACGGCCGACGCCCTTCTGAGTAGGACGGGATGGCGATATATGTGCCCCTGATTTGCTTTCTGGAAAAGCGAAATATTTTTTATTTCAGGGCTTGACACCATTTCCGAAAATCGGAATTTATTTGCCCCGGCTTCCGCCTTCGCTCGTTGAGCTACGGCGGACAGGTCGCCAAGGCTACGCCGGGCGCGGCCGTCGGGTTAATTTGTCGCACTGATTGCCGTGCCTCCGTCATTGCGAGCGCAGCGAAGCAATCCATAGCGCCGCAAGCGGAAGAATGGATTGCTTCGTCGCGGAGCCTGTCATCGGGCGCGCGTTCGCGCGACCCGTTGGCTCCTCGCAATGACGGCGGTAGGCAGAATTGCAACCCTACTCCACACCCGCTTCATCCGGCGTGAATTCATACACCGACGAGCAGAACTCGCAGGTCACCACCACCTTGCCGTCCTTGACCATTTCCGCGCGGTCCTGCGCCTGGAAGCTTTTCAGCATCGATGACACGGCGTCGCGCGAGCAGGAGCATTGTGCACGCAGCGGCAACGGCGCGAACACGCGCACGCCGCGTTCGTGGAACAGGCGATACAATAAGCGCTCGCCCGACAAATCCGGATCGAGCAGTTCGACATCCTCGACGGTCGAGATCAGCGACTGGCCTTCGACCCAGGCGTCGTCTTCGGCCACCGCATGCGTCACGGCGCCTTCCGGCGCATCGCCGGGATCGAGGTCGGCCTGCCGCGCCCGCTCCGGCGCCTGGGGCAGGAATTGCAGCAGCATGCCGCCGGCGCGCCAGCGGTGTTTCGGACCGTCGCCGCTGCCGCGCCATTCCTCGCCGACCGCAAGCCGCACGCGAGTCGGGATCTGCTCGGAGCGCAGGAAATATTCATGCGCGGCGTCTTCGAGATTGCCGCCTTCCAGCGCCACCAGGCCCTGATAGCGGCTCATGTCCGCGCCCTGGTCGATGGTCATCGCCAGATGACCGTTGCCGAGCAGCGCGCCGGAATCACGGTAGGATTCTTCGCCCTCCTTCAGCCGCGTCGCATCGAAGCGCGCATAGGCGCGCAGCCGATCCGGCAGCTGGAAATCCACGATCAGGAACGACACCGGACCGTCGGTCTGGGTCTGCAGGATGAAGCGGCCGTCGAACTTCAGGGACGAGCCGAGCAGCGTCGCCAGCACGATGGCCTCGCCGAGCAGCTTGCAGACCGGGGCCGGGTAATCGTGCTTGGTCAGGATGTCGTCGAGCGCCGGGCCGAGCCGGGTCAGCCGTCCGCGCAGGTCGAGCGCATTGACCTCGAACGGCAGCGCCGCATCGTCGATGGGAACCGCCGATGGCGCGCGGATCGGCGCTGTGGGCGTGATTTTGATGTCGGGGGATTGAGTCATGGCGCTTTATCTGGGGTCGAAGAGGGTGAATCGAAAGGGGTATTACGTCGTCCCGGCGAAGGCCGGGACCCATAACCACCGGCGGTAATTGTTTTACACGCTGATCGTTATCTTCCTTTTTCGACAATCAGGGCCGCGGCGTATGGGTCCCGGATCGCGCTGCGCTTGTCCGGGACGACAGCTATGTTGGGGCCCCTACGCCACTTCGTTAAAACACCAGGCCAGAATGCCCTTTTGCGCATGCAGGCGGTTTTCGGCTTCGTCGAACACCACCGATTGCGGGCCGTCGATCACCTCGTCGGTGACCTCGTCGCCGCGATGGGCCGGCAGGCAGTGCATGAACAGCGCGTCGGGCTTGGCCAGCGACATCAGCTGGGCGTTGACCTGGTAGGGCTTGAGCACGTTGTGGCGATGTTCGCCGTCCTTGTCGCCCATCGACACCCAGGTGTCGGTCACGACGCAATCGGCGCCGGCGACGGCGGCTTCCGGGTCGTTGCCGAGCACGATCGGCGCCTGCGTCGCCTTGATCCAGTCCTTCATCGCCTTGTTCGGCGCGAGCTGCGGCGGGGTCGCCACGTTCAGTTTGAACTTCAGGCGCTCCGCCGCATGCGCCCATGACGCCAGCACGTTGTTGTCATCGCCGGTCCAGGCCACGGTGCGGCCCTCGATCGAGCCGCGATGCTCCTCGAACGTCATCAGGTCAGCCATCACCTGGCAGGGATGCGAGCGCCGGGTGAGCCCGTTGATGACGGGCACGGTGGCGTTGGCGGCAAGCTCCAGCAGCGCATCGTGGTTGAGGATGCGGATCATGATCGCATCGACGTAACGCGACAGCACGCGCGCGGTATCGGCGATGGTCTCGCCGCGGCCGAGCTGCATTTCCGCGCCGGTCAGCATGATGGCCTCGCCGCCGAGCTGGCGCATGCCGACGTCGAACGAGACCCGGGTGCGGGTCGACGGCCGTTCGAAGATCATCGCCAGCGTCTTGCCCTCGAGCGGCTTTCTGGGCGTCTCATGCGCCTTCAGCTTCGCCTTCATGGCGACGCTCAGGTCCAGCATGTTGCGCAATTCCTTCGGCGGCAGCTCGCTGATATCGAGGAAGTGACGTAGGGACTTGCTCATCACCCCGCCGCCTTCTTCTTGTCGCCTGACAGCGCGATGCAGGCGCGTTCGAGGCTTTGGACGGATTGCTCGATCTCGGATTCGGAAACGATCAGAGGCGCGAGGAAACGGACGACATTGTCGCCGGCGCCGACCGTCAGCAGCTTCTGGTCGCGCAGCGCGGCAACGAGATCGCCCGAGGGCACCACGGCCTTGACGCCGATCAGCAGCCCTTCGCCGCGCACTTCCGCGAGCACGGAAGGATAGCGATCGACCACGGAGGCGAGCTTCTGTTTCAGCAGCAGCGACACTTTCCGCACGTGGTCGAAGAAGCCGGGTTTGAGCATCACGTCGAGCACCGCGTTGGCGGAGGCGATCGCCAGCGGGTTGCCGCCGAAGGTCGAGCCGTGCGAGCCCGGCGTCATGCCGGAAGCCGCCTCTGCCGTGGCGAGACAGGCGCCGATCGGAAAGCCGCCGCCGAGCGCTTTTGCCAGCGACATGATGTCGGGCGTGACGCCGAGGCGCTTGTAGGCAAAGAGATCGCCGGTGCGGCCCATGCCGGTCTGCACCTCGTCGAAGATCAGCAGCAGGCCCTTGTCGTCGCACAATTGGCGCAACGCCTTGTAGAACGCATGCGGCGCGCTGCGGACACCGCCCTCGCCCTGCACCGGCTCGATCAGGATGGCGGCGGTCTGCGGCCCGATCGCCTTCTTGACCGCTTCGAGATCGCCATGCGCGACCTGGTCGAAGCCGTCCAGCGGCGGACCGAAGCCTTCCAGATATTTGGCTGAGCCGGTCGCCGCCAGCGTGCCCAGCGTGCGGCCGTGGAACGCGCCTTCGAAGGTGACGAGGCGATAGCGCTCGGGATGTCCCTTGGCGGCGTGATAGCGGCGCGCGACCTTGATCGCGCATTCCATCGCTTCCGCGCCGGAATTACAGAAGAACACCAGATCGGCAAAGCTCTGCTCGCACAACCTTGCTGCAAGCTTGTCGCCGTCCGGGCTCCTGAACAGGTTCGACATGTGCCAGAGTTTGGTGGCCTGCTCCTGCAAGGCCGCGACCAGATGCGGATGGCAATGGCCGAGCGCATTCACCGCCACACCCGAGGTGAAGTCGAGATAGCGCTCGCCGGACGTCGAGATCAGCCACGCGCCTTCGCCGCGTTCGAAACCGAGATCGACTCTCGCGAATACGGGAAGCAGATGCGACGGGGCGCTGTTGGTCATGGCTATCACTGACGGTTAGAGACCGGCCACATAGCGTGCATTGGCGCGAACGCGGCACAGCCGGTCTTGCGAAAACAAAACGTGCCGCCTTTTCGGGGCGGCACGTGGCAGGCATTCTATGCGGGCTTTGGACCGTGTCAACACGCCGAAATCCTCTTGTTTTGAGCATGATCTCCGGGCAAGCGCTTTGCGCTTGTCCCGAGGGAAAACCGGCGTCCACTTTTCCGGATCATGCTCGAACCGCTTTCCTGCGGTGCAAGATAAAGCAATCCGTAGCATTCCGGTGCCGTGGAAAACTCCAATTGCAATGCATAAATACCGGAACATGTGGACGCACGGACGCGGACTCTTGCGCCAGAGTCCCGCCATATTGTAGCGTCTGGGCTGTCGGGTACGACATCTCGTGCGGAAGTACTGACCCCTAGAGTCCATTTTGTGAGGCGTAAACGTTCGGGCGGCTTTTTGCGCCCGGCGAGGGCTAAGGGATTCTGCCCGCTGGGATTTTTGAGAATTGGCATCGCCAGCGCTGCCCCCGGATTGGCCGGCTCTGTGCGAAGGGAAGAATGCGATGACGGTATTGACCTGGTCCGACGAGCGCGTCGAGCAGCTTAAAAAGCTCTGGGAGGGCGGACTTTCCGCCAGCCAGATCGCCGCGGAACTCGGAAATGTGACGCGAAATGCAGTGATCGGCAAAGTGCACCGGCTGGGTCTTTCCGGCCGTGCCAAGAGCCCCTCCTCGGCCGCGCCGCGTCAGCGCAAGGCGCGCCCCGCCCAGCAGATGATGCGGGTGGCGCGCCCGGTGTCGCGCGGCAACACCGCGCTGGCCCACGCCTTCGAGGTGGAGATGGAGCCGGATCCGGTCGCCTACGACAATGTGGTGCCGATGAGCCAGCGGTTGACGCTGCTCGAATTGAACGAGGCCACCTGCCACTGGCCGATCGGCGATCCCTCCAGCTCGGAATTCTTTTTCTGCGGCGGCAAGGCGCTCACCAGCCTGCCCTATTGCGCACATCACTCGCGCATCGCCTATCAGCCGGCCTCCGATCGCCGCCGCCCGGCGCCGAAGCCGACCAGGTAAGGGCACGCTCACTGATGTCGTCCCGGCGAAGGCCGGGACCCATAACCACCGATAGCAGTGGTTATGCCTGGCTGGAGCTCCAGCCTTTTTAAAGCAATCAATATTTGTGGTTATGGGTCCCGGCCTTCGCCGGGACGACGCAAACCTGTTTACGCCGCGCCTACTCCACCTTCGCAAACCGGTCATCCAGCGCGTAGCCGGCGCCGCGCACGGTGCGGATCGGGTCCTGTTCGCGGCCGGGATTGAGCAGTTTGCGCAGGCGGCCGATATGCACGTCGACGGTACGCTCGTCGATATAGATGTCGCGGCCCCAGACGCTATCGAGCAGTTGCTCGCGGCTGAACACGCGGCCGGGATGTTCCAGGAAAAACTCCAGCAGGCGATATTCGGTCGGCCCGAGATCGATCGGACGGCCCGAGCGCGCGACGCGGCGTTTCTCGCGGTCGAGCTCGATATCGCCATAGGTCAGCACGGTGGCCAGCCGCTCCGGGCTCGCCCGCCGCAACAGGCCCTTCACCCGCGCCAGCAGCTCCGGCACCGAAAAGGGTTTTACGATGTAGTCGTCGGCGCCGGTCGCCAGCCCCCGCACCCGTTCGCTTTCCTCGCCGCGCGCGGTCAGCATGATGATCGGCAGCGCCTTGGTCTCCGGCCGCGCCCGCAAGCGGCGGCACAGTTCGATGCCGGACAGGCCCGGCAGCATCCAGTCCAGCACGATCAGGTCTGGCACCCGCTCCTTCAGCCTTGTATCGGCGTCGTCACCGCGGGCGACGGTTTCGACCTCATAGCCTTCGGCATCGAGGTTGTAGCGCAGAAGCGTGGTGAGCGCTTCCTCGTCTTCAACCACCAGAATGCGTGCGTTCATCTATGTCAGCCTCTTGTGTTTTGACGCGCTGTCGATACGCGAAAAACGTCTCTCGTTCGGTTGTCCGTTCCGCTACTGGTTCCGCTTCTAGTTTCCTGGCACCGTCGTGGCAAAATTCGTCATGTCGCCCTTCGGGCGCTTGTCGAGGATTTGCTGGCCTTCGATCATGTAGAACACGGTCTCGGCGATGTTGGTGGCGTGGTCGCCGATCCGTTCGATGTTCTTGGCGCAGAACATCAGATGGATGCAGAACGAGATGTTGCGCGGATCTTCCATCATGTAGGTCAGGAGTTCGCGGAACAGCGAGGTGCAGATGGCGTCGACTTCCTCGTCGCCCTTCCAGACCGCCATCGCCGCCGGCAGATCGTGCGACGCGTAGGCGTCGAGCACGGACTTGACCTGCGACTGCACCAGATCGGTCATGTGTTCGAGACCGCGGATCAGTTTCAGCGGCTGGAAATCGTTCTCCAGCGCCGCGACGCGCTTGCCCATGTTCTTGGCGAGGTCGCCGATCCGCTCCAGATCGGTGGCCACCCGCATGGCGCCGACGATCTCGCGCAGGTCGATGGCCATCGGCTGGCGGCGCGCAATCGTCAGCACCGCGCGTTCCTCGATGAGGTGCTGCAGGCGGTCGATCTCGGCGTCGGAGGCGACGACGCGTTTTCCGAGCGCAACATCGCGCCGGATCAGGGCATCGACGGATTCGGTGATCATGCGTTCGGCAAGGCCGCCCATTTCGGCGACCAGGCGGGTCAATTCCTGAAGATCGCTGTCGAACGCCTTCGCGGTATGTTCTGAAGCCATTGTCTTCTCCTCGCGATGTGCGCTTAGCCGAACCGGCCGGTAATGTAATCCTGGGTGCGTCGATCGCTCGGCGAGGTGAAAATCTTGTTGGTGTCGTCGAATTCGACCAGTTCACCGAGATACATGAAGGCGGTCTTGTCCGAGACGCGCGCCGCCTGCTGCATGTTATGGGTCACGATGGCGATGGTGTAGTCCTCCGACAATTCCTGGATCAGTTCCTCGACCTTGGCGGTCGAAATCGGGTCCAGCGCCGAGCAGGGCTCGTCGAACAGGATCACTTCAGGGCGCACCGCCACGGTGCGCGCGATGCAGAGCCGCTGCTGCTGGCCGCCGGACAGGCTGAGGCCCGATGCATTCAGCTTGTCCTTGACCTCGTTCCACAGCGCACCACCACGCAACGCCTTTTCGACGCGGCCGTCCATCTCGGATTTCGAGATCTTCTCATAGAGGCGGATGCCGAAGGCGATGTTTTCGTAGATCGTCATCGGAAACGGCGTCGGCTTCTGGAACACCATGCCGACCCGGGCCCGCAGCAGATTGAGATCGAGCTTGGGGTCGAGGATGTTGGTCTGGTCGAGCATCAATTGCCCGGTCGCCTTCTGGCCCGGATAGAGGTCATACATCCGGTTGAAGATCCGCAGCAGCGTGGACTTGCCGCAGCCGGACGGCCCGATGAAGGCGGTGACGCGGTGGGTGCCGAGCGTGAGGTTGATGTTCTTCAGCGCATGGTGCTCGCCATAGTAGAAATTCAGGCCGCGCGCGGTCACTTTCGGCGGCGCGTCGGGCAAGGCGACCTGCGGAACAGGTCCGTTCGCAGCACTCACGGATACGGAAAGATCGTTCATTTTGCTGTCCTCTCGGCGCCAAGGATGCGCGCGCCAATATTCAGGGCAAGTACGGTCAGGGTGATGAGCAGCGCCCCGCTCCAGGCGAGCTGCTTCCAGTATTCGTAGGGGCTTTGGACGAAGTTGTTGATGGTGACCGGCAGGTTCGCCATCGTCTTGGTGAGGTCGAGGCTGAAGAACTGGTTCGACAGCGCGGTGAACAGCAGCGGCGCGGTTTCGCCGGCGACGCGGGCGGTGGCGAGCAGTACACCGGTGATGAGGCCGGCGCGCGCGGCGCGGTAGGCGATGCGCTTGATCACCAGCGAGCGCGGCAGGCCGAGCGCGGACGCGGCCTCGCGCAACGGATTGGGCACCAGCAGCAACATGTCCTCGGTCGTGCGCACCACCACGGGGATCACGATCACGGCAAGCGCCAGACAGCCGGCAAAGGCCGAGAAGCCGCCCATCGGCACCACGATCGCGCCATAGACGAACAGGCCGATGATGATCGAGGGCGCGCTGAGCAGGATGTCGTTGATGAAACGGATCACCGAGGTCAGCTTGTCGTTCCTGCCGTATTCGGCAAGGTATGTGCCGGCGAACAGGCCGAGCGGCGCGCCGATGCCGACGCCGATCACGGTCATGATGATCGAGCCGACAATCGCGTTCAGCAATCCGCCGTCGGTTGATCCCGGTGGAGGGGTATTCTGCGTGAAGACCGCGAGATTGATCCCGGCGAGGCCGTTAAAGAACAAGGTAAACAGGATCAGCCCCAGCCAGGTGACGCCAAAAACCGCGGCGCCGAGGCACAGGACCTTGACGACGATGTCGACGCGGCGGCGACGGGTATAAATCGGGTTCATGATCTTAATTCCCCGCCTTCTTTTCCAGCCGCATCAGCATTATCCGCGCGGCCGCCAGGACGAAGAACGTCAGCACGAACAATAGCAGCCCCAGCAGGATCAGGCCGGATTGGTGCAAGCCGTCGCTCTCGGCGAATTCGGATGCGATCGCCGCCGAGATCGTAGTGCCCGGAGAAAACACCGAGCCCGTGATCTTGAAGGCGTTGCCGATGATAAACGTCACCGCCATGGTCTCGCCAAGCGCGCGGCCGAGCGCCAGCATGATGCCGCCGATCACGCCGACCTTTGTATAGGGGATCACGACGTTGCGGACGACTTCCCAGGTGGTGCAGCCGACGCCGTAGGCGGCTTCCTTGAGCACCGGCGGCACCGTCTTGAACACGTCGACCGAAATCGCGGTGATGAACGGCAGCACCATGATCGCAAGGATCAGCGACGCGTTGAACAGGCTGAGATAAGACGGCGGACCAGCGAAGATGGTGCCGAGAATCGGGACGCCATCGAACACCTTGATCACAAACGGCTGAAAACTGTCGGCCATGAACGGGCCCAGCACGAAGAACCCCCACATGCCGTAGATGATCGAGGGGATGCCGGCGAGCAATTCCACGGCAATGCCGATCGGGCGACGCAGCCACTGCGGACAAAGCTCGGTGAGGAAGATCGCGATGCCGAGCCCGACTGGGATCGCGATCGTCATCGCGATCACCGAGGTGACCAGCGTGCCATAGATCGGCCCGAGTGCGCCGAGCACCGGCGGATCGTTGGATGGCGCCCAGCGCGAGGTGAACAGGAAGGAGAAGCCATATTCCCTGATCGCCGGCCAGGCGCCCGCGATCAGCGAGACGATGATGCCGCCGAGGATGAGCAGGACCGAGATCGCGCAGGCGCGCGTGATCCAGTAAAATGTCACGTCGCCAAACTTGAAAGCGCTGAGAGCTTTGGCGCGATCGTAAGGTCCGGCAGCTTCCATTATGTCGCTCTGAACCGCCATGTCTGCCACGCCAATCCCCTGTACTGTATAGCCCAACTGCCCTGGTTCCGGCGCCGGTTTTGCACCGGACATTGCCACCAGATTTCCTGGTAGCCGGACCGCCCTGTATTCGCCCTCCAGCCCGGAGGGAAAGACCCAACCCGGAGAGACCGGGTTGGGTAGAGTGGGAGCACGCTCCCGTTGTTCGCCGGGCCGGAACGCGGCCCAGATCTTTGTTCTCGGCTCAGCTCTTGATCTCGGCGGTCCAGGTCTTTTCGATCATCTTGACCACCGAGTCCGGCATCGGAATGTAGTCGAGTTCTTCAGCCATCTTGTCGCCCTTTGCGAAGGCCCAGGTGAAGAACTTGATGGCTTCCTTGGCAGCCGCCTTGTCGGTGGCGTCCTTGTGCATCAGGATGAAGGTCGCGCCGGTGATCGGCCATGAAGCTTCGCCGGCCTGGTCGGTGAGGATCACGTAGTAGTTCTTGGCGCCGGCCCAGTCGGCATTGGCTGCTGCGGCCTGGAATGCCCCAATGGTGGGCTGCACGGTCTTGCCCGCCTTGTTGATCACTCCGGCATGGGTCAGCTTGTTCTGCTTGGCGTAGGCGTATTCGACATAACCGATCGAGTTCTTGGTCTGGCCGACATTGCCTGCCACACCTTCGTTGCCCTTGGCGCCAACGCCTGTCGGCCATTCAACCGCCGTACCGGCCCCTACCTTGGTCTTCCACTCGGCATTGGTTTTCGAGAGGTAGTCGGTCCAGAGGAAGGTGGTGCCCGAACCGTCGGAGCGGCGGACCACGGTGATGGCGTCGCTGGGCAGCTTCAGCTTCGGATTGAGCTTGGCAATCGCGGGATCGTCCCACTTCTTGACCTTGCCGAGATAGATGTCGCCCAGCAATTCGCCGGTGAATACCAGTTCGCCCGGCTTGATGCCTTCGAGGTTGACGACCGGCACCAGGGCGCCCATCGCCTGCGGCCACTGGATCATGCCTTCCTTGTCGAGCTGCTCCGACTTGAGCGGCATGTCGCTGGCGCCGAAGGTCACGGTCTTCGCGATGATCTGCTTGATACCGGCGCCGGAACCGATCGACTGGTAGTTCAGACCGTTGCCGGTCTCTTTCTTGTAGGAATCGGCCCACTTGGAATAGAGCGGGAACGGGAAGGTGGCGCCGGCGCCGGTGATATCGGCCGCGAACGCCGAGGTCGAGGCGGCGACGAGGCCTGCCGCGACGATTGTCTTGATGAAATTCATGGGTTGGTCTCCATCTGGTGAGCGAAGCGCCTGTTAACGCCCGATCGCGCTCACGCCGCATCCGTTTAGGTGCGGTCAATAGAGCTTTTACGAAGGTTCAATGACAGTTGGATGACAGTCTCAAGCGATTGAAATCGCTAGGGTTTAAGCCCCTGCCGGGGGTTTGGCCTGGGGAAAACAGGCGGTAAAAGTGGCCCCGTTTTTGGGCACGCTTTCAATCAAAAGCCGGCCGCGATGGCGGTTAACAATATGTTTCACCAAGGATAAACCGAGCCCGGTTCCCCCCTGCGCCCGGCTGTCGCCGACATCGACCCGGTAGAACCGCTCGGTGAGCCGCGGCAGGTGTTCCGGGGCAATTCCGGGCCCGAAATCGCGCACCAGGACGCGGACTTCCGGCGCGCCGTCGACGGAATTCGCCTGCACCAGCGAGACGATGACCTTGCCGCCGGAGGCGCCATATTTGAGCGCGTTCTCGATCAAATTTTCGAACAGCCGCAGCAGCTCCTCGCGATCGCCCGCGATCGTCACCGGCAGCTCAGGCAGATCGATGTCGATCGCGACCTGGCGTTCATGCGCCAGCGGCTCCAGCCCGTCGGCGACCTGGTGGATGATGGGCACGATGTCGACCGAGGTATCGGGCCGAACATGCGCCGACAATTCGACCCGCGACAGTGACAGCAGATCGTCGATCAGCCGCGCCATGCGCGTCGCCTGCGCGTGCATGATGCCGAGAAAGCGCTCGCGCGCCTTGACGTCATCCTTGGCCGGCCCTTGCAGCGTATCGATGAAGCCGGACAGGGCGGCGAGCGGCGTGCGCAGTTCATGGCTGGCATTGGCGACGAAATCGGCGCGCATCTCCTCGACCCGGCGCAGCGGCGTCTGGTCGTGGAACGTCATCAGCATGCACTTGTCGGTGCCGCCGAACAGCGTCGGCACCGGCACCGGTGTGATGATCAGCTCCATCCAGCGGTCGACCGGCACATGGTCGAGATAGGTCGCGCGGCGCGGTTCGCTGGTCGCGATCGCCTCGCGCAGGGCGGTGATGATTTCGGGCGAGCGAAGCGCGAACTGGGCAAGCTCGTTCTTGCGCAAAGCGGGGGCAAGCTGGGCTGCCGCCGCATTCAGATGGATCACGCGGCCGGCGCGGTCGAGCAGCACGGCCGGATCCGGCATGCCGGCCACGACGGCGCTGACGGCGGCGGCTTCAACCGGATTGACGCCACGAACGTCTTCGCGCGAGGTGACCGCATCATGCAGCCGCCATGGCACCAGGGCTGCGGCGGCAATGCAGATAAAGGCGGCAACGGCGCGCGCCACCCCGAGTTCGCCGGTCGCAACGAATACCGACAAAGCAAGGCCCGCGACCAGCAGGATAATGGCCGAATGCCGTAACCGGTCGGACCATGGGGCAAAATAGGAGGAGGAAGAGGAGGAATCGTCTATCGCCATTGTTGGCTTTGTTCCCTCTGTCTCTGGCGTCTCTTACGCGCTTTCAGGCGCCGGTGTCTCCACGCTCGCGCACATAGACGGCCTCACGTCTCGGCTCGGCGTCGGGGCCAGGCGCCAACTGGCGCAGGCGCTTCGACCGCGCACCGAGGATAACCTCCCGAAGCGTCAGCAAGATTACAGATATGACAAAAGGCGCAATATAATAGAGGACCCGGAACAGCAGCATCCCGGCCAAGAGGTCCTCCCGGTCCATCTGCGAGAGCCCGACCAGCATGGCGGCGTCGAACACGCCGAGCCCACCGGGCGAGTGGCTGGCGAAACCCAGCAGCGTCGCCGAGACGAAGATGACCGCAACGAAGATAAAGTCGACATTGGACTCGTCCGGCACCAGCATATACATCGCCAGCGCGCAGAACCCGAGGTCGACGATGCCGATGCCGATCTGCAGCAGCGTCAGCGGCCCGCCCGGCAGCGTCACGCTCCAGGGTCCACGGCCGACCCCGCGGGGCCGGGTCCAGACCCAGACCACATAGCCGACGAGGCCGGCGATAATCGCAAACGCCAGGGCACGGTTGAGCCAGGCCGGCAACTGATCGATCGAAGCCGCGGCTTCCGGATGATAGGCGATGCCCAGTCCGAGCACAGCGGCGTTGCCGAGCCAGAAGGTGAGCCCGGCCAAAAAGCAGATCTTGGCGACGTCGATCGCGTTCAGACCCCAGGCCGAATAGATCCGGTAGCGCACCGCGCCGCCGGTGAAGACGCTGGCGCCGACATTGTGGCCGATCGAATAGGAGGTGAAGGCGGCAAGCGCGGTGATGCGGTAGGGGACGTGGGTGTGGCCGATCGCCCGCACGGCAAACAGATCGTAGAAGGTCAGCGTGAAGTAACCCGCCGCCACGAACAGCGCCGCCAGCACGATCTGGCGTGGTTCGGTGCTCTTGATGGCCTCGATCACCTCGTTGGAGTCGATGCCACGCAGCATGTGATAAAGCACGTAGCACGCGGTTCCGATGACCGCGATACTGATCACAACCCCGAGCTTATGCAGGACCTGCTTCTGGCGCAGAAACGAAATCGCCCTGCGTATTGCTTCCAGCATCTAGACCTCGAATTGCGATCCCGCGACGACGGCAACGGCGTGAATTCCGCCGACGCTCCGCTGCTCCCTAGGGACTCCAGTAGCGCGTTTTGGGCCGGAGTGGAATTCGTCTAACGACAATAAAACGCGGTTCTTCAACCTATTAGGCGGAATTGATGACAGTGGATGCACAGTTTTGCTGCATTCTGCGCGCCCAAAGCGGGGTCCGGCCGGGTCCCCTGGGCCATCCCTTGAGCTGGAAAGGGTCATGCCGGGGCGTTTCAAGCCGCCGGCGCGCTGCGCGAGACCACCCAGTCCCGCAGCCACGACCCCACCGCGCAGCCGCAAAGATAGAGCGCGAACATGACCAGCCCGAGGTCGAGCCAATAGCCAAACCGGCCAGGGACCAGGCGCGAAAGCGCGGCCGCGACCAGCACGACCGCCAACGCCGCCAGCCACCGCTTCCAGTTTTTCGACACGCCCTCGCCGTGCTGAACGATGGAAATCCAGCCCATCGCCAGCCCGAGCAGCAGCGATCCCAGCAGCCAGCCCCAGAAGAACGTCGTCAGATAGGCCATGCTTACCTCACCACGAAATCGATGCGGCGGTTCTGCGCCTTGCCCTGGTCGGTATCATTGCCGGCGATCGGCTGTGTGCTGCCGTAACCGATCGACGTGAAACGGTTCGCGGGCAGTCCGGCCTTGACCAGGTAATCGGTGACCGCCTGGGCGCGCTTCTCCGAGAGCGCCTGATTGGCGGGTTCCTCGCCGTCAGCATCGGTATGTCCCACGACCTCGATATTGGCGTTCGGGCAGCGCAATGCGGTCTCGATCAGCCGATCGAGCAGCCCGGCGGAGTCAGCCACGATGTCGGCCTTGGCAGATTCGAACCGGATCCTGGCCTTGCCGAGCAGGTCGGTAAACAGCTGCTGGCAGACCGTGGGGTCGACCGGCGCCGCGGTCGGTTTGACCGAGATTTCAGGCTTGAATTGCCACCCTTGCGGAAACTCCTTGCCAAGGCCGGCACGGATCTGGGTCGCGGCCGTCTCGTAAAGCGCATCGCCCGACAGCTTCACCTCGCGGTCGCTGACCACGAGCGTCCCGGTCGACAGCCGCGACAGCGCGCCGAGCGCCGGCACGACGGCGGCGGCAAATCCTGATGGCGCACCGATACTCGCCTTCAGGTTGTCGACGACTTTCTCGCTGAAGAATTTGCGGCCCGCCGCCGCCACCAGCGCCGCATGGGCGTTGTTGTCGGGCACATAGCCGGTCAGCGTCAGCGTCACCGCGACCGGATCCTTGTAGGCCTGGAAGATGTAGGGCGGCGCCTTGACGTCGTTGGCCGCGACCGAATAGCCCTCGGGGAGATTTTTCAGCGCGGCGGCGATGGCTTCCCGGCCGCCAAGTTCACGCGCCATCCCTGACAGCGTGACCTTGTTGTCCGACAGCGTGATCTTCCCGTCCTTCAGTTTTGCGATCTGGTCGAGCAACAGCAGCGCGGCATTGTCGAAGCGCTGCGGCGCCCCGCGCGCCAGATTCATCCGGTCGGAGACTTCGACGCCACCAAGCATCGCGCGCGCAGCTTCCATGAGCTTGCTCTTGCTCGAAGGCAGCGGCGAACTGCCGCCCAGCGTCACCCGGACGACGTCGCGTTCAGCCGACCACACGAACGGCTTGGCTTCGGGAACGAGACGGGTTTCGTCGTTGACCAGCCGCACGCCCGGCACCGCTTCCACCGACGCCACCGCGCTCAGCCGGCCCTCTTCCGAGAATGCTTCGGCTGCAAACGTCACGTCGCGGCCCGCGACCGCTATTCGCCTTTTGTCCAGGACGGTATCCTTGAGCGCGGTGGTCGTGCGCTGCGCCAGGTCGGCTTCCAGCGGTGCGGTGCTGGTCCAGGCGGCGAGAGCCCAAAGGATGACGAGCGGAATCACACCCGGCCACCACTTGCCACTCCACCTGAAAAGTCCGTGCATTCGAGTTCCTAAGGGTCTAGTGCCCCGTTTCCGAAGTTCGTACGCTCTCGCGGTACCCTTGATACGAACTTCGGAAACATGAGGGGCACTAGCATCATCATGATTCCGGTGCCGCTTATCGATTTGAAGTCCCTAGTCGAATTCGCGGAGCCCGTGTAGGGACTTCAAATCGGCCGCACCGGGAACAGAGAGAAAACAAACCCTTGCGGGGCTGTCAAACCCGAAATGACACAGAAGCGTCGGGGTGCGGATATTTGCCCAGCTAACCGTTTATTCAACGGTCTGCCGCTAAGTTAGAAACATAATGAAACAGGCGGCAAGTCCTGATGAAAATGCTCCGCAACACCGTTATCCGCGCCGGACTGGAAGCGCTTTACTTCTCCGGTGCGCACTATCTGCTGCGACCAATCTTCGCAGGTGTCGGCGCAATTTTCATGCTGCACCATGTGCGCCCGCGCCGCGACGTGGAATTCCAGCCCAATTATCATCTCGAGGTCGAACCGGAATTCCTGCGCGCGGTGCTGGCGCATCTGCGGTCCATCAACGTCGACCTGGTCACCATGGACGAGGCCCATGCGCGGCTCTCCCAGGGCAATTTCGCGCGGCGCTTCGCCTGCTTCACCTTCGACGATGGCTATCGCGACAACCGCGATTTCGCGTTGCCCGTGATGCGTGAATTCGACGCACCCATGACGGTCTACGTCACCAGCGATTTCGCTGAAGGCACCGGCCGGTTGTGGTGGGTTGCGATGGAGCTGGCGCTCGCCAAGGCTTCCTCGATCGAGGTGCCGATCGGCGGCGTGGTTACCCGTCTCGATGCCTCGACGCCGGCGGCCAAGCAGATCGCCTTCGACCGGCTGCACGAGTGGCTGCGTAGCCTGCCGGGCGAGCTCGACGTGCAACGCGAAATCTCCGCGCTATGCACGCGATATGATGTGGATGAGACCAACATCGCCCGCGACCTCTGCATGTCCTGGGACGAGTTGAAGGCGTTCGCGGACGATCCGCTGGTGACCATCGGCGCGCACACCATCACGCATTGCAACCTGGCAAAGCAGACCGAGGCGACCGCCAGTTTCGAAATCGCCACCAGCCGGATGCGGATCGAGGCGGCGCTGCAACGCCCGGTGCTGCATCTTGCCTATCCCTATGGCGACAAGATCGCCGCCGGGCAGCGGGAATTCACACTCGCCAAGGCGGCCGGCTTCAAGACCGCGGTGACGACCCGGCCGGGCATGATCTTCCCGGAAAGCGCTGCTCATTTGACCGCGCTGCAGCGGGTCTCGCTCAACGGCAATTACCAGGACGAGCGCATCATCCCGGTGCTGACCTCCGGCGCCGCCACCGCGATGTGGAACGGTTTTCGGCGCATCGACGCGGCGTAACCGTCGTCCCGGCGAAGGCCGGGACCCATAACCACAGGTCCTGATTGTTGCGGAAGGTGACTGCTCCATCGCTCAACCGATGGGCCGCAGCGTATGGGTCCCCCGATGCGCAATTGCGCATCTGAGCCTTCGCCGGGACGACGGTTGTTTCCTTGACTCGCCCTCCCCTCGCGCTCAAAACCGCTGCCAAGAGCAAAGGAGGAACGCATGTTCAAGGATCTGTTTTCGCTAAAAGGCCGCGTCGCGCTGGTGACGGGCGGGTCGCGCGGGATCGGCAAGATGATTGCGGCCGGGTTTCTCGCGCAGGGAGCTGCGAAGGTCTACATCACCGCGCGCAAGGCCGGTCCCTGCGAGGCGACCGCGAAAGAGCTCACCGCGGCCTATGACGGCGAGTGCATCGCGCTGCCGATCGATATTTCGACGGTCGAAGGTTGCGACAGGCTGGCCGCCGAGATGATCAAGCTCGAGCCGAAGCTCGACATCCTCGTCAACAATGCCGGCGCCGCATGGGGCGCGGAGTTCGATGAATTCCCGGAGAGCGGCTGGGACAAGGTCATGGACCTCAACGTCAAGTCGCTGTTCTTCCTGACCAAGGCGCTGGCGAAACCGCTGCGCGCGGCGGCTTCGCACGAGCGGCCAGCCAAGGTCATCAACATCGCCTCGGTCGACGGCATCTTCGTCAACCCGACGGAGACCTATTCCTACGCCGCGAGCAAGGCCGCGGTGATCCATCTGACACGGCGCATGGCGACCAAGCTGGTCAAGGACAATATCAACGTCACCGCGATCGCGCCGGGCGCCTTCAAGTCGGACATGAACAAGGCCGCCCGCGATCACTCGGATGAAGTCGCCAAGCGCATTCCGGCGAAGCGGATCGGCACCGACGAGGATATGGCGGGGATTGCCATCTATCTCGCCTCGCGCGCCGGCGATTATGTCGTCGGCAACACCATCGCGGTCGATGGCGGCGTGGTCTACGCGAATGCGGGACTGGAGATCGCGGGGTAGGTGCGGCGCGAAGGCGTCAGCCAGCAAACCGGTGTCGTCCCGGCCTTGAGCTCAGATGCGCAATTGCGCATCGGGGGACCCATAACCACAGAAGTTAGTGGTTGAAAGCAAGTCGCCGAACAGCGTCTCTAACAATAGCCGCCGCGGCGTATGGGTCCCGGCCCCCGTGCGCAATTGCGCACTAGGCCGGGACGACAGTGCATCACGTCTCGATTTTCACGTACTCGAAATCGCCGGGCTTGTTGTCGATGCCGACCTTGGGCGGGGAGATCCAGGAGGCGTAGGTGCCGGCTTCCGTAACCGGCGTCATCAAGGAAGCGATGAAGTCGCCATCGTCCGATGACGGCAGCCAATCGTTCTTGCGCGCGTTCCAGGTGGCGGCGTCGATCAGCACGCCCTCCGGGGTCGCGTTGATGTCCTTGAACTCGCCGATATGACGATGGAACGCGACGTCGGGCAGCGTCAGCTTGTACTGGTAGCCGGCGAGCGAGATGATCTTGTTCCAGCGCAGCATGCCCTTGGCGCAATCCTGCGTGTAGTCGTCGCGCAGGCGCATGTTGAGCGCGGTCAGCGCCGGCTCGTCGACGCGCTTGATCACGCCATCGACCAGCTTCAGCACCGGATAGGTCGCGTTCTTCAGCTGATGGTCGTCGTCGATCTGGGTTTCCTTGTAGCGGCCCTTGATGCCGGCGTTGAAGGCGTTGGCAGCATTGGTCGACACTTCCGAGCCGAACAGATCCAGCGACAGCGAATAATGCAGATGCAGTTTCTTCTGGATCGTCGGCAGATCGATCACGCCGAGCGCGCGGACTTTTGCGATATCGGTGGGATCGGTGATGCCGGCCGCCTTCATCGCCTCGCAGGTGCGCTGCACGACGCGGCTGATGCCGGTCTCGCCGACGAACATGTGATGCGCCTCTTCGGTCAGCATGAAGCGGCAGGTGCGCGACAGCGGATCGAAGCCGGACTGCGCCAGCGAGTGCAGCTGCATCTTGCCGTCGCGGTCGGTGAAGTAGGTGAACATGAAGAACGACAGCCAGTCGGGCGTCGCCTCGTTGAAGGCCCCTAGCATGCGCGGCGAATCCGCGTCGCCGGAGCGGCGCCGCAACAAATCGTCGGCCTCTTCGCGGCCGTCGCGGCCGAAATACTTTTGCAGCAGATAGACCATCGCCCAGAGATGGCGACCCTCTTCGACATTGACCTGAAACAGGTTGCGCAGGTCGTACAGCGAGGGCGCGGTCTTGCCGAGATGGCGCTGCTGTTCGACCGAGGCCGGCTCGGTATCGCCCTGGATCACGATCAGGCGGCGCAGCGTGGCGCGGTGTTCGCCCGGGACTTCCTGCCAGGCAGGCTTGCCGAAATTCTCACCGAACGGAATGACGCGGTTCTCTTCCTGCGGCGCCAGCAGGATGCCCCAGCGATATTCCGGCATCTTGACGTAATCGAACTTGGCCCAGCCGCGCGGATCGACCGAATAAGCGGTGCGCAGATACACCAATGATTGCTGGAAGCCTTCCGGCCCCATGTCGCTCCACCAATCCATGTAGCCGGGATGCCAGCCTTCGAGCGCCTTGAGCACCTGGCGATCTTCACTGAGATTCACGTTGTTGGGAATCTTGGTTGAGTAATCGACGTTCATGAAGTTCATGGCGTGCTCCTTGGGACACATTTTTCGTCATGCCCGGCCTTGTGCCAGGCATCCACGTCTTCTCTTCATCAGCGAAAAGACGTGGATGGCCGGGACAAGCCCGGCCATGACGCAGCAAAAATCTCTACACCCGCGTCATATCGAATTGCGCCTTCTGGCCGGTGCCGTAGCGGCGCAGCGCGCCGTCTTCGCCGACGGCGTTGGGGCGCTGGAAGATCCAGTTCTGCCACGCGGTAAGGCGTGAGAAGATCTTCGATTCCATGGTCTCGGGTCCGACGAAGCGCAGATTCGCTTCCATGCCGGTGAGACCGTCGGGCGAGAAGGAGGTTCGCTCCTCCAGGAACACTCGCACCTCGTCATCCCAGTCGATATCGTCGAGCGCGAAGGTGACGAGGCCGAGTTCTTCGGCCGCCTCGGCATCGAGCGTGGTGCCGATAGTGGCCTCGGCGCGCTCCAGATCCGACGGATCGGCCTGGAAGCGCGACTGCAGCCGCGTCAGGCCATGGCTCATCGGATACGGCCCGAAATTCATCGCGGTCAGTTCGATGGTCGGCGGCGCGCGGTTGTCGCCCTGCTTCTGGCCGATCAGCATGTAGGAGCGGTCGGCGGCGAACACGAGTTCGGCCAGCGTGCCGACGAAGCAGGAGCCGGGCTCGACCAGCGTCACCAGCGTGCGCGAGGTGACGTCGATGCGCTTGAGCACCCGCTTCCAGTATTGCCTGATCTCGTTGACCAGCCAGTTCGTCTTGTTGGCCTCGAGGAACGCGTCGCAGGCGACGACGCCTGCGCGGTCGCCATGCGACTTGAACAGCAGCATCGCGGTCTCGAGCTCGTTGATGCGTAAGTGCAGGATCGCATCATCAAGCTCGCGCGCGACCTGCAGCGGCCAGAACGACGCGCCTTGCGCGATCAGGCCGTCGATATCGGCGGGCGGGGCTTCTTCCGGCGCCTTGATCGAGATGCTGGCGATGCGCTGTGCGCGGTCGATATCGACGCTGACAAAGCCGTAGCGGATGCCAGCCTCATTGATGGTGCGCTTGAGCGGCGTCAACGCGAGACCCTTGCCGTTGCCGTTGCGCTTGGAGGCGGCGGCGAATTCCCTGGCGCGGTCGGCGACCTTGGCCTCCAGCTTGCTGTTCGGCACGATCTCGTCGACCAGGCGCCATTGCACGGCGCGCTTGCCCTTGATGCCTTCCTCGATGGTGCAGAAATAATCGGCGTGATCGCGGCGCACCTTGCGCTTGTCGACCACGCGCGTCAGGCCGCCGGTGCCCGGCAACACCGCCAGCAGCGGCACTTCCGGCAGCGACACCGCCGCTGAGCCGTCGTCGGCGAGCATGATGTGATCGGTCGCCAGCGCCAGCTCATAGCCGCCGCCGGCCGCGGTGCCGTTGACGACGGTGATGAAGCGCTGCCCGGAATTCTCGGACGAATCTTCCAGACCGTTGCGGGTCTCGTTGGTGAATTTGCAGAAATTGACTTTGTGGGCGTGGGTGGCGCCAGCCAGCATGCGGATATTGGCGCCGGCGCAGAACACGCGGTTCTTGCCCGAGCGCATCAGCACGACTTTTACTTCCGGGTGCTCGAAGCGCAGCCTTTGCACGGCGTCGGCGAGTTCGATGTCGACGCCGAGGTCATAGGAATTGAGCTTGAGCTGATAGCCTTCGAACAGGCCGGCATTCTCGTCGACATCCATGGTCAGCGTCGCGACGTCACCATCGACATCGAGCTTCCAATGCCGGTAGCGCGACGGATCAGTCTGGAAATCGATGTATTTTGCACCGCCTGCGAGGACGCGATCTTCGCCAGCCATTGGGCCACCCTGACGCTTTTGTTAGCCTTACCTGACATGCACAATAGTGCATGTTTTTGGTCAGGTCTAGTCTAAAACGTCGGAACATGCATTTTGTTTCATGTTCGGCCGACAGAGCCAAAGGCCACCCAATCGGCCTTGGCAAGCTGTGGCCGCCCTAGTTTGGCCTTGACGAGTTCGGCCAGGGCCAAAGCCGGAAAACCGTCGGCGAAGCCGTCGCCGCCGGCGTTGCGCATGCCGAGCGCCTTGAGTTCGGCGAGCGCCTCGCCGAGCAGCCTTGCTGCGGCGTGCGGCTTTTGCATGCGCAGGCGCAAATTCGCGGTCGCGATCTGGATGCAGGCGCGCAGCAGGATTCGCTCGCGGCCGCCTTGCGGCGCGGCGGCCCACACCGCCTCAAGGATCTCCTGCGACTCCCAGAAATAACCGTGGTCGTTGAGCCGCAGCGCGTAGCGCAGCGCC
The DNA here is from genome assembly GCF_018131065.1 of Bradyrhizobium sp. AUGA SZCCT0431. Classification (NCBI taxonomy): domain Bacteria; kingdom Pseudomonadati; phylum Pseudomonadota; class Alphaproteobacteria; order Hyphomicrobiales; family Nitrobacteraceae; genus Bradyrhizobium; species Bradyrhizobium sp. AUGA SZCCT0431. The sequence goes on along the minus strand of NZ_JAFCLR010000008.1, from coordinate 133,192 downwards.
GGATGGCGGGCCGGCACATGGCCGCCGAACCGCGACGGCACGAGCGCGGTGACCTGGGCCAGCGTTTCATAATCGGCGTCGGCCTCGTCAGCCTCGCCCGGCACATAGGCCCATCGCGGCAGCGGAAGATTGCCTGTGGCCAGAGGCGCGGTGGTCATCGGGGCATGGCCCGACGACCAACAGTCCCAAACAGTGCACGGAAAAATAGCTTACGCGGCCCGTCCCTGCGAGCCGTCATGAACACGCAACACCGCGTTCGCGAATTCCTGGACCGCATCCAGCGTCGCCCCCGGCGCCTCCCGATGCGGCTGGTGTCCCGCCCCCGGGATCACGGTCACATCGACAGGACAGTAGCACTCTTCCTGGGCGATCTCGATCTGGCGCATTGTCCCATACTCGTCATCCAGACCCTGCAGGATCGCCACCGGCACGCGGATATAGGCGAGGTATTCGGAAATGTCCCAGTTGCGGAAGGCCGGATCGAGCCAGGCGCCGTTCCAGCCATAGAAGGCGTTGTCGACATCCTTGTGCCAGCGCGCCAGCTTTGCCTTCAGGTCCGAGGTCTCATAGGCGGTCTTGATCTTGGCAATCGAACTCACCGAGATGTCCTCGACGATGAAATGCGGCGCGATCATCACGACGCCTTCGACGCGGTGATCCTGATGGCTGCCGGCATAGATCGCCGCGATCGAGGCGCCATCGGAATGGCCGACGAGCAGCCCGCGGCGAAAGCCGATCGCATCCAGCAGCTTTGGCAGCACATCGAGCGCCTCGCTGTGCATGTAATCGACCGCGCGCGGCAATTTCACCGGCGTCGACGCGCCATAGCCCGCACGCGAGTAAGCAAAGACACCGGCGCCGGTGGCGGCCTGAAGCTTGTCCGGGAAGTCACCCCACAGGCCGGCCGAGCCGAGGCCTTCATGCAGCATCACGATGGTCGGCGCGTCCTGAGGTGACGGACCGATCATGCGGTATTCGAGATCAGAAGCGCCGATGGTGAGGAAGCCGGTGGGGGAGAGGGTCATGTTGTTACTCTTCGAAGTGATCGAGATGCTTGTCGTCCCGGCGAACGCCGGGACCCATACCCCCGGTCATCTGTTGTTGAAAGAAGCCGTCGACCATTGTGCTCAACAACAACGGCCGCGGCGTATGGGTCCCGGCGTTCGCCGGGACGACGCGTGTTTATTGCGCTCCATCCCGCAACTTGAACCGCTGGATTTTTCCCGTTGCCGTCTTCGGCAGACTATCCACCACATCGATCCAGCGCGGATATTTCCACGGCCCGATCTTCTGCTTGACGTGCTCTTTCAGCGCGTCATGCAGGCCGTCGGTTTTGGTTTCGGCGCGCAGCACCACGAAGGCCTTTGGCTTCAGCAGGCCTTCCGGATCGGCTTCGGGCACCACGGCGGCTTCGAGCACCGCGGGATGGGTGATCAGTGCGCTCTCGACCTCGAACGGCGACACCCAGATGCCGGATACCTTGAACATGTCGTCGCTGCGGCCGCAGAACGTGTAGCGGCCGTCGGCGTCGCGGATGTACTTGTCGCCGGTGCGGGTCCAGTGGCCTTCAAACGTTTGCCGGCTCTTGCTGCGCTGGTTCCAGTAGCCCTCGCCGGCCGAGGGCGCATCGACCAGCAATTCGCCGACCTCGCCATCGGGCACATCGGCGCCCGCTTCATTGACCAGCCGCACGCGGTAGCCCGGCACGGGGCGGCCGGACGAGCCGTATTTGATGTCGCCGGGCGCGTTGGAAAGAAAGATGTGCAACAGCTCGGTCGAGCCGACGCCGTCGAGAATGTCGACGCCGAACCGCGCCTTCCAGGCATTGCCGACCGATTCCGGCAGCGCTTCGCCCGCCGAGGTGCAGACGCGAAGCCGCTTGCCGGCACCCGTGTCCTTCAGCGTCTCGTCGTTGAGCATCGCCGCGAACAATGTCGGCACGCCGAAGAAGATGCTGGGGTTGTATTTGTTCATCAGCGCGAACATCACCGCCGGCGTCGGGCGATCGGAATTCAGCACCGTTGACGCGCCGACCGACATCGGAAAGGTCAGCGCGTTGCCGAGGCCGTAGGCAAAAAACAGTTTTGCCGCCGAGAGGCCGACGTCGTCCTCGCGAATGCCGAGCACCTGCTTGGCGTAGGTTTCGGCGGTGGCGGCGAGATTGGAATGCAGATGGCGCACGCCCTTGGGCATGCCGGTGGAGCCCGACGAATAGAGCCAGAACGCGGGCTCATCTGGATGCGTCGCCGCGGTCGCAAAGGTGTCGCTCTCGCGCGCGAGTTCGTCGGCAAGCTTCTTGTGGCCATGCGCGTCCTTGCCGGACACGATCACATGTTCGAGGTCCGGCATCCGCCCGACGATGTCTTTGACGACGGGATAGAGCGCTTCGGACACGAACAGCACCCGCGCGCGGCAATCCGCCAGCACATAGGCATATTGATCCGCCGTCAGCAGCGTGTTGAGCGGCACCGGCACGATGCCGGCGCGGATCGCGCCCAGGAACACGGAAGGAAAATCGACGGTGTCGAGCATGATCATCGCGACGCGCTCTTCGCGGCGGACGCCGAGCCGGCGCAGCATGTTGGCGACGCGGCGGCTTTGCCGCTGCAGATCGCCATAGGTGAGTTCGGAGACCGTATCGGTGAAGGCCAGCTTGGCGCCGCGGCCCTCGTCGACATTGCGATCAAGCAGCCAGGTCACCGCATTGTAGGAACCGGACGTGCCGCTCAAGACGCTTCTCCCAGATTTTAAGAATTATAATTCATATAAAGACCACCGGGCGCGCTTGCTGTCAATCCTCATCGGCATTATGTTTCCGAACCGCACCGATTTGCAGCCAGGGCGAGCTAAGGGGCTACCCAAGGGAAATGTCCGAAACCAGCGATCCCGAAACCGGCTTTCTTGAGCAGCTCGGCCAGCGCGTGCGCACCATGCGGGCGTTGCGCGGCATGTCGCGAAAAGTGCTCGCGAAAGTTTCCGGCATTTCCGAACGCTATATCGCCCAGCTCGAAAGCGGCAAGGGCAACGTCTCGATCGTGCTGCTGCGCCGGGTGTCGAACGCGATGGGCGCGCATCTGGAAGATCTCATTCCCTCCACCGAACCTGTGCCCGACTGGGCTGTCATCCGCGACCTCGTGCGCAAGGCGACATCCGCGCAGATCGCGCAGGCCAAGGATGTGCTCGCGGGCGGAAGTACTGCGGCGCATCGCAAGATGTCGTTTTCGGGCATCGCCCTGATCGGCCTGCGCGGCGCCGGCAAATCGACGCTCGGCAAAATGCTGGCGAAGAAAATCGGCTGGAGCTTTGTCGAACTCAACAAGGAGATCGAGGCGCAGAACGGATTGTCCGTCGCCGAGATCATCGCGCTCTACGGCCAGGAAGGCTTTCGGCGCATGGAGCAGGCCGCACTCGGGCAATTGCTGGCGCGCAAGGAGCTGATGGTGCTGGCCACCGGCGGCGGCATCGTCTCCGAACCCCTGACGTTCGACCTGATCCTGTCGTCGTTCTACACGATCTGGCTGAAGGCGAAGCCCGAAGAACACATGGCGCGGGTACGCGGCCAGGGCGACCTGCGTCCGATGGCGGACGATCGCTCCGCAATGGCCGAACTGCGCACCATCCTGGTCAGCCGCGAACCGCTCTACGCGCGCGCGTCCGCCGTGGTGGATACCGCGGGGCTGAACGTCAACGACGCGGCGTCGCGGCTGGTCGATGCGGTGGCGCCGGTGCTGCACGATGAAGCGCGGATGTTCGCGCGGGGCTGAGCGGGCGCGGTTGTCTTCGTGCACCGCTCGCGAAAGAACGGCACCATTAACCACGGCCGCGGTTAACCACCGCAACAGTTCCATGCGGAAACACACCCTCTAATAGTGTTACCAAAGCGTTAAACGTATGGAACACGGATCATGTCAGAGCGCCGCAAACTGCCCAGAACCCGCGTCTATTACGGCGGAAGGGTCGCGTTCAACGCCCGCTCTTCGACGCTCGCCTGCGTCGTGCGCAACTTCAGCCCGTTCGGGGCCAGGATCGAATTTGAAAATGCCGCGCTCGTGCCCGACGAGGTGGATTTCGAAATCGAACGCAAGGCAATCTCCTGTCTGGCGCGCCTGGTCTGGCGCGATCGTTTCGCGGCAGGCCTGGTGTTTTCAGGCGCAAGCGAGGCGGGAGGCGTCGTTGAGCTGAACTGGGCGCGCAAGCTGCGCGCCAGCGAACGGGCGAACCGGCAACTGCAGTCGCGCCTCGATCAGCTGCGATCCGAACACTGATGCGATCCGCTCAGCCGCCATGCAGGATGAAATCGCATGAGTACCCTTGAAGACGACGCTTCCATCCGCATTGCCGCAAAGATGCCGAGGAGCCGGCCGCGCCCGCTTCGCGCGATACTGGCGGTGTTGACGGCGCAGTACACGATCGTCGCGATCGTCGTCAGCCTGTCGGTTGCGGGCACGCTTCGCTATCTGGTGACCCCGCAGATCGTCGCCAAGTTCGAAATGATCGCCGCCGCGCTCAAGCGCTAGCCGGTTTTAGTTTCCTCATCAGATATCGGCAATCCGGCAGACTTCCTCGTGGAACACGAGGTAGCGCTTCGGCGCGATCAGATGCGGCGTGTTCTCGCGCCACCATGCGGCGGCCTCGGGACTCGCTTTGGCGAGAATGCCGACGGCGGGCGCCGCCTCCACCGCATAGCCGGCGACCAGTTCCGCCTGCCCACGAAACACGGCCGCCCATTGCGCCGCCCGTGAACGCGGCCGCGACAGAACCCCGAAGGCGAGAAGTTTTCGATGCGCCGCATAGCGTATGACCGGCAAATCGAGCCCGACCCATTTCTGGCGTACCCATAGCGGGGCTTCGCCGGGGGGAACGGCGACGATACGGACAGCCCAGTCGGGATTGTTCATTTCATTTCTCACGGCATCTGCATCAGCTTCGTGCATGCCGGAGGGAAACGCGTTCATGGCAGATGGAGGAAAAATTCTAGGTTTGCGGCCGTAGGGTGGGCAAAGCGAAGCGTGCCCACCAAATTCTATGTCGCGTAAAAAATGGTGGGCACGGCGCAAGAGCGCCTTTGCCCACCCTACGAAACTCTCAGCAATGCTTACAGCAACATCGATCTGACCGATTCCGCACCCTCTTTCAGCAACGGCAAAAACCTTTCGATCATTTCAGCCGTCGAGACGCGGTCGACATGCGCGCCCATGTTGATGGCGCCGACGATCACGTCGTCGTAGCGGCGCACCGGGACCGAGATCGAACGGAAATGCGGCTCGGCCTCGCGATCGACCAGCGAATAGCCCTGTTCGCGATCGCCGCACACGCAAGCGAGCAATCGTTTTGGATCGGTCACCGTGTGCGGCGTCATCGGCTCGCGCCGCATGGCCGCGATCCGCGCGGCGAGGTCGCCATCGTCGAACTGGCCGAGCATGACGCGGCCGACCGAGGTGCAGAACGCCGGCAGGCGATAGCCGATGTCGAGGCCGGCGGAGAACACCCGCGTCGGACTGCCGCGCGCGATGAACACGACCTCGTCGCCATCGAGCACCGCGAGCGAGCTTATTTCCTGCGCGGCCAGCGCGATCCGGTCGAGCACCGGCTGCAGCACCGTCACCACCTGACTCGATTGCAGATAGGAGGCTGCAAGCGTCAGCACGCGCGGCGTCAGCATGAACAGCTTGCCGTCTGACGTGACGAAGCCGCCATGCTCGAGCGTGAACAGGATGCGGCGGGCGGTGGCGCGAGGCAGGTCGGCCGCGCGCGCCAGATCGCTCAGCGTCGCGGCCCCCCCGATCGTGCCGAACACCTGAAGCAGGCGGACGCCGCGGTCGAGACTCTCGACGAAGTCGGTGGCGCGCTCTTCGCCCTCGGCGCGTTTCAGCTTTGGCATTGGCCCTTCCGATTGGAAGCGTTCAAAATTGTGCTTGCCGTCCTCTCCAGCCATGGCATAATTCGCCCATTCGTTCAATAGGCGAACAAACTGCCTCCGACGAAAGGGCTGAACGCCATGATGAGCCAGGAAGCGAACGACCTGATCACCCGCACCGGGCCAAAAGACCCCTGCGGGAAACTGATGCGGATGTACTGGCAGCCGGCCGCGCTGGTCGACGAGCTGCAAGGGCCGCGGCCGGTCAAAGCCGTCAAGCTGCTCGGCGAAAACCTGGTGCTGTTCCGCGACGAGAACAATCGCAACGGCCTAATCGACCGCCATTGCGCGCATCGCGGCGCCGACCTCGCGTTCGGCCGGCTGGAACATGGCGGCCTGCGCTGCGCGTTCCATGGCTGGCTGTTCGACACATCGGGCCAGTGCATCGAGACGCCGGCGGAGCCGAAGGGCTCGAACCTGTGCAAGGGCATCAAGCAGCGCTCCTATCCCGTGGTCGAGAAGAGCGGCATCCTCTGGGCTTACCTCGGCGAAGGCGAGCCGCCGGCATTTCCGGAGATCGACTGCTTCATCGCGCCCGACAGCCATACGTTTGCATTCAAGGGCCACATCAATTGCAACTGGCTGCAGGCGCTCGAAGTCGGCATCGATCCGGCGCACGCCTCCTTCCTGCATCGCTTCTTCGAGGACGAGGACACCTCGGCCAGCTACGGCAAGCAGTTCCGCGGCGCGTCCGCCGGGTCAGACATGCCGATGACGAAAATCCTGCGCGAATACGACAACCCGATCATCAATGTCGAGCACACCGAATATGGCCTGCGGCTGATCGCGCTGCGCGAGATCGACGAGGAGCGCACCCATGTGCGCGTCACCAATCAGCTTTTCCCGCACGGCTTCGTGATTCCGATGAGCACGGAGATGACGATCACGCAGTGGCATGTGCCGGTCGACGACGAGAACTGCTACTGGTACGCGATCTTCACCAGTTACACCGCGCCGGTCGACAAGAAGAAGATGCGCGACCAGCGCCTCGAACTCTACGAACTGCCCGATTACAAATCGCGCAAGAACAAGTCGAACGATTACGGCTTCGATCCGCACGAGCAGGCGACCGAGACCTATACCGGCATGGGCGCCGACATCAACGTGCACGACCAGTGGGCGGTGGAATCGATGGGCGCGATCCAGGACCGCACCAACGAACATCTCGGCACCTCAGACAAGGCGATCGTGCAGTATCGCCGCCTGCTGCGCCAGGAGATCGAAAAGGTCTCCGGCGGCGAGAAACCGTTCATGTTCCTCGACGCGTCCCGCGCGCGCAGCATCCAGGGTCCGGCCACCATGGACGGCATCGGGCCGACCCGAGGGTGGGAAATCTACTGGATGGAAGTCGACGTCAAACGCCGCCGCGGCGCGCCATGGGCGGCGCCGGTTCCGGGCGAGATATCCGACAAGATCCGGCATCTGACGGCGGCTGAGTGATGTTTGAGGCATTGTCATTCCGGGGCGACGCGAAGCGTCGAACCCGGAATCTCGAGGTTCTCGGTGCGCAATTGCGCACCTGTGGTCTGGTCCTTTCGGACCATCCCGGAACGACGGCAACGAATGGAGTGACGCGTTGAGTTTTGTCGAGCGTCACGGCCTGTGGTCGGCGGAGCAGAAGGAGGCGGCGAGCCGCCTGCGCCGTATCGTCGAGGAACAAAAACTCGAAGTCATCCGGCTGTCGTTTCCGGACCAGCACGGCATTTTGCGCGGCAAGACGCTGGTCGCGAGCGAGGCGCTGGCCTCGCTGGAGAGCGGCTGCTCGGTCACCACGACCATGCTCGCCAAGGACACCTCGCACCGCACGGTGTTTCCGGTGTTCACGTCCGGCGGCGGTTTTGGCATGCGCGAGATGGAAGGTGCCGCCGACGTGCTGATGGTGGCCGACCCGACCACGTTCCGCGTACTGCCCTGGGCACCAACGACCGGCTGGCTGCTGTGCGACATCTACTTCAGCGATGGCCGCCCGGTGCCGTTCGCGACAAGACACCTCTATCGCGGCGTGCTCGATCAACTCGGCCAGCGCGGCTACGATTTTGTCGCGGGCCTCGAAGTCGAGTTTCACATCTTCAAGCTCGAAGACCCGCGCATGGCGCCGGAGGATGCCGGCCAGCCGGGCCAGCCGCCTTCGGTGAGCCTGCTGTCGCACGGCTATCAATACCTGACCGAGCAGCGCTACGACCAGATGGAGCCGGTGCTGGAAATCATTCGGCGCGACGTGCTGGCGCTAGGCCTGCCGCTGCGATCGGTTGAAGTCGAGTTCGGCCCGAGCCAATGCGAATTCACCTTTGCGCCGACCAGGGGGCTGACGCCCGCCGACAACATGGTGCTGTTTCGCAGCGCCGTGAAGCAGGTCGCAAGACGCCACGGCTATCACGCCACCTTCATGTGCCGGCCCAAACTGCCGAACGTGTTCGCGTCCGGCTGGCATCTGCATCAATCGATCGTGTCGCGCGCCAGCGGCGAGAACGCGTTCATGACCAAGGACGGGGGCGAAACGCTCAGTCCGTTTGCGCGCAACTATCTCGCGGGACTGCTGACACATGCCCGCGCCTCCGCCGTGTTCACGACGCCGACCATCAACGGCTACAAGCGCTACCGCACCTATTCGCTGGCGCCGGATCGCGCGATCTGGGGCCGCGACAACCGCGGCGTCATGATCCGCGTGCTCGGCGGCCCCAATGATGCCGCGACGCGCCTCGAAAACCGCATCGGCGAGCCCGCCGCCAATCCCTATCTCTACATGGCCTCGCAGATTCTCTCCGGCCTCGACGGCGTCGACCGCAAGCTTGACCCCGGCCCGTCCGCCGACACGCCTTATGAGACCAAGGCGGCGCTGTTGCCGAAGACGCTGCGTGAAGCTGTGACCGCGCTGAGCGACGATCCGTTTTTTCGTGGGGCGTTCGGAAAAGAGTTCGTCGACTATTACGTCCACATCAAGAACGCCGAGATCGAACGCTTCCAGGCCGAAGTCTCGGAATGGGAACATCGCGAATATTTCGAGATGTTTTAGAAAAGTCTCGCGTCGTCCCGGCGAAGGCCGGGACCCATACTCCGCAGCGGTCATTGCTTTGAAAGGTATCTGACGCCGTCGCTTTCGCGGAAAGATCACGCGGTATGGGTCCCGGCCTTCGCCGGGACGACAGAAATACAGCTCAAAATTCTCAAACTCATTCGATCACTTCATCGGCCCGGGCAAGCAGACCTGCTGGTACGGTCAAGCCGATCGCCCTTGCGGTCTTGAGATTGATGACAAGCTCGAACTTGACCGCCTGCTCGACAGGAATGTTCGCCGGCTTTTCGCCCCGCAGGACCTTGTGCACGAACGTCGCGGCGCGCTTGAACAGCACCGGCCCGTCCGAACCATAGGACATCAGGCCGCCGGTCTCGGCAAAGCCACGGATAATGGTTGCAGCCGGCAGGCGATGTGCAAGGGCGAGCTCGACCATGCGTTTGGTCGGCAGGCTGGCCTGAAAGACGACCGCGCCGGCCTTTTCCTTCACCGCCGTTGCAAAGGCCGCTTCCAGTTCTTCCGGGCCACGAACCGTGATGACGGGAGCGATTTCGCTTGATGTACCGGCGCCGGCGCGCTGGGCTTGTTCGAGAAAGGATTTTGCAAATACCGGATCGGCGGCATTGGCAATCAGCGCGACCCGCCGTGTCGATGGCAGCATGTCGCGGAACAGCTCGACACATTTGCCATGGGTTTCCGCGCCCATCTGCGATAGGCCGGTGATGTTTGCGCCAGGGTTGGCAAGACTCTGAACCAAACCGGTCCCAAGCGGATCGCCCGACAGAATGACGATCGGGATTTCGCGCGTCGCCTGCTTCGCTGCGAAGGCGCACGGCGTGAAGAGCGCCACGATGACATCGACTTTGAGCCGAACCAGTTCCGCCGCGAGTTCCGGCAGGCGGCTGAGTTGTCCTTCGGCAGAACGAAACTCGATAACGTAATGCTGTCCTTCGATGCGGCCGAGTTCGCGCAAACCTTCACGAAGTTCCTTTCCGAACGAAGGCACATCCGCATTACCGATGACGAGCACGCCGATCCGGCTTGGTTGCGCCTGCTGCGCTCGCACCGCGAACGGCCAAGCCGTCGCGCCGCCGACAAGCGCAATAAAATCCCGCCGCTTCATGTTGATTTCCCAACCCTGATGCCGCTTCGTAGCAGGCGGCCACACTTGACGGTACCATGACGGTCCGCGCAGGGGAAAAGTTTTAGACGGTCCTGTCAATCACCGCCGATATTAAACCACGGCGTTTTGCTTGATGATCTCGCGGTAAAATGACGCACTCAGTTTCGGCGTGCGGCGCTGCGTGTTGAAATCGACGTGGTAGAGGCCGAAGCGTTTCTGGTAGCCGTCCATCCATTCGAAATTGTCGATCAGGCTCCACAGGAAGTACCCGGCCACCGGGACGCCTTCCGACGTCGCTCGCTGCAGATGGAACAGATAGTTGCGCAGATACATGACCCGGTCGGTATCGTAGATGTTGCCGTCCGCGGCCGGCTGATCGGTCGACGACGTCCCGTTCTCGGTGATGTAGATCGACTTCACGCCCCAAATCTTCGCCGCGTGACGCGGCGCCCAATACAGCGCCTCCGGCCCAATCCTCAGCCAGGACGCATCCATATGCGGGAACGATGCCGGAAACGGCACCAGCGTGTAGCCGCGCGCGTTGTCCGCGGCCAGCACGTAATGATCGGGCGTGTAGACATTCAGCCCGACGAAATCGATCGGCGATGAAATGATCCGAAGATCATCGGCGGTGTGTTTCGGGGCGTCGGGCTGCACCAGATAGGCGTCGGTGAATTTTCCCTCGAGGATTGCGGTCAGATAGCCGGCATTGAGCTCGCGCACCGCGATCTCGGCGGCGCGGATATTCGCTTGCGTCTCGATCGCGGGGATGCAGTTGACCATGTTCTCGGCGAGGCCGATTTTGGTTCCGGCCTTGGCGTGTGCCCGGATCGCCTGCACTGAAAGGCCGTGTCCGAGGGCGACGTGGTGACGAACCTGGTTCAGTTCGGCCGCGGACAATTTCAGGCCCGGGGCGTCAAGCCCAAGACCGTGGCCGAGTTGAACGAGCCTCGAACATTCGTTGATCGTGAAAATGTGCTTGACGCGATCGCTCAGGCGCTCGCTGACATAGGCGGAATAATCCGCAAACGCTTTCGCGGTGTCGCGTGACATCCAGCCACCGAAGCGGTCTTGCAGCGCCTGCGGCAAATCCCAATGATACAGCGTGGCAAACGGTTCGATGCCGTTTGCCAGGAGCTCGTCGAGCAGCCGGTTGTAGAAGTCGAGGCCTTTCGGATTGGGTGTGCCCATTCCTTCCGGAAAGACGCGTGGCCACGCGATCGAGAAGCGATAGGTCTTCGTCCCCAGCGCCTTCATTAATTGGACGTCGTCCTTGTACCTGTTGTAGTGGTCATCAGCGACGTCGCCAGTGCTGTGATCGGCAATTTTTCCGGGCGTGTGCGCAAAACGATCCCAGATCGACGGCCCTCGACCGTCCTCGTTGACGGCGCCTTCGATCTGATAGGACGAGGTCGCGGTGCCCCATCTAAAATCAGCCGGAAAGGCCGCGATCAATTTCCGGCCGCCGGAACCGCTTTGCGCATCGGCGGATTTGACCGATCCCGTCGACAGGCCGAGCGCCGCCCATCCTGCGATCTTGCCAAAACGGCGCCGGGAAAATCTGTTCGACCACATGCGTTCGTTCCCGGACCAGAGCCCTGTTCAGCACACAGCTATTTGTCGCATTCGACCTTTGACGTCGCCGCAACGAAGCCGCCGGCGGTAGCCGCCGGCGGTTTTGGCGGCGGCAGGGAAGCGACGGCGATCGGTTGTACGGCGAGTCGTTGTTTGCGGAGCGTCTTCCGGAAGACGAACGGCATGTTCGGGAGCGCGCTCCACACGGCAACGAAACGCGGCGTCCACAGCGCGGCGCCAAACAGGACGAACGCCGCTGCCGTCCACAGCGACTGCCAGTTGTGAACACCCTCATTGAAAAAGAGGAACAGCGCAGCCGCCACGAGCAGGCCGGCAAACACCGCCTCGGCGGTGACGCCGTTGTCTGACTTTCGACGGCAGAGCAGAGCCACCGTCCAGACCGGCACAGCCGCCATGGTCACGCTGGCGAACGGGAAATCCCGCGAACGCGGATCGAACACGAGGCCGAGCGCGACCTCTACTGTGATCAGCGTGGTGCCCATCAGCACAACGCCCAGCACCAGCGCAGGCAATGATGAGGGCCAGCCCTCGCGCGGGCCGAGCAATTCCCGGAAGGACGGCAACGGCCGTCCGGCCATCAACGCGTTGGCGCACAGCAGCGGCAGCGTGATGGCCGCGGTCAGAAGCCATCCCTGGTTCAGCAGACCGGCGGCGCCATAGTTTTCATAAAAGGCCTTTTCGGCGCCCAACCCGAGCAGGATTCCGCCTGTCGTCGCGCACGCCGACACGGCCAGCCACGGCGCCAATCCTGTCGCCGTCGGCCGACGCCAAAGCGTCAACAATGCAACGGCAAAAACACAAATGCCGAAAGCAAGGCCGGCTCCCAGTTGCAGCTTCCAGAACGGATAATTGCTGACGGCCGCTCCGTGCGCATGCTTGATTTGACGGCTATCACCGTCGAGAAGGCCCCAATGGGCGCCGACCGTGCCTTCCCACTGGCGCTTCCAGGACTCGTCGTAGGCCTCGAACAGATTGACACGAATTTTTTCCCGCCCGGCGCGGTCGAGGAGTTCGGAAATGAAATGGGCCTGATTGATGCGGGACGGCAGTGCGACGTCGCGCATGCGTCCTTTGCTTGGCCAGCCGGCTTCGCCGATCAGGATGTTCTTGCCGGGGAAGGCATGTGCGACCTTCCCGTAGATATCGATCACATGTGCGGCGGCGTCTTCGGCGCGGATCGGCACGTCTTCCCAAAACGGCAACATGTGGACCGTCACGAAATCGACGTCGTCGGCCATCTCCCGGTGGCGCAGCCAGAAATCCCAGGAATCGGCGTAGGTCACCGGCGTCGTGATGCGCGCCTTGACCGAGCGGATCACTTCCCGAAGATCGGACACGGTCATTTCGCCCCGCAGCAGCACCTCGCTGCCGGCGACGACCGACGTGACCGTGCCGGGATACGCCTTGGCCAGCGCAACCGCGGTGTCGATGAGATCGGCGTTTTTCGTGCGGTCGCGTCCGAGCCAGATGCCGAGAATGACCTTGAGCCCGACCTTCGACGCCAGCTGAGGCACCTTGTCGAGCCCGTTCTCGACCGAGTAGGTGCGGATGCAGTTCGATATCCCGGCCAACTGGCCGAGATCTTCCGCAATCTGCTCCGGGCTGATGATGATGTCGGAATTCCACGGCGTCTGCCCGCTCCGGAACGGAGCGTAGGACACGCAGTCGAGCTTCTTCGCGGAATCGATCGGCGCATGATCCAGCAGCACCGGCGCCGCCAACCAGTACCAGACCGAAACAATGATGCTCATGGAAAAAAAGAAGAGCATCAGCGGCACGCTCTTGCGGGAAGCGCCAGTCGGCCGGGTCGGCAAACCAGATCGCAACGCGGTGGGAGCATCGAGGGACATCGCGCAGCCCTAGGCTAGATCAGGAGCAAGCGGTGCTCAACATCGTATTGCGGCGCAGTGGTCGCGGCGCCGACAAACGTGAAAACCTGCCGGTCAACAGGAAGGCAATTGAATACATTGTTAGACATACTTTGGCCTGATGGAGGTCACGGTCCGGCTTGAGGTTTAATGGCACGCGGCGCGGCCCCGAGAGAACACGCCAGTTTGACGAAAAAAAGAGTATACCAGCGTTCGTCATCTTCCAACAATCCCGGGCCCACCTAGCATGCCCGTGATCGTTCTGGCTGACCTGCACGCAGCGTGGGCCAGCCGACCGCGCTAGGTGAGTTGGGCCAGCCAGACCGTATGACCGCCGCAGTCCGGATCTTCGACGACATGCGCCACCACATCGAAACCATTCGCGCAGAGCAGCGCGCGGTATTCGGCGGCGTCCAGGCTGGCATGATAGAGCGGCTCGCCCCTGTAGCTCCCGATCGCTTCGCCATGCGCCGGACCGCTCGTGAACATCAATGCCGCGCGCGGCGCAGCATGCTGCCGGAAGATAGCAAACATCCGGCGCTGGTCATCGGGACAGAGGTGGAAGAAACTGTCCCACGCCAGCAAACCGTCGAAGCGCCGCGCGAGGGCGAGCGTGCGCATGTCGGCGACGTGCCACGCAAGATCCGGAAAAGATACCGTGCACAGGGCAATCATTTCCGGTGACGAATCCACACCGGTGACATGACATCCCTGCTGGGTGAGGTAACGGGCGATCGGCTCACCTGAACCGCAGCCGATGTCGAGCACGGCAGCTCCGGCCGGCAGCAGCGCGCGAAACCGGTCGAGCCACGCGCGCTCCATCAGCCGGTTGCCGCGGTCCTGCGCCCAGGCGTTCGCATGCCGTTGATACAGTCCGATGATACGGTCGGCGTCGGGGTTCATGGAGACGTGACCCAGGGCGAGCGATTAACAGCATACTCCGTCATTGCCTGCGACAAATACCCAGCGTTTGCGCAAGGGCGCCAGCGAAGAAGCAATTCATCTTGCTTACGCAATCAGCCCTCATTATCGCGCTTGACGGCGTCGCCTCAAGCATTACCCGAGTACAATCTTGACGAGTATCGATACAAATTCTATACTCCGGGTGACAACAGGCCAACGCAGCGAGCTAACGCAACGACAAGCTTGAACCCAAGGGACGGCGGCCGTGCAAGACTATCCTCGCCCTAACACGCGGCGCTTGCGAATATTCTCGTTCGATCCGGCACTCGCTGCGCGCTACGATCTCGCTGGAATGAGCGGCATCACGATCGAAATCCCGTGGGAAGACAATTTGGAGAAGGGGCCGGTCGGCGAATACATTGAGGTGATCGATATCGATCCAGGCGGCGGTGTCGCCTATACGCCCGTCGACCTCAACGCGCCCGCGCTGCTCGCGACCGACGGACTTCAACCATCGGAATCCGACCCCCGCTTCCATCAACAGATGTGTTACGCGGTCGCGATGAAGACGATCGAACATTTCGAACGCGCTCTGGGACGAAAAGCACTCTGGTCTCCGCGCGCGCACACCGTGGCAAACAGCGACTACGCGGAAAACTACGTGCCCCGCCTGCGCATCTACCCGCACGCGCTACGCCAGCAGAATGCCTTCTACAGTCCGCAAAAGAAGGCACTGCTGTTCGGATATTTCTCGACTAAAGCAAAAGACAAGAAGAATACCCCGGGCACGACGGTATTCACCTGTCTTTCGCATGACATCATCGCTCACGAGACGACGCATGCCCTGCTCGACGGCGTGCACCCGCGCTTTAGCGAGCCGGTTAACGAGGACGTGCTGGCCTTTCACGAGGCTTTCGCGGACATCGTGGCGCTGTTCCAGCATTTTTCCTACCCGGGCGTATTGCGCGACCAGATTGCACGTACACGCGGCGACCTCGTCCGCCAAAGCGTACTGGGCCAGCTCGCGCAGCAGTTTGCCTTGGCGTCGGGGCGCGGCGATGCGCTGCGCAGCTATCTCGGTAAGGAAGTGAAGGGTGTCTGGGAACCGATAAGGCCCGATCCGACAATGCTTGACGAAACGTCGGAGCCACATGATCGCGGCGCCATCCTGGTTGCGGCTGTCTTCGGCGCTTTCACCAGGGTCTACCAGGCGCGGACTCGGGATCTGTTCCGGATCGCCACCGAAGGCACCGGGGTTCTGCGCGAGGGCGACATCCATCCCGATCTCGTCAACCGCCTCGCCGACGAAGCTCAGTCTTGCGCGGACCGGGCCTTGCAGATGTGCATTCGTGCCATCGATTATTGCCCGCCTGTCGGGATTACGTTCGGCGGCTATTTGCGCGCGATCGTGACGGCCGACCACGACATGAATCCGGTAGACCGCGAGCACTGGCGACTGGCCTTCATCGAAAGCTTCCGCGAATGGGGAATATCGCCGCGCGGCGCCCGCTCGATGGCAGAGGACAGCCTGCTCTGGCCGACCGAGACGGAGCTAGTGAAGGAACGCGTCAAGGTTTCCAAGGGCGACTTCATCGCGGAAGAGACGCTCAGCCGGAATGCGATGAAGAAAATGTTCAGTCAGGCAGCGCCGAGCAGCGACGATCCAGCCTATCAACGGAAGGCATTGCGCGCGGCCCCCGAGCAATCAATGGCACCCTCATCCGGCATTTTGACTCCGGCCGGCTTGCAGATGCCGCGTTTCGATATATGGGTCGATGCCGACAGGCAGGCGGCCACATTCCATTCCTGGCTGCTGGACGAAGACTACAGATGGATGACCGATGCGCTTGGCCTGGTGGTTCAGGTCTATAATCTGCCCAAGACCATCTCCGCGCGCCAACGCAATCCGAACCAGGCCAATGTCGAGATCCATGCCGTGCGCACCGCCATGAAACGCGGACCGCTCGGCTGGCCCGAGCAGCACATGGTCGTCGCGGTAACGCAATGGCGCGCCGGTTTCTTCGACAAGAAGAAGCAGAAGGACCAGGATGCGACGCCAGACGCGTGGGCCGATGCCGAGCGAGATTTCAAATACCGCGCCGGCTGCACCCTCCTGATTGATCCGGCAGGAACGCAGATTCGGCGCGTGATCCGCACGCCGGGCACCGTGGACAACGAGGACGAGCTCGACCGCATGCGGCACTACCTGCTCAACGGGCTGTCCCCGCCCAACGCCTTTGCGCCCACCGCGGCCCGGTTTAGCGCGAGCGCCGAACCGTTCGCGCTCCTTCATTCGCACGCCGGGGACTGAATCATGGCCAGGAAAACAACGGCCAAGAAAGCTGCAGCCAAGAAAGCGTCCAAGAAGGCCAAGAAGGTCGCAAGCAAGAAAAAAGCAAAACAGCCGGCGCCTGATGCGCCCGCGACCGCTGCCGTCAATTCGATGCTCAAGCCACCGCCCGGCGGCGCCGCGGTTCGCATGTACCGCATTGGTCACGGGGATTGCTTCCTGATCGCGTTCGCCGGCGATAACCCGGACAAGCCGGCATATGTGCTGATCGATTGCGGCTACAAGCCGGGGTCACCCGCTAAACTCAAGCCGCCGACGAAGGTAGCGGATATCGGCGCGAACATCCTCGAAACCACCGGCGGCTTCGTCGATGTCGCGATCGTCACGCACGAACATCAGGATCACGTCAATGGGCTCACATCGACCAACTTTCCCGACCTCAAGGTCGGCAAGGTCTGGTTCGCATGGACCGAAAACCCGGACGACGATATCGCGAATCAATTGCGGAAGAAGTTCAAGGACCGGCTGCTCGGACTGATCGATGAGCGCGCCAATCTCATGGGGCTTGGAAACAACGACGCGGCAGGCACCCTCGACTGGTACCTGGAATTCGAACTGGGAGAGGAGGCCGAGAACTACAACGGTTTGGCGCATGCCGCCGCTGGCGGAAAGGACCCCGCCAAGTCGGCGAACAAGGTCGCGATGAAATACCTGCGCGAATGCGCGCCGGGAGATCCGGAATATCTCTATCCCCATGAGAAAATCCGCCCGATTCCCGGCGCGAACGGCGCGCGGGCCTTTGTGCTTGGTCCGCCGCGCGACATCAACAAGATCGACGACCTCGACCCAATTGGGGACGAGAACTTCGGCCATGAAATGGCCGCAGCTGGTGCGGGAGGCGCGCCAGCCGGTCCAACAACGTCGCCGTTCCCGCGCCGCCACGCGCTTCCGCTCGACCAGGCGTTCACGGACGACAAGTTCGGTGAATTTTTTGAATCCCGCTACGGGAGCAGTCCGGTCCCGGAACCCGGTGACGGCAAGGAAATCTCGTCCAACGCGGTTTGGCGCCGGATGACGGCGGATGACGCGATGGATGCCGGCGCGCTGGCGCTCGCCATGAACAATGCCACCAACAATGCGAGCCTCGTGCTTGCGTTCGAACTGTCGAAGAACGGCAAAGTGCTGCTGTTTGTCGGAGACGCTCAAGCGGGAAACTGGCGATCCTGGACCGACGGCGAATTCGACGATGGCGGAAAGAAGGTTACGGCGACCGACCTGCTCGAGCGCACCGTGCTCTACAAGGTCGGGCACCACGGCAGCCACAACGCAACGCTAAAGGGAAAACTCGGGTCGGGTCGGGCCAATCTTGCCGTGATGGCGAAGGGCGATAGCACAACCGAATTTGTCGCGATGATTACCGCGGTCGAGGCGTGGGCGCACCAAAAGCCCAAGCCCGACTGGAATCACCCACTGCCCGCCATCAAGCAGGCGTTGGTCGAAAAGGCCGGCGGTCGCGTTCTGCAAACGGACTCGAACCTGCCGACCGGCCCGGTCGGCGCCGGGGCGGCCGGTTGGCAAGAGTTTATCAGCCGGGTTACCGAAACACCGCTGTACTTTGATCTGATCATTGAAGCTTGAGGGCGTTCGCGCGCGGACTCCCGCTCAAATCCCCAGATACCGGTGCTGCAAATCCGGCTCGGCGATCAACTGCTCGGACGTGCCGCTCCACACCGTGCGTCCCCGCTCGATGATGTAATGACGGTCGGCGATGCGGGAGAGGTTGGCGACGTTCTTGTCGATCACCAGCACCGACTGCCCACGGCCCTTGAGCATCGACAGGCAGCTCCAGATTTCCTCGCGGATCAGGGGCGCCAGGCCTTCGGTGGCTTCGTCGAGGATCAAGAGCTTCGGATTGGTCATCAGCGCGCGGCCGATCGCGAGCATTTGCTGCTCGCCGCCGGACAGCGTCACGCCCATATTGCCGCCGCGCTCGGCGAGGCGCGGAAACAGCGCGTGGATTTTCTCGATGGTCCAGGGATCGGAGTTGCCGGCGCGATTGCCGGCGGCCGCGACCAGGTTTTCGTACACGGTGAGATTCGGAAAGATCTGGCGGCCTTCCGGCACCAGGCCGATGCCGAGTTTTGCAATCTTGTACGACGGCAGGCTGCGAACCTCCTGCCCGCCGAAACGGATGGTGCCGGCACGCGCCGCCGTCATCCCCATGATCGAGCGGATGGTCGTGGTCTTGCCCATGCCGTTGCGGCCCATCAGGGCGACCATTTCGCCTGACCGGACCGACAGCGAGAGGCCGAACAGCACCTGGCTGAGGCCATAGCAGGTTTCGATACCGTCGACTTCCAGAAGGGTTTCAGCCATGAGCGACCACCACGTGCTGATCGCCGAGATAGGCGCGCTTGACTTCGTCGTTGTGGCGGATCGCATCGGGATCGCCCGACGCGATGACGCGGCCGTAGACGAGGACGGTGATGCGGTCGGCGAGCGCGAACACCGCCTCCATGTCATGCTCGACCAGCACGATGGTGACTTCCTTGCGCAGTTCCTTCAGCAGCGCCACCATGCGCGCCGACTCGGTGACGCCGAGCCCCGCCATCGGCTCGTCGAGCAGCAGCAGTTGCGGCTTTGTGGCCAGCGCGACGGCAAGCTCGAGTTCGCGTTGTTCGCCGTGGCTGAGTTCGGACACCGGCACGTCGGCGCGCGCCCCGAGCCCGACCCGCGTCAGCGCGGCCTGCGCCGCGTCGCGCAGCGGTTTTTCCTTGCGCGCGTTGCCCCAGAACCGGAACGAGTGCCCGTCATGGGCTTGCGCCGCGAGCGCGACATTGTCGGCCGCGGTAAAATTCGGCAGCAGCGAAGTGATCTGGAACGAGCGCGCCAGCCCGAGCCGGCTGCGCTTATAGGACGGCAGGGCGGTGACGTCGCGGCCGCCGAAAACAATGGTGCCTGAGTTCGGCGTCAACTGACCGGTCAGCTGGCTGATCAGCGTGGTCTTGCCGGCGCCGTTGGGGCCGATGATGGCATGCAACTCGCCAGGGATGACGTCGAGCGACAGGTTGTCGGTGGCAAGGATGCCGCCGAACCGCCGCACCAGATTTTCAACGCGGAGCAAGGGATCAGCCACGGCTAAACCTCCCGAGCAGACCCATGATGCCGCCGCGCGCGAACAGCACGATCAGCAGCAGCAGCGGCCCCATGATCAGCGCCCAGTATTCGGTGAATTGCGACAGCAGTTCTTCCAGCAGCAGAAAGAAGATCGTGCCGATCACCGGACCAAACAGCGAGCCCATGCCGCCGAACACCACCATCACCATGAGCTCGCCGGAGCGGGTCCAGTACATTCCGGCCGGGCTGATGAAGTCGGTATTGTTCGCCAGCAGCGCACCGGCCAGGCCGCAGATGGTGCCGGAGATGACGAAACAGACCAGCCGGTAGCGGTTGGCGTGGAAGCCGATCGCCTGCATGCGCTGCTCGTTGGAACGCACGCCCTGCACCACCAGGCCGAAGCGCGAATTGATGATCCGCCAGATCAGGTAGATGCCGCCGAACAGGCAAGCCAGACAGAGATAATAAAACTGGACGCGGTTCGACAGGTCGATCAGGCCACCGAAAGTGCTGCGCTTGTAGATGGTCAGGCCATCGTCGCCGCCGTAACGCGACATGCCCGAGGCGATGTAATAGGCCATTTGCGCAAAGGCCAGCGTGATCATGATGAAATAGACGCCGCGCGTGCGCAGGCTGAGCGCGCCGATCACGAGCGCGTAGAGCGCCGACACTGCAAGCGCCACCGGCCACTGGATGAAGCCTGAGCCGACGCCTTCAAAGGCGAGGATGCCGACCGCATAACCGCCGATGCCGAGATAGGCGGCATGGCCGAAGCTCATCATGCCGCCATAGCCCATGATGAGATTGAGGCTGGCCGCGGCCAGCGCGAAGATGATGATGCGGGTGAACAGCGTCAGGATGAAGATGTTGCCGGTGAGCTGCGAATAGAGCGGCAGCACGACCAGTCCGGCGGCGACCAGCGCCACGACGACGTTGCTCGTATTGATTTGTGATTTCATCGTTTGGCGGCCGGAAACAGCCCCTCCGGCCGCACCACCAACACGATCGCCATCAAGAGATAGATCAGCATCGACGACAGCGCGGGTGCGGCGGTGGAGGCGGCGGCGGAACTCAGCACCATGCGCAAGAGATCAGGCAGGAAGGCACGACCAAGCGTATCGATCATGCCGACGAAGATCGCGGCCAGGAACGCGCCGCGGATCGAGCCGATGCCGCCGATGACGATGATGACGAAGGCGAGGATGAGGATGTTCTCACCCATGCCGATCTGCACGGTGAGGATCGGCGCCTGCATCAGTCCGGCAAGACCGGCGAGCGCCGCACCAAGCCCGAACACCAGCGTGAACAGCAGTTTGATGTTGATGCCGAGCGCGCCGATCATTTCGCGGTTGGAGGCGCCGGCGCGGATCAGCATGCCGATCCGGGTCCGCATCACAACGACGTAAAGCAGCGCGGCGACCGCGAGCGCGACGATGATGATCGACAGCCGGTAGGCCGGATAGTACACGCCGGGGATGATCTGGACCGGCACGGTCAGCCAGGCCGGCAGCGGCAGCGCGAGGCCGGCCGGGCCCCAGATCAGCCGCACCGCGTCATTGAAAAACAAGATCAGGCCGAACGTCGCCAGCACCTGGTCGAGGTGGTCGCGGCCGTAGAGATGCCGGAGCGCGACGAATTCCAGCACGATCCCGAGCAGCAGCGTGGCGCCGAGCGCCAGCAACACGCCGAGGATGAAGCTTCCGGTCCATGCGGTAAAGGTCGCTGCGAAATAGGCGCCCATCATGTAAAGCGAGCCGTGCGCCAGATTGACGAAATCCATGATGCCGAACACCAGCGTCAGCCCGGCCGCGAGCAGGAACAGCAGCAGGCCGAACTGCAACCCGTTCAGCGATTGTTCGACAAGAACCAACTTAGCGCCCTCTCCATGATACCGGCGTCAACGCCACGCGTTGGTCGCGATCATGCCCCTCAACTCGAAACAAAACAGCGGCAGCGCGTTTGCGCCGCCGCCATTTTCTTATTGGATGCATGATCCTTGCCAAGTTTCTTGCCAAGATTCTCGCCAAGTCGTCAATTTCTGGCGGACCATGCGTCGGTAGAACAAGTGATCACTTCATCGGGCATTTATCGTGGAAGCCATCCTGGCTGTCCTTGACGATGGTGGCCACCGTCTTCAGCGCGAGCTGACCATCGGCATCCTTGACCACGTCCTGCAGATAGAAGTTCTGGATCGGAATGTGGTTTTTGCCGTATTTGAACGGGCCGCGCACCGACTTGAAGTTGGCTTTCTCCATCTCGGCCTTCATCGCGTCCTTCTTGGTGACGTCGCCCTTGACCGCAACCACCGCGCTGTTGATCAGCTGCGCGGCATCATAGGATTGCGCGCCATAGAAGGTCGGGCGCAGGTTCGGATATTTCTTGCGGTAGTCCTCGACGAACTTCTTGTTCTCGGGGTTCGGCAGGTCGTTGACCCACTGCTGCGCACCGGGAACGCCGAGCGCGTTGTCCTTCTGCAGCGGCAGCGACAATTCGTCGATGGTGAACGCCGTATAGAGCGGGATCTGCGCCTTGATGCCGGCCTGCGCATACTGGTTGAGGAACTGCACGCCGGCAGCGCCCGGATAGAACACGAAGATCGACTCGGCCTTGGAGTTCTTGGCCTTGGTGAGTTCGGCGGAGAAGTCGAGCTGGCTCGGCCACACCGTGTATTCCTCACCGACCACCTGGCCCTTGAACGTGCTCTTGACGCCGGCCAGCATGTCCTTGCCGGCGGCATAGTTCGGGCCGATCAGGAACACCGACTTGACGCCCTTCTGGTTCATGTAAGTGCCCATCGCCTGCGGCGTCTGGTCGTTCTGCCAGGAGGTCGAGAACACGTAAGGCGAGCACAATTCGCCGGCGAGCTGCGAGGGACCGGCATTGGCCGAGATCAGGAAGGTTTTGGAATCGACTGCGGTCTTCAGCGAGGCCAGCAGCACGTTCGACCAGATATAGCCGACGATGAAATCGACCTTGTCGGACTGAATCAGCTTTTCGGTCTTCTGCTTGCCGACATCCGGCTTCTGGCCGTCGTCCTCATAGATCACCTCGACCGGCTTGCCGTCCATCTTGCGGCCCAGATGGTCGAGCGCCAGTTCGAACGAGTTGCGCATGTCGTTGCCGATCGCGGCCGTGGGGCCGCTGAAGGTCGAGACGAAACCGATTTTGATGCTGTCAGCCGCAAGCGCGGGCTGCGCCAGCGCCAGAGCCATTGCGCCCGCCAGCCAGAATGTCTTTTTCATATTCACTCCCCTCCTCATTATCTATTTTGTTCCGCCAGCCAGTGCGGCTGCCGTCTCGAGGCCTGCGCCTTCGTCAATCCCGGTAAGCCCGGATATTTTGTGCGCGAAATCTCCGGCCCTCAGCAAGCACGAACCGAAAGCTCCGATTAGAACCTTCGGCCCATACCCCAGCGGCCTGCACCATAATTCGCAGACGGCGCCGAAGGCAAGAACTATAGTTCCGGTTGCCGGGGCAACAAATGTCGCAGGTGCGGCCGCAGCACAATCGGAGACAGCGCGCGCCATCATGTTCATGGCGCCTGATCCGGTTGGGGCGCGGCGTTTCGCCGCCACTCCGCCCAGCTCGGCCGGTCGAGTTGGAACAGATCGGTGCAGCGGGCATACCAGCCGCTGCCATGCATGCGGCCGATCAACTGCAGGGCGCGCGTGTCGATATGGCAGCGCTCCCTGTCCTGAACCGCCGCACCATCAACGTGCGCGCACAGGATGCGGCCGATCACCGCGGTCTGGCGCGGTCCGGTCACCATCGAACTCAGCACCCGGCACTCGAAGGAAACCGGGGACTCCGCGATGCGCGGCGGCCGTATCGCATGTGACGCGGCGGCGGTGAGGCCCGCCAGCGCGAGTTCGTCGATATCAGGGGGCGCATCGATACAGGTGACGTTCATGGCCGCGGCATTCTGTTCGGAAACCAGGTTCACCGCGAACTCTCCGGTCGCAAGGATATTCGTCGCGGTATCCTTGAAGCGCCCCGGTCCGGCGAGCAGCCCGATCGCAAGCGTCGGCGGCTCGTGCCCCAACACGTTGAAGAAGCTGTAGGGAGCCGCGTTGATGACACCGTCTTCGGAAAGCGTCGTCACCCAGGCGATCGGCCGCGGCGTTACCGTCGCCGTCAGTATCTTGTAGCGTTGTTGAGCCTCCAGCGTCTCCATGTCGAACAACATCGCCGGCCCCCGCGCTCAGACCGCCACGACCGGATGACGCAGCCGGCCGATGCCGGCCACTTCCGCCTCCACGACATCGCCAGGCCACAGCCATTCCTGCGGCGTTCGCCCCGCGCCCACGCCATCGGGTGTGCCGGTCGCGATGATGTCGCCCGGCTCGAGCGTAATCGCGGCCGAAATGTCCGATATCAGCAGCGGCACCTTGAACAGCATGTGGCGCGTGTTGGAGCGCTGCTTTTCAACGCCGTTCACCGTGAGCCAGAGATCGAGCGCGTGCGGATCGCCGATCTCATCTGATGTCACGATGCACGGACCGAACGGCGCGTAGGTGTCCTGGCCCTTGGAGTAGATCCACTGCCCGGCGCGGCGATTGTCGCGCGCACTGACGTCGATCATCACGCTGTAGCCGAAAACGAAATCGAGCGCCTGCGCTTCGCTTACCCGGCGCGCGGTTCGCCCCATCACAACGGCGAGTTCGACTTCCCAATCGAGCTGCTGCGTGATGGTCCTGTTGTGTTCGATGGCCTCATTGGGCCCGATCACGCTGGTCGGAGGCTTTGAGAAGATGATCGGCTGCTTCGGCAATTCCTTCGCCGTGTCGAGGGCGCGCGACGATTCCGCGACGTGCTCGACGTAGTTCAGCCCGATCCCGAAAATGTTCTTGCGCGGCCGCGGGATCGGCGCCAGCAGCCTGACATTGGCAAGCGGCCGCGCCGTACCGACCGGCCAATGGCCTTCGTGCTCGCTCAGGATCTTCTTCAGCGCCATCGTCGCCGGCGGCCCGAGATCGATGAGATCGAGCATCGAGGACGGAAGCGCGACGCCTGCATGCGCGCCGATCCGCTCGACGTCCACAACCAGGTCATCGACGATGGCACCGAGGCGGGCCGCCGCCTCGACATTGGCGCGGTAGGTCACAAGACGCATGGTTGGCTTCCCTAGGATGTCAGCGGCTGCCGGCCTTGATTGTCGCCATAGGCTTCCTCGCGATACAGGCCGAGGGCCTGCATCACAGGCAGATCGTTGAAGGTGAACAGGCAGGCGTCGTCGCTATCCGATCCGTTGACATGCTCATGCCAGGACCAGGACGGAACACAGAAGATGTCGCGCTCCTTCCAGTCGAAGCGCTTGCCGTCGATGATCGAGTGACCGCTTCCCTTTGCGACTTGGTAGATGAAACTGCCGGTGTGACGATGAGCCTTTGTGGCCTCGCCGGGCCGCAGCATCTGCATCGACGCCCCGATCGTCTGCATCACAGGACCGCCGGTGACGGGATTGACGTAGTTCATCAGCACGCCGTCATAGAGCGAGCCTTCCGAGGCCTTGCCGTAGCGTTGCAGCGCCTCGTAGGTTGGGCCCCACTCGTATTTCAGCAGCGGTGAATATCCGCGCGTCCATTCGGCGCCCGCGGGACGCAGGCCCGGATTGCCCCAGGCGTGGCTCATGTCGTCGACGGGATAACCGACTTCCTGCTGCATCTTCGGATGCACCGCGTAGAAATTGGCTTCGAGCGTGTTCACGAGCGGGATGTCGAGACCATCCTGCCAGATGCACGGCGTGCCATCGCTGGAAACACCATGCTCGTGCCACGTGCCGTTAGGCGTCAGCACGAAATCATTGGCGCCGAGCGTGAGCTTGTGACCATCGACGATGGTGTAGGCGCCCTCGCCTTCCATGATGAAGCGCAGCGCAGAGGCTGAGTGCGCATGGGCAGAGGCAACCTCTCCGGGGTGCATCACCTGCAGGCCGGAATACAGCCAGCCGACGGCGGCAGCGTGGTCGCGACGTCCGGGATTGTTCAGATAGATGACACGCCGGCCGGCCTTTTCGGGAGACACCAGCTCGACGGACCGCAGCACATGCCGGCGCAGATCCTCATAGCGCCAAAGCACAGGGACGGATGACGACTTGGGCTGCCAGGGCTCGATCTTGTTGGCGACCGTCCACAGCGCACCCGCATCCAGATTTTCCAGCTCGTCGTAATAGGCGAGCAGTTCCGGGGTGTCCTCGACATTGGCGCGCCCGGCGACGTCTTCCCGGTGGTTTTCGCGGCGTCCTGTTGCCATTTCGCTCTCCCTGGGTTGCCAATCATATAAAATGAGATATATCTTCGAAGCAATAGCAAATTTTCGAAAGAAATCGAATCCGCGAATGGTGACCGCGAAAGCAGCAAAAATGGCAGTTGTGGCAGGCGACCGCCGGATCGTCAGCGAAGGAACTGGCGAGCCCGGAACATTGAGCGAGGTGGCCTATCAGCGTCTGCGCACCGATATCGTCTCCGGTGTGCTCGGCGCGGGCAAGCCGCTGCGGCTCGAAGCGCTGAAGCAGCGCTATGGCCTGAGCTTTTCGCCGCTGCGCGAGGCGTTGATGCGGCTGCAGTCCGAGCGTCTGGTGTTCTCGACGGCGCTACGCGGCTTTTCCGTCGCGCCGCTGTCGCGCGAGGAAATGAAGGACGCGACGGAAACCCGCATCCTGATCGAATCCGAAGCGCTGCGCCGATCGATGCAGGGCGGCGACGATGATTGGGAAGCCGGCATCGTGGCCGCCTTCCATGCGCTCAGCCTGCAGGCCGAACGGCAATCGCGCCTCTCCGGCGAAGTGGACGCCGTCGACATGCACGCGATGGACGAGCGGCACTATCAATTCCATCGGGCGCTGATCGCCCATTGCGGGTCGCCGCGGCTGCTCGACCTGGCCGACCAGCTCTATGTCGAAACCCAGCGCTACCGGCTGCCGTGCCTGGTCGGCCGGGTGGCGGGAACGCAGGCGCGCGACGTTGCCGCCGAACATCAGCAAATCATGGACGCCACGCTCCGCCGCAGCGAAGACGCCGTGCGTTACCTGGCCGAGCATTACCGGCGAACCGCCGCGATCATCGAAGCGTCGACCGTGTGGCCGTCGTCCGCGTAACGATCATCCCTTTGCGCTGGTCCAGGACGCGCGCAGTTGTTCAAACCAGATATTCCGCGCCATCGATGATGTAGGGCGCGTGGCGGAAATCCCTGATGGTGGCGACCTTGTCGGCCGACCAGTTCAGCAGCATGAAATATTTCGGTTTTGAATTGGGCTCGTTCGGATCGAACACCAGAACCGCCGGTTGCCCCTCCACCAGGCCAGGCACCAGATGCCAGTCGCTGACTTTGGAATAATTGCCGAAGTAACGCGACACTTCGGCCTTGCCGGTCATGCGGGTCTTGCTGACGAGATCGAGCCGCACGTCATCGGCAATCATGGCGCGGATGGCGTTGAAATCCCGCGCATTGAAATGGGCTACATAGGCGCCGAGCCGCTTGCGATCGGCGTCGGACAATTTCGGCTGCGGCGCGTCGTCAGGCTCGTCGGCATATTTTCGGAGCTGCGCGCGGCCACGAACCAGCGCGGCCTTGGCGGCGGCAAGGCTCACATCCATGATCGCGCAGATTTCCGCCAAGGAGCAGCCGAGGACGTCCATCAGGATGACGCTCGATCGTTGCGTCACACTGAGGCGCATGAAGGTGCGCAGGCTGGCGCTGGCGATCTGGCGGCTCAACACGGCATCGAGCTGGTCGGCCATCATGTCCACCTCCGCAACCGAATGAAGCGCCTCCTGGCGCTTGCGCCTACGCAAAAAGTCCAGCGCGGTGTTGTGCGCGATCCGGAACAGCCAACCCTCGGGGTTGCCGATCGGCCCAGCGGCTGACAAGGCTTCCACCGCCTTGATCAGCGCGTCCTGCAGCACGTCCTCGCCGTCGATCACCGAACCCACCATGCGCGCGCAATAGCGATGCAGTTTTGGCCGCAGCGCGACCAAAAGCGCATCGATATCCGTCACGGCTGGCGAAGCTTCCGGTATCTCTGTCATTCTCGCTTCCGAAGACCTCACGCCTCGCCCAGCATCCGATAATTGCCGACGATGGTAACGGCGCGCGCCAGCGGCGGTTCAGCACAACGCTCCCGAATACCACTCTGGAAGGCGGCAAACGATGCCAGTTTGGGCAACGCGCTGGCGCCGTCGTCGGCCGTGGTCTCGACGAAATGGATGAACGTATCGTCTTCCAGCCGCAGCGAGAGATAACGGGTGCCCTCCGGCTGCGACGCCTTCAATTCGGCAAACACCGCCGCGACCAGTTCGGCGTTCTTCTCAGTCATTTCAGGTTTTGTTTTATACCTGATCAGGGTCCGTTTCATGTGCTTCTCCTTGGCTTGGGTGCTGCGGAACGTGGCAGCTCGACTCAAGGACGTCTGGCGGTGGGCAAAGGATGCAGGCTTGAAAAGAATATTTTCAGCCATGGGTTTCACCCCTCACGATGCGCTTTCGCTATCGGTCGATTAGCAAACACGCCTTGAAGCTTCTCTTGGAAGCAGTGCACAAATAACTACATAATGAGGGCACGGGGACATCTCGAACCGAGGCTGGATTCCATGACGAGCGCGCCGAAACGTCAGCACCACGTGGTGATCGTCGGCGCCGGTTTCGGCGGGCTGGAAGCCGCCTTCGGGCTTGCCGGCGCAGCGGTGAAAATCACGCTGATCGACCGGCGCAACCACCATTTGTTCCAGCCGCTGCTCTATCAAGTTGCCACCGCATCGTTGGCGACCTCCGAGATCGCCTGGCCGATCCGTTATCTCTTGCGCGACCGGCCCGATGTCACGACGCTGTTCGCCAACGTCAATGGCGTCGACGCCGCCGGCAAGCGGGTGCTGCTCGATGACGGCGAAGCGCTGCCCTATGACACGCTGATCCTTGCCACCGGTGCGCGCCACGCCTATTTCGGCCATGACGAATGGGAACCGTTCGCACCTGGGCTGAAAACGCTGGAGGACGCCACCACGCTGCGGCGGCGCATCCTGGTCGCTTTCGAGCGCGCCGAACGCGAGACCGATCCGGCGCGGCGCGCCGCGCTGCTGACTTTCGTCATCATCGGCGCGGGTCCCACCGGCGTCGAGCTCGCCGGCACCATTGCCGACCTCGCCAAGGACACGCTGCCGCAGGATTTCCGTAACATCGACACCAGCAAGGCGCGCGTGGTGCTGATCGAGGCAGGTCCTCGCGTGCTCGCGGGCTTTCCCGACGATCTCTCGGCCTACGCACAAACCTCGCTTGAGGGCCTCGGCGTCGAAGTGATGCTGGGAAAGCCGGTGACGGAATGCAGCATCGATGGCGTGGTCTATGGCGACAACAGGCTCGACGCGAAAACCATCATCTGGGCCGCGGGCGTGCGTGCCTCGCGCGCGGCCGAATGGCTCGGCGCGCCCGCCGATCGCGCCTACCGCGTGCAGGTGCTGCCGGACCTTACTGTACCCGGCCATCCCGATATCTTCGCTGTGGGTGACACCGCAACGATTGCAGATGCGAGCGGAAATCCGGTGCCCGGCATTGCGCCGGCGGCCAAGCAGCAGGGCCGCTACGTCGCAGCCCTCATCAAGGCGCGGCTCGGCGGCGGCACGCTGCCGCCGTTCCGCTACAAACATGCCGGCAGCCTGGCGCAAATCGGCAAGCGCAAGGCGGTGATCGATTTCGGCTGGATGAAGCTGCGCGGCAATCTCGCCTGGTGGATCTGGGGCATCGCCCACATTTATTTCCTGATCGGCCTGCGCCACCGGCTCAGCGTCGCCATGAGCTGGCTCTGGATCCACGCCAGGAATCAGCGCGCGGCGCGGCTGATCACGCAGGGCTCGAGCAAGGTGACGGGGTGAGCCAAATTAACCGCTCCCTTCCGTCATTGCGAGGAGCCAACGGGTCGCGCGAATGCGCGCCCGATGACAGGCTCCGCGACGAAGCAATCCATTCTTTCTTCACGTAGCCAGATGGATTGCTTCGCTGCGCTCGCAATGACGGTGTGGCCGCATTTTCGGTCGACTCACTTCACCAGCGAGCACCCGCCATCGGCCATCGGCCGGAACGCCTGCTCGGCGGGAATCGTCGAAACCAGCTTGTAATAATCATACGGATATTTCGACTCCGCCGGCTTCTTCACCTCGAACAGATACATCGGGTGGATGACGCGGCCGTCCTGGCGGATGGTGACGTCGCCGAACAGCTTGTCCTTGCCCTTGAACTTCTTCATCTGCGGCACGGCGTCCTTGGCGTGATCGCTGCCGGTCGCCGCCACCGCGTTGAGATAGGCGAGCGTGGAGGCATAGACGCCGGCCTGGTTGCCGCTCGGCATCTTGCCGTTCATGCCGGGCCGCGCCGCAAAGCGCTTTGCGAACGCGCGGGTGTCGTCATCCATGTCCCAGTAAAACGCCTCCAGCAGTTGCAGGCCCTGGGCGACCTTCAAACCCATGCCGTGCACATCGTTGACGAACAGCAAGAACGCCACCATGGTCTGGCCGCCCTGCTGGATGCCGAACTCGGCCGCCTGCTTCACCGCGTTGATGGTGTCGCCGCCGGCATTGGCAAGCCCGATCACCTTGGCCTTGGAGTTCTGCGCCTGCAGCAACAGCGAGGCGAAGTCGGACGTGCCGAGCGGATGCCGGGCCGAGCCCAGTACCTTGCCGCCGTGCTTTTCGATGTAGCTGGTGGCCTCGGCCTCGATGCCCTGGCCGAGCGCAAAATTGACTGTGACGAAATACCATTCCTTGCCGCCGCGCCCGACCATCGCCGCCGCCGTGGCGTTGCCGGTGGCCCAGACGTCGTTGACCCACTGAATGGTGTTCGGCGAACAGGCCTTGCCGGTGAGGTCAGAACTCGCCGTCGACGACGCCAGGAACGTCATGCGGGAATCGCGCAGCAGCGAGTTGATGGTGAGGCCGACGGCCGAATTGGGCACGTCGACAATGGCGTCGACGCCATCGACATCGAGCCATTTGCGCGCGATCGCCGAGCCGACGTCGGCCTTGTTCTGGTGATCGGCATAGACGATCTCGACCTTGATGTTCTTAGCCCCGCCGCCAAAATCTTCCGCCGCCATCCTCGCAGCTTCCACCGACCCCATGCCGTTGGTGTCCTGGAAGATGCCGGAGATGTCGTTGAGCACGCCGATCCGGACGACATTTTCGGAAATCTCCGCCCGCGCCGGTCCGAACGCGGCGCAGGATAGCGCGAGCGCCAGATAGACCCTGATATTCTTCATCGTTCTCTCCCTATGGATGTGATCGTTGTTGTTCCCGGACTGCGCCGGGTTTGAATTCAGATCTGCCGATCCGGCAGCCGCACGACGAGGCCGTCAAGCTCCGGCGTGATCTTGATCTGGCAGGACAGCCGGCTGTTGGGCAGCCGCTCGGCGGCGACGCCATGGAGCAGTTCATCCTCTTCCTCGCTCATGGGCGTAAGCCGCGCGACCCAGCCCTCATCGACATAGACATGGCAGGTCGCGCACATGGCGTTGCCGCCGCACTCGGCCACGATCTCGTCGACGCCGTGCGTGGTTGCGACCTGCATGACGCTGGCGCCGGCGCTCGCGTCGATGCGTTCGGAACGGTTGTCGGGACGATTGAAAATGATGGTCGGCATGATCAGGCTCACGCTGCTTTGATTGACACGGGCAGGCTTTCGAGGCCCCGCAGCGTGTTGTTGAAACGCCGCGTCGCCGGCCCCGTGATCTCGATCGCGCTGACCCGTTTTGCCAGCGCCGAAAGCACCGCCTCGCCTTCCAGCCGCGCGACCAGCTGGCCGACGCACATGTGGATGCCGGAGCCATAGCCGACGTGGCCACTGGTCTTGCGCGTCACGTCATATTCGTCAGGCCGGTCCCATCGCCGCGGATCGCGGTTGGCGGCGGCGAGGAACATCAGGATCTTCTCGCCCTCGCCGATCCGCGACCCGCTGATCTCGACGTCACGTGTCGTGGTCCGGAAAAACGTCTGCACCGGGCTTTCGAACCGCACCGCCTCCTCAAAGGCGTTGCGCGCCAGCGTCGGGTCGCTCCGCAGCCGCGCCCATTGCTCGGGAAAGCGCGCCAGGCAATAGACCGCAGCGCCGATGCCGTTGACCGTGGTATCGAGGCCGGCGCTGAGCAGCGAGCGCACCAGAAGCGGTGCTTCCGCGGCCGTGATATCACCGGCATCGGCGCGGGCATGGATGCAGGCGCCGAAACCGCCGGGCGCGAGATTCTCACGCTGGCATTGTTCGGCGACATAGGCCTGATGCGGCGCCGAGCGCTCGATCGCGTCCTGGCGCAGCTTGTTCGGCGGCCCGAACGAATTGAAGACGAGGCTCGCATAGGGCAGCAGGTTTTCGCGCCCCTCTGGCTTGAGCCCGAGCGCATCGGGAAACACGGACAGCGGATAGGCCTCGGCGAGATCGGCAATGGCGTCGAAGCTGCCTTTGGCGAGCAGCGCTTCCACCCTGGATTCGGCGGCTGCGACAAAGCTGCCGCGCAATTGCTTCATGACCGTCGGCGAGAGCACCCGGCTCAGCACCGCCCGCGTGCGCGCATGTTCCGGCGGATCGGCCTCCAGAATGATGCTTTGCGGCCGCCAGGCCTTTTCCTTCGCAAAGTCGCTCAGGCCGACGCCGCGGCTGGAGCAGAAGGTCAGGGGATCGTTGAGCACGGCATGGACCTCGGCATGGCGAGCGACGCCGTAGACGTTCCATTTGTCGAACCAAACGACCGGCCCGGCTTCCCGGAGCACCTCGTGGGCGGGATGCGGGTCTTCGAAGAACTCGATCGAGAACGGATCGATGTCCAGATGCGGCACGCCTGCCGATGGCGTGAAGCCTGATGCACTCATTCCGACCTCCCAAAGTTTGTTCTTGTAAAGAGCTGGCGCATGTCTCTATCTCTCAAGGCTAGCGTTTGCAGCGATGATCAGGGACATGAGCAGTCAACCACCCGCCAGGAATGCGCGCCGGCCGAGACCGGCGGAGGTCGCAGATGCCGATGACGGCCCGACCCTCGATCTCGAGCGCTATGTTCCGGCGTTCATCACCTTCATCGCCAACAAGCTCTCGAACAGCGCCACGGCGTTCTATCAGCGCAATTTCGGCGTCAACGTCACGGAATGGCGGATCATGTCGCTGCTGGCGATCGAGCCCGGCATTCCGGCCTCGCGGATCTGCCACGTGATCGGCTTCGACAAAGGGCCGGTCAGCCGCACCCTGTCGATGCTGCAGAAACGCGGCCTGGTTGCGATCCGGACCGCCCCGGACGACGGACGCACCCATTCGATATCGCTGACCGCGAAGGGACGCGCGACCCACGACAAGGTCATCGTCGCCGCGCTCGAACGCGAACGACGGCTGCTGTCCGTCCTGCGCAAGGACGAGCGGGAGGTGCTGATCGACCTGCTGCGCCGCGTCCACGGCAATCTCGATGCCGTCAAGGGCGTCGGCGGCCCGTAGGCGGCCCTGCAACGACCATTTCATGTGAAGCGCGCCGGTCCGCGCGGCGGATGACGCGGCCGCGTTCCGTGACCCGCTTTTGCTTTCGGGCATCCATACCTCCCTGCGAGACCCGGCAGTCGGACTGCTTCTGCGGCCATCATTGATCGCTAGACTGGCACGAATTAGTTGCCATGGCAACAATAGAGTGTTGCTTAGGCAACGAAATGCTTGGTCGGGAACTTTGGCCTGATTGCTGGCTACGCTCGTCATGCCAGGCCTTGCCGCCTTCGCTAAAGCTTCGGCGGGCCGACCACTCGTGGCCCCGTCGAAGCCTTGGCGGAGACGGGTGCCGGGCATCCACGTCTTTGCACCCATTAAGCAAGAAAGACGTGGATGGCCGGGCATAGGCGAGCGGAAGCGACGCCGTCCTGCAGACGGCTGTGCCCGGCCATGACGAAAAAGGGATCTGACAGCTAAAGGAAGGCTCAGAGAGTACTGGCTGCTTTTCGGCCAGACCCTGACGATGATCGCACGCTGCGGCGCGCCGTCTATTTCGACAGCGGACAGCCGCCGTCCTTCTCGGGCCGGAACGCGTCCTCGCCTTTGATCGTGCCGACCACTTTCAAAAGATCCCATTTCGACTGCGACTCATCCGGCTTCTTGACCTCGAGCAGGTAGAGCGGATGGATTTTTCGTCCATTCGCGCGAATGAAACCCTTGCCGAACAGGGGATCGTCGGTCGGCATCGCCTTCATCGCTTCGACAACCGCCTTGCCGTCGGTGGCGCCGCCGGCCTTGTCGACGGCCTTGAGGTAATGAATCACCGAGGCATAGACGCCGGCCTGCATGTCGTTCGGATAATTCTTCTGCGGATGGCGCTCGGAGAAGCGCTTGGCGAAGCTGCGGGTGCCGTCGTTCAGATCCCAGTAGAACGGATTCATGATCTGCGCGCCCTGCGCCGCCTTCAGCGTCAACGCCGGCAACCCGTTCATGCCGAGGATCAGGCCGACCAGCTTCTGCTTCTGGGTGAGGCCGAATTCGGCCGCCTGCTTCATCGACGTAATGGTGTCGTCGCCGGCATTGGCGATACCGACGATATCGGCGCCCGAGCCTTGCGCCTGCAGCAGGAAGGAGGCGTAATCCGCCGTCCCCAGCGGATGGCGGACGGCGCCGACCACCTCGCCGCCGGCGGCCTTGACCGCTTCCATCGCCTGCTTTTCGAGATCGTGACCGAACGCATAGTCGGCGGTCAGGAAGAACCATTTCTTGCCGCCCTTCGCCACCACCGCCTTGCCGAGCCCGTGGCCATAGGCGTAGGTGTCGTAGGTCCAGTGCACGGTGTTGGGGGTGCATTTCGCGCCGGTCAGCAGCACGGTTCCGGCGCCGGAGCCGATGAACACCTTGTTTTTCTGTTCGCTGATGCCTGCGACCGCGAGCGCGATCGCCGAGTTCGGCAGATCAAAGATCGCATCGACGCTTTCGTTTTCATACCAGCGCCGCGCGATGCCGACGCCGATGTCAGGCTTGTTCTGGTGATCGGCCGCGACCACCTCGACGACCTTGCCGGCGGCCTTGCCGCCGTAATCCTCGACCGCCATCTGGGCCGCGACCACCGAACCGATGCCCTGATAGGTCGCGAACACGCCGGACTGATCGTTCAGGATACCGATGCGGACTTTTTCCTGCGCCTGCGCGCCCGAGACGAGCAGGACCGCGGCCGCAGCAACCAGCGGCGTCTTCAGCCGCGAAAAAACATGACCCATCCGGACCTCCCTGTGTTTACAACTCCAAAAGGCAATCTTCACGCTGCCGAAATTACTTATATAATATAAGTATTTTTCGGAGAGTCAATCTCGACCGGGAATCACCGAACAAATGCAAAAGACCCGCAGCCGCGCCGCGGCGAAAAAATCCCCGCTGGCTGAAACCGCTGATGACAGGAAAAAGTC
Source organism: Bradyrhizobium sp. AUGA SZCCT0431 (assembly GCF_018131065.1). Lineage (NCBI taxonomy): Bacteria > Pseudomonadati > Pseudomonadota > Alphaproteobacteria > Hyphomicrobiales > Nitrobacteraceae > Bradyrhizobium > Bradyrhizobium sp. AUGA SZCCT0431. The sequence goes on along the minus strand of NZ_JAFCLR010000008.1, from coordinate 97,983 downwards.
GCTCGATCTGAGCGCGTTACAGCAGACGCCCGGGTTCATGATCCGGATCCTGCAGCTGCTGAATTTCGAAGCTTTCTTCCGGCACTTCCAGGCGCTGGAAGTGTCGCCGGTCGAATATTCCATCCTCATGACCGTGCGCGACAACGAGGCCGTGACGCAGAGCGAACTCGCCGCCGTGCTCAAGATGCAACTGCCCAACCTCGTGAAGATCCTGTCTGCCATGGAAGAGGCCGGCATCGTGAGGCGGAAGCGATCGTCCCGCGACAAGCGCGCGGTCGAGCTTTCGCTCAGCGCGGCCGGGCAAAGGCGGGCCGATGAGGCAAGCCGGGCTGGCGAGATCTTCAATGAACACACGCTCGCCCCGCTCAGCAAGCCAGAGCGGGCGGCATTTCTTCACATGTTGACGCGGCTGGTCGAGGCCTACCGGCGCGAACTTTCGCGAAGCGACGCCTCTTGACGCTTAGCCGGCGCAGCCGATCCACTCGGTCGACGCGCCGTCGTCCAGCGTCGCCACCGCGCCTGCCCGCCGGGTCAGCACCGCGCGCTGGTTGATGTAGCCCTTGTCGGTGATCTCACCGCCGTCGACGGAAGCAGGTTCGGCCAGCAGCAGCGCCCGCGTGGCGTGGCCGGACGAGTTGCCGCCCTGCGCTTTCAGTTTCGCGAGACCCTGCCCGATCGCGGCGCGAACTTTTTCGTGGCCGATGACCTCGTCGGCGCGGGCGTTGTCGGGCAGACCGGCATGGGCACGACAAGCGGCGATGTTGGGGAACACCAGAAAACGGACCTCATCGCCGCCATGGCCGGTGACGACAATGTCCTGCGCCAGCGGCGCGAGTGCTGCGATGCCGGCGACGCGCAGCGTGCCGACATTGACCCAGGTGCCGGAGTTGAGCTTGAAATCCTCGGCGACGCGGCCGTCGAAAAACAATCCGAGTTCTGGCCGCTCGGGATCGGCAAAGGTCACCGCGTCGCCGATCAAATAAAAGCCTTCCACATCGAACGCCTGCGCGGTGAGTTCCGGCGCCTTCCAGTAGCCGGGCGTGACATTCGGGCCGCGCACCCGCACTTCGAGCTTGTCGCCTGACGGCACCAGCTTCAGTTCCGTGCCTGATATCGGCACGCCGATATTGCCGGAACGCTTGGCCTGGAAATGGCAGTCGGTCGCGAGCGGCGAGGTTTCGGTCGAGCCCCAGGCCGACACCATCGGCAGCGCGCAGCCGCTGGTTTTGATCGAGAGTTCCTCCAGCGCATCCCAGAGATTCTGCGGCAGCGCGGCGCCCGCATAGAAGGCGAACTTCACCTCGCCAAAGAATTTTTGGCGCAGCTCCTCGTCACTGCGCAGCGCCGCGATCAGCATGTCGAAACCGCGCGGCACGTTGAAATACACCGTCGGCATCACGCTGCGCAGGTTCGCCAGCGAAGTCGCGAACAGCCCCGGCGCCGGCTTGCCGCCGTCGACATAGAGCGAGCCGCCATTGCGCAGCACGAGATTGAAATTGTGGTTGGCGCCGAACGTATGGCTCCACGGCAGCCAGTCGAGGATCACGAGATCGTCGCGCGCCGCTTCCAGGAACGTCCAGGTTTGCGCCTTGGCCTGCTGGCTCGAGGTCAGCATGCGCTGGGTGTTGATCACAGCCTTCGGCGTGCCGGTCGAACCCGAGGTGAACAGGAACTTGGCAATTGTGTCCGGCGTGACGGCCTTGAAGGCTTTTTCGACGACCGGGGTTTCCGGTGTCGCCGCGATCTCTGGGAATGGGATCACGTCGCCGTCGCTGGGATCGCTGCTGACAACTTTTGACGAATGCAGCGGTGCGATCGCCGCGAGCGCCGCCGCGAATGGTTTGACGCTGGAGACGTAGATCGCGCCGGGCCCGAGCAGCTTGATCATGCCCTTGAGCTTGTCGAAATCCCTGGACATCAGCGAATAGGCCGGCGAGATCGCCGCCGAGGGCACGCCGACATGCTGGGCGGCCAGCGCGAACAGCGCGTGATCGACGCTGTTATCGGACAGGATCACCAATGGCCGTTCCGCGCTTAGCCCCTGCGCCAGAATCCACGCCGCGGCCGAGCGAACCTGCCGCAATGCACCGGCATAAGTGACCGTGTTCCACGGCGCATCTGGCGTCTTGCGGTCGGCGAGGAAAATCCGCTCCGGCGTCTGCCGAGCCCAATGTTCCAGCCAGTCGCCGACGCAGCGCGCGCCTGGCTTCAGCGGCACCGTCGATTTCAGGATGATGCTGCCGTCCGTGCGACGATCGGCAGAGATCGCGGGCTTCGCAAACAGCGCTTCGGATTGGTCGCGACCTGTGGCGGCTGTCGTCATCGGTTTCCTCCTCGCGCGGCCCATCGGCCGCCGGCCTCTTTGGGCCGCTCTTGCGCATATTGTTGGTCGCAACAATTGTTGTCGTCAACAACAATATTTCCTTCCCGGCCGCAAAGCGCTAGAAGGAGAGCGACGCGGGGAGAAACATGTGTCGAGCAGAGCGGCCCAACCAGCCTTGAAAGCCCCAGTTTCCGCGAACGGCAAGCGTGGCGGAAATGGCAAGGCACGCCACCAGGAGCAGGATATCGAGGTCGGCCTCGACGGGCTGGTCGGCCATGCCGGCTACGCGGTGCGGCGCTTCCAGATCTGGATCTTTCAGGATTTCATCCGGACGCTGGCGGCGGTCGATATCAAGCCGACGCAGTATTCGGTGCTGACGGTGATCGGCGCCAATCCGGGTCTGAGCCAGATGGCGGTCGCCAAACGGCTCGGGATCGAGCGCGCCCGGCTGGTGCACCTCCTGGACAGTCTCGAAGACCGCAAGCTGGTGCGGCGCGTCCAATCCAGGACCGACCGTCGTTCCCACGCGCTGCATCTGACCGCGCGAGGCCAGGCATCGCTGCGGCAGTTCAAGCTGCTCGCGGCCGAACATGAACGTCATGTGGCCGAGAAGATCGGGGCCGAGAACCGGGAGCACCTGCTGCGGATTCTGGCGGCGTTCACCTGAACGCGCGGGCGCTTAGCCTCGGGCCTTTTTGCCTCAGCGTTCGGCGTTATCCTCGACGACGATCGCGCCTTCGGGACAATTGGACTGCGCGGTAAACGCCTTGTCCTCAGCCATTCCGGCCAGGAATTCGGATTGCAGACGTAGTCGTAAATCGCCTCCGGCGGCGCCTCGATCAGAATATCGTGGTGGCGGTCGAATGAGTATGACATCGCTAGCTCCAGTTCCTTGGCGGATGATTTAGCCCGCGGTGATGCCGAGGCCGCCGCCGGAGCCGCCGGGCGTCTGCTGGACTACATTGAAAGCTGGCCGCGGAAGGCGCTCGCCCCGGTTCGCTTCAGCCAGTGATTTCGAGATCAACGATGACGCCCATAAATTAGGCAGTCGCAAAGCTTCGTGCCTCGAGAGCGAGTCCGCATCGGCTCCCGGCAATAAGATTAAACCACAGATATTACATGCCTATTTTAACTTCTCCGATCGCACCCCTAATTGTACACAATGGCACATCGCTTGCTTCAATCCGGATGGAACTCCTCGCTTTGGTAAGTCAATGGTGACTGACCTCAGCCAACCCAGGACGGGGCATCACGTGACTGAAACCGTTGCTGCGATCGTCGCCGCGCACCGCGCCGGCACCATGACGCCGGCGCAAACCGTCGCGCGCAGCTATCAGCGCATCCACGACCACAACGATCCCGCGATTTTCATCTCCCTGCGCGACGAAAAGGACGCGCTGGCGGAGGCGCAAGCGCTGAGCGCAAACGATCCGGCGACGCTTCCGCTGCTGGGCGTGCCGGTCGCGGTGAAGGACAATATCGATGCGCTGGGCCTGCCGACCACGGCCGCCTGCCCGGCCTTTTCCTACTTGCCGACGCGGGACTCGACCGCGGTCGCAAAACTGCGCGCGGCCGGCGCCATCATCATCGGCAAGACCAATCTCGATCAGTTTGCAACCGGCCTCGTCGGCGTGCGCTCGCCCTATGGCATTCCGGTCAACCCGGTCCGCAACGATCTCATCCCAGGCGGATCGAGTTCGGGATCGGCGGTCGCGGTGTCAGCCGGGTTAGTGCCGCTCGCGCTCGGCACCGACACCGCAGGAAGCGGACGCGTGCCGGCGATGCTCAACAACATCGTCGGGTTGAAGCCGAGCCTCGGGCTGATCTCCAATGCCGGAATGGTGCCGGCCTGCCGCACGCTGGATTGCGTTTCGGTGTTCGCGCTCACGGTGGACGACGCCGTGACGGCACTATCAGCGATGGGCGGTCCTGATGACGCCGATCCGTTTTCACGCAACCGGCCGCTCGGCGCGGTCACGGCTTTCCCCGGACAGCTCCGGCTCGGCGTTCCCCGCAGCGGTCAATTGGTCTTCTTCGGTGACCGTGAGTCGGAGCAGGCCTATGGCGAAGCGCTGAAGCGCTTGATATCGCTTGGCGCAACCCTGGTGGAATTCGATCTCGAGCCGTTTTATGAAACCGCACGGCTGCTCTATGAGGGACCCTGGGTCGCCGAGCGTTATCTGGTGATCCGCGATCTCCTGGCATCATCGCCGGATTCGATTCATCCCGTGACGCGCGAGATCACCGTGGCCGGGGCGCGGCCAACCGCGGCCGATACGTTTGCGGCGCTTTATCGTTTGCAGGCGCTGCGACGCGTCGCCGAGCGCACCTTCGGCAATATCGATGCGCTGGTGCTGCCGACCGCGCCGACCGCCTATTCGACCGCGCAGGTGCTGGCCAATCCGATCGAGCTCAATAGCCGGCTCGGCACCTACACTAATTTCGTCAACCTGCTCGATCTCTGCGGGCTGGCGCTTCCATCCGCGATGCGGTCCGACGGCATTCCGTTCGGCATCACGCTGCTCGCGCCCGCCGGACATGACGCGCAGCTCGCCAGCATCGGCCGCGCCTTCCATGCCGATACCGGACTGAAGATGGGCGCCAAGGGCCTGACGCAGCCGCCGCTCGCAGCGCCCTCATCGCAACTGAGCGGCGACGAAATCGCGATCGCGGCGGTCGGCGCGCATCTCTCCGGTATGGCGCTGAACGGCGAACTGACTGATCTCGGTGGACGCCTGCTGGAGGAAGCCTCGACCGCGCCGGACTACAAGCTCTATGCGCTCGACACCACGCCGCCCAAACCCGGCATGCTGCGCGTCGAGGCCGGCGCGGGATATCAGATCAAGCTCGAACTCTGGGCGCTGTCGGCGGCTTCATTCGGAAAGTTCGTCGCCGCAATCCCGCCGCCTCTGTCGATCGGCACCATTCGTTTGGCCGACGGCCGTGGCGTGAAGGGGTTTTTGGTCGAGCCGGCGGCGGTGAGCGGCGCGCGTGATATTTCCGCGTTCGGCGGCTGGCGCGCGTTCATGGCGCAGAAGGTGGGGTGAGCCCGTCATTCCGGGGCGCGCGCAGCGCGAACCCGGAATCCATGGCGCCACCAAGTTGGTCCTGATTTCAAGCACCGTCGGCGCGGAGAAATGGATTCCGGGTTCGCCGCGTTGCGGCGCCCCGGAATGACGGACAGAGATTGCGCTCGCATCCCTACGGATGCGACACCGCGTAAAGCTCGTACTCGCCGCGCACCAGCTCGATATGCGCGCGCATCGCGGCCGCCGCACCGGCCTTGTCGCCGCGCATGATCGCGACCACGACGCGGTCGTGCTCGGCGTGCGATTTTGCCAGCCGCCCGAGATTGCGGAATTGCGCACGCCGGAACGGCTGCACCCGCACCCGCGTCGCCAGCGTCATCTCGGCGATATAACCGTTCTGCGAGCCGGCATAGATTGCGTTGTGAAAGCGCTCGTTGACTTCGTGGAACCGTTCGGGATTGCCGGCATAGCTCAAGACCCGCAGTTCCTCGTGGATCGCCTCCAACTTCTGGCGTTCCGCCGCCGGCATCCGCTCCGCAGCAAGTCCCGCGCACAGCGCTTCCAGCTCCGCCATCGCCTCGAACATTTCGGTTAGCCGCTCGATCGACGGCTGCGCCACCACGGCGCCGCGATGGGCGCGGGATTCGACGAGGCCGCTCGCCACCAGCTGCCGCAGCGCCTCGCGCACCGGCGTCCGCGACACGCTGAAGCGCCGCGCAATATCGGTCTCGTCCAGCCCCGATCCCGGCGCCAGCACGCCGCGCACGATCTCGTCCGCAAGCTGCAGCCGCAATTCCTCCGCGCGCGTGACCTTGTCCGCCTGCGGCGAGGCGCGGTCGACGCGCCGCACCACCGGTTCGGACTCAGGCCCGGCTTGCGGGATGCGCGTTGGAAGATCGTCAAGGCTCATGTCGTTTTACCCAAAATCCTTTCGACTCAGACCCCTTTACGATGCCGGCTCGTCGATGATGCTGACATGGGCGGCGACGATTCTCCACCCCTCGGGAAACCGTATCCAGGTCTGCATCTGCCGCCCCACCTTCTTGCCGCTCCACACGTCGCGATAAAACAACGTCGAGGCGACCGCGGTATCGCGGCCATAGGTGGTGATCACAGTCTTGTCGGTCGTGCGCATCAGCCCCACCGGCGAGCGGCCGGCGCGGAACGCCATGATCGCCTCATAGCCGTAGAGATTTTCGTTGATGCCGTAACGCAGCGTGCGGAGATCGTTGCGGAACAGCTCATCCAGCACCGCGACGTCGTTCGACACCAGCGCCGCTTCATAGCGCGCGAATTGCGCTGACACCTCTGTGAGCACGTCGGGAAGGTCGATATCCATGGCTAAATTCCTCTCGGCGCAGGCGCCGCAGCAACGCCGGATTGCTCCAGCGAATGAGCGACGCGAAGCGCGATATCTTCGCGCCACGGTGCGGCGATGATCTGAACCCCGATCGGCATCGGCTCCAGCGGCACCGGCACCGCGACCACGGGAAGCCCGATGAACGAAATCGGCTGGGTGTGGATGCCGATATTGGCGCGCACCGGCAGTTCGACGCCGTCGAGCTTGAACATTACCTGCCCGAGTTTTGGCGCGGTGCACGGCGTCGCCGGCGCGATGATCACGTCCACCGATTTGAACAGCTCCAGCACCTGCGTGCGATACCAGCGGCGGAATTTCTGCGCCCGGTCGACCAGCGGCGCCGGCACCATCGCGCCCGCGATCAGGCGATCACGCACCGCCGGATCGAAATCGTTCGGGCGCTTGCGCAGGCGATCGAGATGCAGCGACGCGCCCTCGGTGGTGGAGATGACGTAAGCTGCGGCCCGGGCGCGCGCGGCTTCGGGGATTTCAATCGTCTGGGTCGCACCGAGCGCCTTGGCAACGCGCGCCACGGCCTCGACCGCTTCGGGAAACACGTTCTTCTGGAAATAGCCGCCGGCAATCGCGACCCGCAATCCGCCGATGCCTTGCGTGAGCTGCGACGTCACCGGCTCGACCGCACGCGTCGAGCACGCGGCATCGTCGGCATCAGGCCCCTGCATCACATCATAGGCCAGCGCGAGATCGCCGACGCTGCGCGCAAAAGGTCCGAGATGATCGAAGCTCGCCACGAACGGAAACGAGCGCGCCCGCGACAGCCGGCCGTAGGTCGGCTTCAGGCCAAAAATCCCGCAGAACGATGACGGCACCCGGATCGAACCATTGGTATCCGAGCCCAGCGCGATCGGCACCAGGCCGCCGCCGACCGAACTGCCGGAGCCGCCGGATGAGCCGCCCGTCATGCGGGTCGGATCGTGCGGATTGCGCGACGGGCCGTCATGGACGTTCTCGCCGGTGAAGTCGTAGGCGTATTCGCCCATGTTGAGCGCGCCGACCAGGACGGCGCCGGCCGCCTCCATGCGCTCGACCAGCGTCGCATCGCGCGAAGACGGCGCGAGGTCGCGGTTGATCTTCGAGCCCGCGCGCGTCGGCAGGCCCTTTACGTCGAACAGGTTTTTCACCGCGAATGGCACGCCCGCGAGCGGGCCCACCTTTTGTCCCACCGCAATCGCCGCATCGACGGCGCGCGCCTTGGCCCGCGCGCGATCCGCGGTGACGTCAGTGAAGGAGTTCAGAACGGAATCATGTTTGGCGATCCGCGCGAGCGCGGCTTCAGTCGCCGCGAGCGCGGTCATCCGGCCGCCACTCACGGCCTGCGCGATCTCTTGAGCGGTCTCTTGGACGGTCATTGCGCGGTCAGGCTGCGAAGACACTGGCGGGCTCGGTTTCGTCGGGCAATGCAAATTCATCGACCAGCCGCGCCAGTCTCAGCGATACTTCGAGGTTCGCGCGCACCGCCGGCCGCCAGGAATCCTCCACCGGCAACGCCAGCGCTTTCGCGACGGCGTCGATATAGTCGTCCAGGGGTTCGGCCATTTCGCTCCCATCCAAGTTTATGAGTGAACCGGCAACGGCGGATGCGGAATCGCCGTCAGCAGTTCCTTTGTATAGGCGTCCTGCGGATTGCCCAAGACCTGTTCGGACGGGCCCTGCTCCACGATTCGTCCCGCGCGCATCACGATGACACGATCGCATAAGAGGCGCACCACATTCAAATCATGGGAGACAAACAGATAACTCATACCCAAGGACGACTTGAGGTCCTGCAAGAGATTGAGCACCACCGCCTGCACGGAGACGTCGAGCGCGGCGGTCGGCTCGTCGAGGATCACGAGTTTTGGGTGCAGCGCAATCGCGCGGGCGATACCGACGCGGGCCTTCTGGCCGCCGGACAATTGGTGCGGAAAGCGATCGAGCAGATTAATGGGGAGACCAACCAGCCCGGCGAGTTCCTCGCAGCGGGCGCGCAGCGCGTCGCGGCCTTTGATGGCGCCGAGCTGCATGATCGGATCGACAATGGCGCGCGCCGCGGTAAAGCGCGGATTGAGGCTGTCGGTTGGATCCTGGAACACCATCTGGATGCTCTTGCGCAGCGGCAGCCGCGCAAAGGCGTTGGGCAGCATGGTACCGATCTCGTCGCCGTCGAACACGATGCGGCCCGAGGTCTGATCCAGCAGCCGCATCACCATCATCGACGTCGTCGATTTGCCGCAGCCGGATTCGCCGACCAGGCCGACGCTCTCGCCGTGGCCGACCGTGAAGCTGATGCCGTCGACCGCGCGGAACAGTTCGGCCTCGACCGGCGGTTTGCGCGAGAACAATTTTCCGAGCACAGCCGTGGCGCCCTGGCGCGGATATTCCTTCACCAGTTTCTCGACCAGCAGCAGCGGCTTGGTTTCGTTGTCGGCCGGAGCCGCTGACGTCAGCGCCGGCAGCGCCGCCGCATCTTCTTCCGGCAACAGATCGCGCAAGGAGACGCCGATCCGCGGCGTCGCGCGCATCAGCTTCTTGGTGTAGGCATGTTCGGGGTTGGCGAAGATGTCGGCGGATTTCGCGGTCTCGACCACGCGGCCCTTTTCCATCACCACCACGCGGTCGCAATAGGCGGCGGCGAGGCCGAGGTCATGCGTGATCAGGATGGTCGACATGCCGCGCCGTTTTGTGAGTTCGACGATCAAATCCATCACCGCTTTCTGCGTGGTGACGTCGAGGCCGGTGGTCGGCTCGTCCGCAATCAGAAGCTGCGGATTGCAGGCCAGCGCCAGCGCGATCACGACGCGCTGGCACATGCCGCCGGAAAGCTCGAACGGATAGGCGTGGTAACGCTCGCGCGGCCGTGCGATCTTGACCTGTTCCAGCGCCTCGATCGCCTTCTCGCCGCGATCACTGGCCGCTGACTGCACATGCTGGCGCAGCACGTCCTCGATCTGGTCGCCGACCTTGCGGATCGGATTGAGCGCCGCGCGCGGGTTCTGGAAGATCATCGAGATTTCGCGGCCGCGCAAATCCCGCATCTGGTTCTCGGTCGCGGCCTTGACGTCGATGCCGGAAAACATCACCGAGCCCTCGGCGATCTTGCCGGCGCGGTCGAGGATCCGCATCACGGCGTAAGACGTCACCGACTTGCCGGAGCCGGATTCGCCGACGATGCCGAGCGTCTCGCCCTTGGCGACGGAGATGTTGACGTGCTGCACCGCTTTCACGATACCGCGCCGCGTGGCGAATTCCACCGTGAGGTCGTTGACGTCGAGCAATGGCTGCGCGGTCATGACATGCGTCCGGTTTCCTGATTGTCATGCGCGGGCTTGACCCGCGCATCCATCAAAACTTCAAAGATGCGCTTCGCGCGATGGATTGCCGGGTCAAGCCCGGCAATGACAATGTTCTGAGTTGCGCCGTCCATGATCACGTCCGTCGCTGCGGATCGACGATATCGCGCAGACCATCGCCGAGCAGGTTGAAGCAGAACACCGCGATCATCAGCGCGAGGCCCGGGAACAGCGCGATCCACCATTCGCCGGACACCATGAAGCCGGCGCCCTCCGCGACCATGATGCCCCATTCCGCCGTCGGGGGCCGCACGCCAAGCCCGATGAACGACAGGCCTGCGGCATTGAGGATGGCGTAACCCATGGTCAGCGACATCTGCACGATCATGATGGGCATGATGTTGGGCAGGATGTGCACCAGCAGAATCCGGAACTCGCCATTGCCCGACAGCCGCGCCGCCTGCACGAAGCCGGCGTTGCGGCGGACATTGGCCTCGGCGCGGGCGACGCGGGCATAGAGCGGAAAATTCACGATCGCGGTCGCGATGATGATGTTCTGCACGGTGTTGCCGAGTGCCGCGACAATGCCCATCGCCAGCACGAACAGCGGGAACGCCATGATGGTGTCGGCGATACGTCCGACGATGCGGTCGGTCCAGCCGCCGAAATAACCTCCGGCGATGCCGGCAAGGCCGCCCATCAGGAACACCAGCGCCACGGAGGCCACCGCGATGAACACATCCAGCCGTGTCGCCACGATGACGCGGCTGAAGATATCGCGGCCCAATTGATCGGTGCCGAACCAGTGCGCCGCCGACGGCGCCTTCAAGGCAGCGGCGGTGTCGCTGGCGAGCGGATCGTAGGGCACAATGTAGGGACCGAACACGGCCGCGAACAGGATCACGATCAACAGGGCGAAGGCAAAGGCGGTGACGCGGTTCTCGCCGAGCACATAGCGGGTGTGTTCGAAGATCGCTGATAGTCCCGACGTTCGCGCGGGACCGACAGGTTCAACGGCAGGCGCAACGGTGCTCATGCTTATTACCCTTCCAATCTCACGCGCGGATCGATCACGCCATACAGAATGTCGATGATCAGATTGAGCAGCACGTACATGACCGCCATGGTCAGCACGAAGCCCTGTACGGGCGCGAAGTCGGACGAGATCAGCGCCTCCACCGCGTAGGAGCCGATGCCGGGCCAGGCGAAGACCTTCTCCACCAGCACGTTGGCCCCGAGCAGGAACGAGAACACCATGCTGAGCGTGGTGATCACGGGCAGCATCGCGTTACGAAAGGCGTAGGTGACGATCACGGTGCCCGGCGACAGGCCGCTGGCGCGCGCCGTGCGCACGAAATCCGAGGCCAGCACCGCCAGCATCGAGGCCCGCGTCATGCGCGCGATCGGGGCCAGCGAGAAGATCGCCAGCGTCGTCGCGGGCAGGATCAACTGGCTCAGCGCGGAGCGAAACGCCTCGAGATCGCGCGCGATCAGGGTGTCGATCAGATAGAAGCCGGTCACCGTCGGCGGCGCGCTGTAGAACACATCGAGCCGGCCGAGCGGCGCCGGCGACCAGCCGAGCCGGAAATAGAAGATGTAGACCAGCACCAGGCCGGTAAAGAACACCGGCAGTGACACTCCGGCCGTCGTCGTTATCCGGCAGAGGTGGTCGATCCACGAGCCAGGCCGGGTGGCGGCCAGCACGCCGAGCGGGATAGCGATCACGATGGAAACGAACAGGCCGAGCAGCGTCAGCTCGGCGGAAGCCGGCAGGCGATTGCGGATTTCGGCGGCGACCGGCTGGCCGGTGGTCAGCGAATTGCCGAAATCGCCATGGGCGAGGTCATTGGTGTAGCGGAAGAACTGTTCGATCAGCGGCTTGTCGAGGCCAAGTTTTTTCCGGATCTGCTCGACCGCCTCCTTGGTCGCGGCAGGCCCGGCAAAATACGCGGCGGGATCGCCGGGCAGCGCCCGCGTCAGCAGGAACGTCACGATCACGACCCCGATCAGCGACGGGATCGCAAACATCAGCCGCTTGCCGATCATGGTCAGCATGGCGGATTACGCCTTCACCAGCGCGCGATAGTCGAGACGGCGGTGGAACCAGTATTGATAGCCCGAGATGTTCTTCTGCATCGCAACGTTGACGAAGGGCTGATACAGCGGAATCCGCGGGATATCCTTGTAGGCGAGATCGACGAAACCCTTCACGTCGCTGTCGTAGGCCGCCTTGTCGCCGGTCGAGGCCGCATTGCGCGCGCCGTCGATCAGCTTGTCCATCTCCGGCGACTTGTAGCTCATGGTGTTGAAGACGGAATTGTTGCCGTGATAGCACCAGTAGAAGAAGTATTCGGGGTAATCGAGCCAGCCCGAGAACACGTTGGTGTAGAGCGGCATCTCCTTCTTGTTCAACTCGGTGCGCCAGTTGGCGCCGGGGATCTTGTTGATCGTGGCCTTGATGCCGATCTGGGCGAGGCTCTCCTGCACCAGCACGCAGAGCGGCTCGTTGACGCCGGCGAAATTGAGATCGAACGAGATCGTGGTCTCGAAACCGCTGGCGTAGCCGGCTTCCGCGAGCAACGCTTTCGCCTTGGCCATATCGGTGGAATATTTGGTCGGCTGCGGCCACGCCACTTCGGTGGCCTTGTCGGCGGACGCGCCGAACATCGGATTGGCGAGGCCGAACAGCACGACGTCCATGATTTTCTGATAGGGAAGCGCGTAGGCGATCGCCTGGCGCACCTTGGGATTGTCGAACGGCGGCTTGGTGACGTTCATGCCGATATACTGGATGCCGTTGGAGAACGGCAGCGACACCACGTTGAGCTTGCCGTTGGCCTTCATCTCCTGGAAATCCTTGAACGGCAGTTCATAGGAGATGTCGGCGTCGCCACGCTCCAGCAGCGCGCGGCGGTTGCCGGCCTGCGGCACCATGCGCCAGATCACGCGCTTGATCTTCGGCAGGGGGCCACCGACCCAGGCGTCGTTGCGCTCCATGATGACTTCGGTGCCGGCGGTCCACTTCGACAGCTTGTACGCGCCCGAGCCCGCGGTCTGCTGTTTTGTATATTCGAGGCCCCAGGGGTCCTTCTCGCTCGCGTTCTTCTTCACCAGCTCGGAATTGACGACGCAGGGTACGATGACCGCGAGGTCGGGGATCGTCAGCCGGTCCTTCTTGGCAAAGTCGACGCGCACGGTATTGTCATCGACGACAACGAACTGCTCGGGCTTGGTCAGCGAGCCCGCGCTCATCTGGAAGGTCGGGAAGCCGCCGACCGAGACCGCGCGATCGAGCGACCATTTGACGTCCTTGGCCGCGACCGGCGTGCCGTCATGGAATTTCGCGTTCTTCTTCAGCTTGAAGGTCACCGACATGTCGTCGATCTTCATGTCGTCGGCGAGTTCGCCCTTGAACTTGTCGCGGTCGTAATACGGCACGCCGCCGGGACCGCTCTTCATCTCGTGGGTGATCAGGCGGTCGTAGCAATTCCACGACACTTCATAGCCGGGCACGTTGGTGCCGACGCCATGGATGTCGAGGTTGTTGGGACCGCCTTCCGAGACGATCAAAAGCGTCTCCGACCGCGCATCGGCCTTGGCGGATGAGAAAATGGCCGGCGCCGGCACCAGGGCGCCGGCGGCGACCCCGGTGACGGATTTCAGGAAATCGCGACGCTTCATGGTGATGCTCCAACGCCTGAGGGGAACGGGCTTTGGAACTGGGAATCGCAAGGTTCGTGCCAAACCTTAATGAAGCGCTAACCTCCCCCTAATTTATTGATATCATATAGCAATATCAATTATCCGGCGGAATCGGCTCGACGAAACGAGCTGTCAATTGCATACAAAGATGCATAATTGCCCACTCTTTATGCAGAAATTTTACGCGCCTCTTTGATGTGCGATTTCGTCGCACCCGTCAGACCGGCCACACCAGGTCCTGCAATTCGGAAAGGTTGCCGGCCTTGCCCTGCCAGTCCTCGATGCAGATATGCCGGACCGGATCGCTGGCCCGATGCAACAGCATCAGCGCCATCAGCCGCCGTTTCATGGCCGGATTGATGTCGGCGGGCGGGTATCCGAACCCTTCGAACAGGCTGCGCAACCGCCGTGGGTTTCCCGCGGCCATGAACGCGCTCGGACCCAGCAGGTCATATTCGCCCCAGCCGGTCATGACGTCGCCGAAATCAAACAGCCCCGACAGGCGCCAGCCGGTGCCTTCCTGCCTCAACAGGAAATTCTCCGGAATGTATTCGCCGGTCAGGATGACCGGCGGCTGGTCCAGCGGAATAAGCGTCGCGGCATCGCGCAGCATGTCGTCGAGGCCATCGAGAAACTTCTTTGACATCCCGAGGCGCTCGTGCCGCACGCGGCAGCCCTCGATTTGCCCGGTTATGAACCGGTCCCATTGCGGCTCGATGTTTGCGAGTTCTCCGAGCGGGGCGCGCTGCACTTCGGCGATGGTCGCGCCGATCTGCGCAAGCACGCGTTCCTTCTGGTCTTCAGGCAGCGTCGGCCAGACCTCGGAGCCGACGACGCCGTGCAGCGGCGTGATGATGAGATAGGGCCACCCGTCGCGCTCGCCTTCGAACAGGATTTCCGGAATCGGGATGCTCAATTGTCCGCGCAACTGCCTCAGCGAAGCGCGCTCGGAGACAAACTGGCCGCGAAGCATCGGCGGAAAGAGCTTCAGGATCAGTTCATCGCCGAGGCCGATGACGAGGTTGGTACCGGTCGAGAAAACATGCGGCGCCGCCGGCTTCAAGCCGTGGCCATGCGCGATGTCCAGCGCCACCGGCAGCCAGCGCGGGGTGTCGGCGCGCCAGGCATGGAAGGCTTCGTAGTCTGCGAGGACCGGCAGCGAAGACATGATTGGCAATGCTCGACCTTTCGACGTCATTCCGGGGCGATGCGCAGCATCGAACCCGAAATCTCGAGATTCCCCAATGCGCAATTGCGCATCTGCGGTTCACGCTTCGCGTGCCCGGAATGACAATTATCGGTCCGGATTCGCCCGCTCGAACTGGCGCAGCAGACGGTTGCCGCGGTCGGCGGCGAGGTCGAGGGCGACTTGCGCGGTCCGCTTGCCGCTAAAGACCTGCTCAAGTTCCTCGTCGATCGCGTCGCGGATCAGCACGAACGAGCCAAGCCGGATTCCCTTGGAGTGCTCGGTCGGCGGCTTCAAGGTCATCTGCTCGATCGAGATCGCCGCTCCGGGATTGCGATCATAGAACCCCTGCGCGCGCGAAAGATCGAAGGCGGCGCGGGTGATCGGCAGATAGCCGGTGTTCTGGTGCCAGGCCGCCTGGACTTCCGGCTTCGACAGAAACGCGAAAAACTTCGCGACCCCGGTATATTCATCGCGTGGCCGGGCCCGCAGCACCCATAAGGTCGCGCCGCCGATGATGGTGTTCTGCGGCGCGCCAGTCACGTCGGGATAATACGGCATCAGGCCGTAGCCGACCTCGAATTTCGAATTGGCCTTGATGTCGGCGCGGGTCGCCGACGAGCCGATGAAGATTCCGCACTCGCCCTTCTGAAAGCGCGGCTCGGCCGACTGGCCGCGGCCGCTATAGTCGTACACTTTCGTGGCCTGCCATTCCGCCAGCTGCGTGATGTGGCGCACCACGCTCGGGTTGTTGAAGGTCAGTTCGGCGTCGAGACCGCCAAACCCATTGCCCTTGGTCGCCAGCGGCAGGTTATGGAATGCCGAAAAATTCTCGACATTGATCCAGGAGGGCCAGGAGGTGGTCAGCCCGCAGACCGCGCCCGCCGCGCGCAGCTTCTTCGCCGCGGCCCCGACCTCGGGCCAGGTTTTCGGCGCCACTTCCGGATCGAGACCGGCGGCGCGGAAGAGGTCCTTGTTGTAGTAGAGGATCGGTGTCGAGGCGTTGAACGGGAACGACAGCATGTTGCCGGCGACGTCGGAATAATAGCCGGCGACGGCCGGCAGATAGGCCGCCGGCGAGAACGGCTCCGACTGGTCGCGCATCAACTCGAACACCGGATAGATCGCGCCCTTTGCCGCCATCATGGTCGCTGTCGCGATCTCGTTGACCTGAACGATGGCGGGCTGGCTGCGCGAACGGAAGGCGAAGATCGCCGCCGTCACCGTTTCGGTGTAATTGCCCTTGTAGGTCGGAACGATCCGGTAGTCGGATTGCGAGGCGTTGAAATCGGTCGCGAGCTTCTCCAGCTGCTTGCCGAGTTCACCCGACATCGCGTGCCACCACATGATCTCGGTGGTCGCCTGCGCCGGAGATACCAGCACGGTGAGTGCGAGCGCGACGAACTGAAACAACCTCAAGACCGACTTCACTGATGAATCACTTTGCCAAAACCGCTTGTCAGGACCGCGATCAAATCTGCGCGCTGCGCCCTCATAGATGCCCGCGCCCGCCGTTTCAATCCACCACCGCCGTCGCACCGCACAATTAACGATTGCAGCGGCTCCGGATAGCCAAGTGTGGGCGCCTTCTGCTAAAAAAACATTGAACCTTTTCTTCCCGCCGCAGACTTCTTCACAAGGGGATTTGTTGCCTGTGTATCGCCGCGCCGACCTTTCGCGGATCATAATGCTTGTTCTGGCGTTGTTCCTGACAGCGGCCTCAACGAGCGCTTTTGCGCGCGAATTTCGCGCCGCCGATACCCAGAACGAGAGTTATCCGACCGTGCAGGCGCTGCACTACATGGGCAGCCTGGTTGCGGAACGCACCGGCGGCCGCCACGAGATCAAGGTGTTCCATTCGCGCCAGCTCGGCGAGGAAAAGGAAACCCTGGAGCAGACCCGCGCAGGCGCCATCGATATCAATCGTACCAACGTCGCATTGATCGGGAGCATGGTGCCGGCGATGAATGTGCTGGCAATGCCGTTTCTGTTCCGCTCCATCGAGCATTTGCAGAAGGTGCTGGATGGACCGATCGGCAACGAGATCCTGGACAGCTTCGAACCTTACGGCTTCGTCGGCCTCGCGTTCTACGATTCCGGCGCCCGTTCGATCTACAACCACGTCCGCCCGGTCACCTCGATGGCCGACCTCAAGGGCTTGCGGATTCGAGTCCAGCAGTCCGAGCAGATGGTCGAGATGATCCGCTCGCTCGGCGCCGATCCGGTCGCACTGCCCTACGGTCAGGTGCTGACCGGACTCTCCACCAAATTGATCGACGGCGCCGAGAATAACTGGCCGTCCTTTGTCACCACCGATCACTACAAATTCGCCGGCTTCTACACCCTCACCGAACATACGATGAGCCCGGAAGTGCTTGTCATGTCGAAAAAGGCATGGTCTGACCTGTCGCCCGAAGACCAGAAGGCCTTCCGCGAAGCCGCCATGCGTTCGAGCCGCTTCATGCGCGAGAAATGGCGCGATCTCGAAGTGCGCTCGCGCAGGCAGGCGGAAGACGCCGGCGTCAAGATCGTCACCGATTTCGACCGCAAGCCGCTCGAGGCGGCGATGGCGGGAATTTACACCAAGGCGCAGCAAGACCCCGCGATTGCGCAGCTCATCGAACGAATTCGCAAGGTGCAGTGAGTTGGCCGCAACCTCGCAACAGGACGGATCAGTGGAACGGCCGGCGAGCCTCGCCGCACGCGGCCGTATTCGCATCGTCCAGGTGCTGCGCGCGGTCCCGATCCGCTGGCGCATCCTGTCGATCGCGGCCTTGAACTCCGCCGTGGTCGTGGTGCTGGCCGCGCTGATATGGAACGGCGCCAAGGTGCTCGGTTCGGCCTGGGAAGATGTCCGCCACGTCAGGGAATCCGACAAGATCCTGGCGCTGCTCGAAAGCGAAACCAGCCGGCTGCAGAACCTGATCCATCGCTACATCAACCAGCCGAGCCCGGAACTGTTCGCGGAGATCCTGCTGCTGCGCGAAGCCGTGCTCGGCACGCTGACCAACCGCGCCTCAAACGACCCGATGCTTTCGGGCTCGGTCGAGCAGCTCGAGCAGGTCACCGACCGCTTCCTCAACGGTTTCGGCGAACTGCGTGCGGTGCAGGCGACGATCGCGAAAACCTACGAGCAGCAGGTGCTGGGCCCGGCCAGGGACATGGCCGGGCTTTATTCGATCATCGAGGGCGCCACCGGGCACCGCGATGCGCTGATCTGGCCGTCGCTCGGAAAATCCCGCGAGGCGTTTACCGGGATGCTGGTCGCCGCCAACGCCTATTATCTTTCGCTGGCGTCGGCTTCGGCCGAGGACGCCCGCCGGAATACCGAGACGATCGAAAAGACCATCCCTGTGATGTCCGACCTCGCCGACAATGATTTGCAGCGCATGGCGCTGACGCGGCTGCATGCGAAAACCCTGGCGCTGCGCGAGGGACTGGCGAAGCTGACCGAGCAGCTTGCGATCCGGACCGAACTGTTGCGCAACACCATCGACGCCAGCCAGGCCGATGCAATCGGCGTGATCGACGGCCTGTCCGTGAAGATGCGCCAACGCGAGCAAAAGGCTCAGGAAACCTTCGACCGCACGCTGGCGGGCATTTCGCGCCGGGTGCTGTCGATCGCCGTGATCTTCCTCGGCATCATCCTGTCCGCGGGCGTCCTGATCGCGCTCTCGATCCGGCTGCCGCTGCAGCAGATCATGGCGTCGATGCACGCGATCACCTCGGGCAATTACGATCGCGCCGTGCAGGGCACCACCGCCAAGGACGAGGTCGGCGCGATGGCGCGCGCGGTGGAGGTGTTCCGCGAAAACGCCATCGCCAAACGCAAGACCGAGGACGAGCTGCGCGCGTCGAAGGAAAAGGCCGAGGGCGCGCTGTTCGAACTCAATGCCGCCCAGCAGAACCTGATCGACGCCGAACGGCTGGCGGCGCTGGGCGGCCTGGTCGCCGGCGTCGCCCACGAGGTCAACAACCCGATCGGGATCAGCCTGACGGTGGCATCGAGCTTCGCGCGCCGCGCGGAAATCTTCGAGACCGAGCTGCGCACCGAGCCGCTGCGCCGCTCCAAGCTCGACGAGTTCGTCAAGAGCTCGCGCGACGCCGCCGGGCAACTGGTGGCCAATTTGCACCGTGCCGGCGAACTGATCCAGTCGTTCAAGCAGGTGGCGGTGGACCGCTCCCATGCCGAGCGCCGGCAATTCAGCCTCAGCGAGGCCACCGACCAGATCGTCGCGAGCCTGCGCCCGGTGTTGAAGAAAGCGGCGATTACGCTGTCGGTCGACGTGCCGGAGGGTCTGTTGATCGACGGCTATCCCGGCTCCTATGGCCAGATTTTAACCAATCTTTTCCTCAACGCCGCCAATCATGCCTTCGCCGACGGCCGTTCCGGGGCGATCTCGCTTTCGGCACGGGCCCGCGGCAGTGACGATGTCGAAATCATTTTTGCCGATAATGGGGCCGGAATGACGCCGGACGTCCAGCGGCAGGCGTTCGATCCGTTCTTTACCACGCGCCGCAACGAGGGCGGTACCGGACTGGGCTTGCATATCGTCTATAATCTTGTCACTCAACAGCTCGGCGGCCGGATGATGCTGGAGTCAAGGCTAGGACAAGGCACCACTTTCCGCATTATCATGCCCAGGGTCGCCAAGGGAATCGTAACCAGCGGACCCCCGATCACAGACGCAGCAGCCGACGGAACCCCTCAATGGCCGAACAGGACGATGTCCTCCACCTGATCGACGATTCCGAAACCGCCCCGGATGATTCGTCTGTACGCAAATGGAAGATCGCCGTCATCGACGACGATCAGGCGGTGCATGAAGGCACCCGCTTTGCGCTGAGCGACTACAACCTCCACGGCGCCACGCTGGAAATCCTCTCCGCCTATTCCGCGGCTGAAGGCCGCGTCCTGATGCGCGACAATCCCGATATCGCCGCCGTGCTGCTCGACGTCATCATGGAAACCGACGTCGCCGGCCTCGACCTCGTCGAGTACATCCGCAACGACATCAAGAACGAGACGGTGCGCATCATCCTGCGCACCGGCCAGCCCGGCCAGGCGCCGGAGCGCCGCGTCATCGTCCAGTACGACATCAACGACTACAAGGCCAAGACCGAGCTCACCGCCGACAAGCTGTTCACCTCGCTGACCGCCGCCTTGCGCAGCTACCAGCAGCTCGAGCGCATGGTGCAGACAAGGCGCGGTCTCGAAATCATCATCGACGCCGCCTCGACCCTGTACGACTTCAAATCGATGCAGCGCCTCGCCGAAGGGGTGCTGACGCAACTGGCTTCGCTGCTCAATGTCGATTGCGCCGGTATACTGGTGCTGCGCGACGACGGCGCCCCCGGCAGCGAATTCTCCGTGCTGGCGGGCTCGGGTTGCTACAGCCGCTTCATCGGCTCGACCAGTTCAAAATCGCTCGATCCGGATTTGCGGCAGATGGTGGAAGACGCCTTCACGCGCCGCAAGAACGAGTTCGCCGACCACCGCAGCGTGCTTTACCTGCGCACCGGCTCCGGCCGTGAAGTCGTGGTGCTGCTGCAAGCCGAGCGCCAGCTTTCCGACACCGACCGCGCGCTGGTCGAGATTTTCTCCAGCCGGCTGTCGATCGCGTTCGACAATGTGATCCTCTACCAGCAGCTGCATGCGGCCAATACCCAGCTCGAAGACCGCGTCGCCCAGCGCACCCGCGCGCTGATGCAGGCCAACCGCCGGCTTTCGGCGCAGTGGCTGCGGCTGCAGCGCGCCAACGGCTTCAAGAACGAAATCCTCGGCACCGTCGCCCACGACCTGAAAAATCCGCTCGGCGTCATTCTCGGCCGCACCGAAATGCTGAACGAACTGATCAGCGCCGGCTCGCCGAAGGAAAACGTCACTGCGCAGGTCGACCACATCCGCGACGCCACCAAGCGCCTGACCTCGATGGTCGATCATCTGATTTCGGACGCAATGGCGGACGCCTTCGACATCACCATCCGCCGCGAGCCGGTCGACGTCGGCGCCCTGGTGGCCGAAGTCACCGACGCCAATCTGCCCTCGGCCGTGAACAAGCAGCAGGCCATCAGCGTCTCCGCGCCGCCGAATTTCGTCACCATGTGTGACGTCGACCGGATCCGCGAGGCGATCGACAATCTGGTCAGCAATGCCATCAAATATTCACCGATCGGCGGCAAGATCACGGTGGGCGTCACCCATGAGGGTGACAACACCGTCGTGCGGATCACGGACGAGGGCGCGGGCCTGTCGCCCGAGGATCTCGGTCGGCTGTTCGGCCGCTTCCAGCGGCTGTCGGCCAAGCCGACCGCGGGCGAAAGCTCGACCGGCCTCGGTCTATCGATCGTCAAACGCATTATAGACATGCATGGCGGCCATGTGACCGCGGATAGTCCCGGCCCCGGACAGGGGTCGACGTTTACAGTTACACTGCCTGCAGCAGAGACATCATGAGCCAGAGCCAGCACATCATCATCGTCGACGACGAGGCTCCGGCCCGCGAAATGGTCGGCGATTACCTCAAGATGCACGGTTTCGCCGTGACGCTGTGCGACGGCGGCAAGAGCCTGCGCGGCGTCATCGAAACCAATGTGCCCGACCTCGTCGTGCTCGACCTCAACATGCCCGAGGAAGACGGGCTCTCGATCATCCGTGACCTGAAGAGCCGCATCAACGTCCCCGTCATCATGCTGACGGCGACCGCAAGCCCGATCGACCGCGTCGTCGGCCTCGAGCTTGGCGCCGACGATTACATCGCAAAGCCCTGCGAGCTGCGCGAGTTGATGGCGCGCATCCGCTCGGTGCTGCGCCGCAGTGCGCCGGTGAGGGCGGCGACGCCCGAGGCCGCCGGCGCCAAGGCGGAAAAGGAGCAATTGGTGCGGTTCGGCACCAAGTGGCTCGATCTCGAAGCCCAGGCGCTGCGCGACGACGAAGGCAACGAGCATCCGCTGACCGCGTCAGAGTTCGGCTTGTTGAAGGTGTTCGCGGCCAATCCGAAACGGGTGCTGTCGCGCGAACGGCTGCTTGAACTGGCAAATGCGCGCGACGCCGAAGCCTTCGACCGTGCGGTCGACCTCCGCATCATGCGGATCCGTCGCAAGATCGAGATCGACCCGACCAAGCCCGCCGTCATTCGCACCATCCGCGGCGGCGGCTACCTGTTCTCGCCGACCGGCGAGAAGAGCTAGCTGGGAACTGCTCCCTCGCCCCGTTCTTACGGAGTCGAGACGAGCGAAGCTCGCTCTTAGAGGGTTGGGGTGAGGGGCCACTCTCCGAGCAAAGACTGTCGAGAGACCGGTACCCCCTCACCCGGCGCTACGCGCCGACCTCACCCCGCAAGCGGGCGAGGTAAGAAGAAAAAAGTCGCGTCGTCCTGCGGAACGATTTTCGATCTGAAATCCTCCAATTTTCCGCACATTGAAATCATTCTCGTTTTCGCCCCGAATGTTTCGTCGCGGCCGCTGCGACGAAACAATTCTCCCCGGCACGAAACCATTTTCCCCCTTCCGTGCAGACATCCCGAAACGTTCGTTAACTAGAAATCTCCCAACGACACGCCGCCAAGCGGCGAACTGGGAGTTTGTCATGCCGAACGTGATTGCCATCAACGCTGCAGCCCGCAAGCACATTGCCGATGCCCGCGCGACATCGGACGAATCGCTGCTGGAGAGCATTGCCAGAGGTGACCGCACGGCGATGCACGTACTTTATTCCCGACATCACGTACGGGTTTACCGCTTCATCCTGCGCATGGTGCGCGATACCACGATGGCGGAAGACCTCGTCAGCCAGGTGTTTCTGGACGTGTGGCGCACCGCCAGCCAGTTCGAAGGCCGCTCCCAGGTTTCGACGTGGTTGCTGTCGATCGCCCGCTTCAAGGCGCTGACCGCGCTGCGCCAGCGCAAGCATGAGGATATCGATCAGGACGACGTGCTCGAGATCGCGGACGAAGCCGACACCCCGGAAGCGTCGCTCGACCGCAGCAACACCAGCGCCATCCTGCGCGCCTGTGTCGCCAAGCTGTCGCCGGCGCACCGCGAGATCATCAACCTGGTCTACTACCACGAGAAGTCGGTGGAAGAGGCCGGCGCAATCATCGGCATTCCCCAGAGCACGGTGAAGACCCGAATGTTCTATGCCCGCAAACAATTGGCCGACTTGCTTAAGGTCGCTGGCGTGGACAGCATCGCTGCATAAATCTTAGATGTTTCAAACGGTTAGATTGGCACAGGGAGCAGAAACCGGGTGGATTTCGAAGCCAAAGATTAAAGGCGACGAAACAAATGAAACAATCCACGACATCACCCGGAAAAACTCTGCCCCTATACCCATCATCAACAACGCAACACCAACGCCGAACAGGAGAGCGAACATGCTGAAGCCGTCCTTCCGCCTCTTCATTGTCCCGCTCGGCGCGGTCGCTACCCTCGCTTCACTGTCCGCCCAGAACGTCTCGCCCCGCGCCCAGCGCGATACCGGTTCGATGTTTGTGCGCGAACAAGTGGTCGATTGCAGCACCAAGAGCGCCGCTGAGGTCTGTGTGATCCCGGACGTCGTTCGCTAAACAAGTTTCTGACGAGCCGACCAAGCTTAACCGACCAGGCTTTAACCTCCCAAGAACCTCCAACGACCCGGCCGGGATGCCCCCCGCCCGGGTCGCTCTGTATTTGGCGGGTGGGTGAATGCGCCGCACCAGGAAAGCCGACTGTCGTGAGTTCCAACGCCCGGGAGGCCCTGGACAAAAATATCGAAAACAACCCCATGCAAAGTAGAACGGACCCCGCGGCATCCCGACCGAGATACCGTCAACGGTAATTTGCAACTAGTTCGCATTTGCATTAGCATCGAGGCCGTTTCCGGCCATGCCCGGAACGCAGGGGGAGGTCATCATGTTCGTCTCGTATCGTGCCGCCATTGGCGCGTCGGTTTTTCTCGGCCTCGTATCGGGCGCGGCGATCGCGGCAGGCGATCTGTCGCGGCAGACGCCGATCGAGGTCACGGTTGCATTGGGCTCGCCCGGCAAGCATGAATTCGCGCCGAAGCAACTGAAGTTCGAGACCGGCAAGCTCTACAAACTGATCCTGCGCAACGACAGCAACGATCCGCATTACTTCACCTCGCACGCCTTCTCGCAGATGGTGTGGACGCGAAAGGCACAGGTCACGCAGCAGCGCGACGGCAAGACCGTGACGCTCGCCGAGTTCAAGGGCGCGATGCGCGAGATCGAAGTTTATCCGGGACAATCCGCCGAATGGTGGCTGGTGCCAGTCGCCGCCGGCCGCGTCACCGACCTGCGCTGCGACATCAAGGGCGCTGACGGCAAGACCCACGCCGATCTCGGCATGACCGGCGAGATCGTGATCGAGTAATGGCGCTCTTCTTCTTGACGGGATCGAGCCGCTCGTGATGTTTGCCGCTGACAATGGATGCTGCGGCAAACCCGGGTGAAGTTCGGCTGCGCAAGGGATCCTCGCTCAGGGAAAGGTTTGTCCAGGCGGGCTCCGGCGCTGTAATTTTGCTGATTATTGTCCCAGGCCTGCTTACCTGGGCCTCGGGCGGCCGACCATTCATTCCTGCACTCTGGGTCGTGCCGCTCGGATTGTTCCTGATCGGCGTTGCCGCCCTTGAACGCAATGTAGCCTGGATCATCACGCAGGACGGCATCCTGATCGGCGAGCAGCGCCCGCTTGGCCAGGTGCACAAGCGAATGATCAGCAATCACGACATCGCAGAGGTTCACGTCCGCAAGAACAAGTTCAGCTATCCCGCGAGTTTCAGCCTCGTGTGCAGGCTGGCCTCAGGGGGTGTCTTGATCTCGCCACCGCTGCCGGACATCACGCGCGTCAACGAAACCGCCGCAATTGTTACGGGATTGCTCGGTTGTCCCGATGCCGCGCCCATCGACAACCCGCTTGAGGCCGGCAACGCCGAAATCACCCTTGGCTCGCCGGTCAACCCCGATCTCGGCCGCGTGATTCGAATGGCCGTGCCGGTTGTGGCCGGCCTGTGCGCTCTGCCATTCCTCATCGCATTCTGGATCGGCGAGTGGGAGATGGCGCTCGGATTGCTCTTGCCGCTCGGCTTTCTTGCTGCCTTTGCACTCTACCGCTACACGCACCGATTAGCTGGCGCGTGCTGGATCATTCGGCAGGGCGAGATCCGTATCGAGCGGATTGCGTTAAGCGGTAAGCCATCCGCCGAGACGATCCGAGCAGGTGACGTCGCTGCGATCGAGGTCGACGAGCCCGATTCCAAGGACCGGACCAGCACCATCAGCATTCGGTTGCACACGGGCCAGACCTTCTGCAGCCCGACAAAGCACGACGAAAATGCGGCACGTGCCGTGCGCGCAGAAATCATGCGGCGCCTCAATGCCCCTCCGGATGCCGGAACACTGACCGGATAGCGGGCCTCTGCTGCAAAAGGGGCGGTACTGTTATCGTATTCGGCATGATAGGATTCACGCCAGGTTAGCTGCGACAGGTGGTGCCGATGTTCGAAGGCTGGGATGCCGTTGTATTGGCCCGGGCGCAGTTTGCCTTCACGATGTCGTTCCACATCATATTCCCGGCCTTCTCGATCGGGCTCGCCAGTTATCTCGCGGTGCTTGAAGCGCTGTGGCTGTGGACCGGGCGCGAGGTTTTCATCAACCTGTTCAATTACTGGCTGAAGATTTTCGCCGTCGCTTTCGGCATGGGCGTGGTGTCGGGCATCGTGATGTCCTACCAGTTCGGCACCAACTGGTCGGCTTTCTCCGACAAGACAGGGCCTGTGATCGGCCCGCTGATGGCCTATGAGGTGCTGACCGCGTTCTTCCTCGAAGCGGGCTTCCTCGGCGTGATGCTGTTCGGGCTCGATCGTGTCGGCCCAAAACTGCATTTTTTCGCAACCTTGATGGTCGCGGTCGGCACGCTGATTTCGGCGTTCTGGATTCTGTCCGCCAATTCCTGGATGCAGACGCCCACAGGTCACGCCCTCAATGCCGAAGGCCAGTTCATCGCGGTCGACTGGTTCAAGGTGATCTTCAATCCGTCATTCCCCTACCGGCTCGTGCATATGGTGCTGGCGGCGTACCTGACCACCGCGCTGGTGGTTGGCGCGGTCGGCGCCTGGCATCTGCTGCGCGACCCGCATCTGGCCGGCCCACGCGTGATGTTCTCGATGGCGATGTGGATGGCGACGATCGTCGCCCCGCTCCAGATCCTCGCCGGCGACCAGCACGGGCTCAACACGCTGGAGCATCAGCCGGTGAAGATCATGGCGATGGAAGGCCATTTCCAGAGCCACAAGGACGGCGCGCCGCTTATTCTGTTCGGCTGGCCCAATCAGGCCGCCGGCAGGATGGATTACGCAATCGAAGTCCCCAAACTCGGCTCGTTGATCCTCAAGCATTCCCTCGATGCGCCGATGGCCGGCCTCGACACCGTGCCGCGTGAAAACTGGCCGCCGGTGCCGATCACTTTCTGGTCGTTCCGGATCATGGTCGGCATGGGGCTCCTGATGGTGGGGCTCGGCCTGCTCAGCCTGCTGATGCGCTTCCGCGGTACGCTGCACAACTCGCGCCTGCTGCACATGTTTGCGGTCGCGATGGCCCCGTCGGGTTTCATCGCGGTGCTGGCGGGCTGGATCACCACCGAGACCGGGCGTCAGCCGTTCACGGTGTATGGATTGCTGCGAACCGTTGATTCGGCGTCGCCGCTGGCGGCGCCCGCGGTCGCCTCATCGCTGATCGCCTTCATCATCGTCTATTTCGTGGTGTTCACCGCCGGCGTGATCTACCTGCTGCGCCTGATGGCACAGCCGCCGCATCACGGCGAGGAAGGTCCGCGCAGCGACGTCCCGGCGCGTGCCGCCGGCATCACGCCGGCCGCCGGTGCTGTTGCCGAGGGAGCCGCGCGATGATCCCCATCGACCTTCCGACCATCTGGGCCTTCATCATCGCCTTTGCAGTATTCGTCTATGTCGTGATGGACGGCTTCGATCTCGGCCTCGGCATCCTGTTTCCGCTGTTTCCGAAGAAGGAAGACCGCGACGTCATCATGAACAGCGTCGCCCCGGTCTGGGACGGCAATGAGACCTGGCTGGTGCTCGGCGGCGGCGGCCTGATGGCGGCGTTCCCGCTGGCCTATGCCGTGCTGATGCCGGCGCTCTACACGCCGATGATCGTGATGCTGCTCGGGCTGGTATTCCGCGGCGTCGCCTTTGAATTCCGCTGGCGCACCACGCGCGAACGCAACCGCTGGGACATTGCGTTTGCCGGCGGCTCACTGCTGGCGACGCTGGCGCAGGGCATCGCGCTCGGCGCCATCCTGCAGGGCATTCAGGTCTCGGGGCGACATTATGCCGGCGGCTGGTGGGATTGGCTGACGCCGTTCAGCATCCTCACCGGGGTCGCGCTCGTGATCGGCTATGCGCTGCTCGGCGCGACCTGGCTTGTCATGAAGACCGAAGGCGAATTGCGCGACCGCGCCTATCATCTGAGCTGGCTGCTGCTGGTCGCGATGCTGTGCGCCATCGGCATCGTCAGCATTGCAACGCCGTTCCTGCATGTGCAGTACACCCATCGCTGGTTTGCCTGGCCCAACATCATCCTCACCGCGCCGGTGCCGGTCGCGGTGGCCGTCGTCACCGTGTTGTTGCTGCGCAGCCTCGCCAACAAGTATGACTACCAGCCGTTCTTCCTGACGCTGGCGCTGTTCGCGCTGTCCTATGCCGGGCTCGGCATCAGCATGTATCCCTATATCGTGCCGCAGAGCATCACGATCTGGCAGGCGGCCTCGCCCGAGAACAGCCAGCTCTTCATGCTGGTCGGCGTCGCCATACTGATCCCGCTGATCCTCGGCTATACCGCGTGGGCCTATTGGGTGTTCCGCGGCAAGGTCAAAGCCGAAAGCGGCTATCACTGATGACCAAAGCGTTTTCGAGCGAAGTGGACCCCGGTTCGCGTCAAGAAAACGCGTCAAATCAAGAATCTGGGGCTCCGCTCCGATCCCATCGGAATGGAAAAAGCTCCGGCGAACCGCGACCGCTGACGCAGCGCCTGCTCTGGTTTGCCGCGCTGTGGCTCGGCGGCGTTGGCACGGTGACGCTGATCTCCTACGGCCTGCGGCTCTGGATCGCGCCGAAATGAGCAATTGTCACAATCACCGGCGATTGTGATATCAGAAAATAGAAGCCATTCCAGCAAGATACCGGCCCTGCCGCCCTAAACTTGCCATCAAGCCGGCCCTGAGATTTGATGGTTCCGCTGATTTGGCCCAAGCGCCAACCAATTGGCCAACGCGCCAACAAGGAGAGCTCCGCAATGACGAAGTTTCGGCACCTGATCTGGATGATGATCGCAACGAGCGGTCTGATCCTTTCAGCCTCGCAGAGCAATGCGCAGCTGCGCCAGCCCGATGTGGGTGACCAGCCGGGGCTGATCGCCGACGAAGCCGTCCAGCTCGATCCGCAGTTCAGGAAGACGGCGGTGCTCTACCGCACCAACGAAGCGCCCGGCACCATCATCGTGGTCACGGCCGAGCGGCATCTCTATCTGATCCAGGGCGGCGGCCGCGCGCTGCGCTACGGCATCGGCGTCGGCCGCGAGGGTTTCACGTGGCAGGGACTCGTCAACATCACGCAAAAGAAGGAATGGCCGGATTGGACACCGCCGCCGGAAATGATTCAACGCCAGCCCTATCTGCCGCGCTTCATGGCCGGCGGCCCGGGTAACCCGCTCGGTGCGCGGGCGATGTATCTCGGCACCACCGTCTACCGTATTCACGGCACCAACCGCCCCGACACCATCGGCACCGCCGTCTCGTCCGGCTGCTTCCGGCTCGTCAACGCCGACGTCGCCGACCTCTATGAGCGCGTTCCTGTCGGCACCAAGGTGATCATCCGGCAGAAGCCCGAACTGTAATTGCGACGGCACCGTCTCTTCCGCAGATCCATTTCCCTGAAATTGGTGAGTTAAAAAATGCTACGTAATTTTCGAGGCGGCCTCCTCATTGGGCTGGCGGTCGCAACTGCGGTCGCGGCTGGCGCAATCACGTATGAACGCTATGACACCAAGACCCTGAAGCGGACGCTCAAGCGCGGCGAAGTACTGTGCGGCGTCAACAAGGGCCTGCCCGGCTTCTCGATTCCCGACGACAAGGGCGACTGGTCCGGCTTCGACGTCGATTTCTGCCGCGCGGTGGCCGCTGCGATCTTCGACGACCCCAAGAAGACGAAGTTCGTTCCGCTCGACGCCAACGAACGCTTCAAGGAGCTGCAGAGCCGCAAGGTCGACATTCTCTCGCGCAACTCCACCTGGAGCATGTCGCGCGAGGTCAATTACGCGCTCTATTTCCCGGCCGTCGCCTATTATGACGGCGAAGGCTTCATGCTGCCGGCCTCGCGCAAGATCGATTCCGGGCTGGACCTGAACAACAGCAAGATCTGCGTGCAGGAAGGCACCACCACGGTGCTCAACGTCGCGGATTATTTCCGCGCCAACAACATGAAATACACGGAGATGAAATTCCCGAAGCTGGACGATGTCGTCAAAGCCTATAACGAGGGCAAGTGCGACACCCTGACCGCCGACGTCTCCCAGCTCTACGCGCTGCGCCTCAACCTCTCCAAGCCGGACGATCACACCATTCTGCCCGACGTCATCTCGAAGGAGCCGCTGGCGCCCGTGGTGCGGCAGCGCGACGACGACTGGATGATGATCGTGAAGTGGACACTGTACGCGATGATCAACGCCGAGGAACTCGGCATCACCTCCAAGAACATCGACGAGGCGCTGAAGTCGAAAAAGCCTGACGTGATGCGGCTGGTCGGCACCGAAGGCGCCTATGGCGAGGACCTCGGCCTCTCCAAAGACTGGGCCGCCCGTATCATCCGCCACGTCGGCAATTACGGCGAGATCTACGACCGCAATGTCGGCGCCGAATCCAAGCTGAAGATCCCGCGCGGACTGAACTCGCTCTGGAGCAACGGCGGCATCCAGTACGCCCCGCCGATCAGATAGCGTTAAGTCCGCGAACGCGGCACACAACCGCTGTCATCACCCGCGAAAGCGGGTGACCCAGTACGCCGGGACGATTCGGAACAATCACACCTGCCGAGGCGTACTGGGTCGCCCGGTCAAGCCGGGCGATGACACCGGTTTTGTCGCGGCAGGCGCAAATCAATAACTCTTCATCCGCGCCAATTGATCGGCGTGATAATTGCTGTCGCCGAACAATTCCTGGCAGACCCGCGCGCGCTTCATGAAGAAGCCGATGTCGAACTGGTCGGTCATGCCCATGCCGCCATGCATCTGCACGCCTTCCTGCACCGCCCGCGTCGCGGTGGTCCCGGCGCGCGCCTTTGCAACCGCAACCGCGGCACTGGCGCTGGCGAAATCGCCATCGAGCGTCTGCAGCGCCTTCAGCACGGCGGCGCGCGTGATCTCGATATCGATATAGAGCTCGGCGGCGCGGTGCTGCAGCGCCTGGAATTCGCCGATCAGCTTGCCGAACTGTTTGCGCTCCTTCAGATAGGTCACGGTGCGGCCGAACACTTCCTCGCTGAGGCCGACCATTTCGGAGGCGACCGCGCCGCGGCCGATATTGAGCACGCCTTCGAGCAATGCTCCGCCCTGGTCGACCTCGCCGAGCACGCTGTCGGCGTTGACCTCGACATTGTCGAATTCGATGCGCGCCGCATTGTGCGAATCGACCATCGCAGTACGTTCCACGGCAAGACCCCTGGATTTGGGATCGACCAGGAACAGCGTCAGCCCGTTGCGCTCGCCGGCGGAGCCAGCGGTGCGCGCCGCGACGATCAGGAGATCGGCGGTGTGGCCGTCGACCACGAAAGCTTTTGCACCACTCAGCTTAAAACCGTTGCCGGAACGCACGGCCTGCAATTTGGTCTGCAGCGGGCGATGCTTGGCGCCCTCGTCCACCGCAAGCGCCGCGAGCAGCGAGCCGTCCGAAATTTTGGGCAGATGCGCCGCCTTTTGCGCGTCGCTGCCGCCACGCGTCAGGGCGGAGGCTGCCAGCACCGCGGTCGACAGGAACGGCGATGGCATCAAGGTGCGACCGATTTCCTCCATCACCACGCCGGCCTCGACGGCGCCTAACCCGCTGCCGCCGAAATTCTCAGGCACCAGCAGGCCCGAAAAGCCCATCTCGGCAAAGGCCTTCCAGAGTTCGCGGGAAAATCCCGTGGCGTCCTTCGCATCGCGCAAACTTCGCAGATGCGATACTGGCGCCTTGTCGCTGATAAGGCCGCGCGCGCTGTCGCGCAGCATGGATTGTTCTTCGGTGAGGACGAGTGCCATGGAGAGGATTCCAATCTAGGTGTTTCGAACGTGTATCTTTGAGACCGTCGTTCCGGGGCGGCGCGAAGCGGCGAACCCGGAACCTCGAGATTCCCCGGTGCGCAATTGCGCACCTGAGGTTCACGCTTCGCGTGCCCCGGCGTCAGTTAGCGCCTCAAGCCCCCGGCAGATCGAGGATCCGCTTGGCGACGATGCCGAGCATCACCTCTGACGTACCGCCTTCGATCGAATTGGCCTTGGTGCGCAGCCAGGCGCGCGGGCGGGCGCCGCCTTTGGAGCGCTCGCTTTCCCATTCCAGCGCGTCGACGCCGCCGGCCGACATCAGGATTTCGTAGCGGCGCTTGTTGAGCTCGGTGCCGTAATATTTCATCGCCGAGGAAAACGCCGGATGCGACTGGCCGGCTTTCGCCAGATCGACCGCGCGCTCCGCCGCCGCCGACAGCGCCGCCTCGTCGATCTCGAAGGTCGAGATCTGGCCGCGCAGCATCGGATCCTCCAGCCGGCCCTGCTCGTCGGTGCCGACCGAGTCAGCGGCGACCTGGCCGAGCGGCCGGCCGACGCCGCGCTCGCCCATGCCCGAGATCATCGCGCGCTCGTGCTGCAGCAGATATTTCGCCACATCCCAACCGCGGTTGACGGTACCGACCACATGCGATTTCGGCACCCGCACCCCATCGAAGAAGGTTTCGCAGAACGGCGAGGCACCCGAGATCAAGAGGATCGGTTTGGTCGTGACGCCCTTCGACGTCATGTCGAACAGAATGAAACTTATGCCGTCATGTTTCTTCGCGGCGCCATCGGTACGCACCAGGCAGAAAATCCAGTCGGCGTAGTTCGCATACGACGTCCAGATCTTCTGGCCGGTGATGACGAAATCATCGCCATCGCTCTCGGCACGGGTCTGCAGCGAGGCGAGGTCCGAGCCGGCGTTGGGTTCGGAATAGCCCTGGCACCAGCGGATCAAGCCCGCGGTGATCTTGGGCAGATGCTCCTTCTTCTGCGCGTCCGTGCCGTATTTCAGCAGCGCCGGCCCGAGCATGGAAATGCCGAACGACACCAGCGGCTGCCGCGCGCCGATCGCCGCCATCTCCTGGCGCACGATCTTGGCCTCCTCGGGATCGAGGCCGCCACCGCCATATTCCCTGGGCCAATGCGGAACGGTCCAGCCCTTGTCGCGCATCCGCTCGAACCAGATGCGCTGCGGCTGGGAAGAGAATTTGGCGTTGCGGCCACCCCAGAACGTGTCGCCTTCCGAGGTCATGGGCTTGCGCATCTCCGGCGGGCAATTGGCCTCCAGCCAGGCGCGGGTTTCACGGCGAAATTGATCAGGATCGGACATGGTGCGTTTCCATATGGGGCGAGTTGAAGCGACCTTAGTCGTCGCATCGCGGAATTCAACATCTCTCTGCGCCGCACCATGCTCGGTCAGCCATAGTCACGCGCCGGGATCGGGTGTATCGCAGAGGCGGCAACGATTGAAAAACAAGAGGAAACCGACATGCGGCTGAAGTTGCTTTCGCCTGGCGAAATGAGCCCCGAGCAAAAAGAAACTTACGACGAGTCGATTGCCGGCAAGCGCGGCGCGGCGCCGGCGCCGATGATGGCCTGGCTCAACAGCCCGCAGATGGCCAAGCATGCCACGCGGCTCGGCGAGCAACTTCGTTTCCACACGATCTTTCCCGCAAAACTTTCCGAGATCGCGATCCTCGTCACCGCGCGGCACTGGACCTCGCATTACGAATGGTTCGCGCATAAGCGCCTGGCGCTGAAAGGCGGTATGGACCCGAAGATTATCGACGACATCCGCGACCGCCGCACGCCCACTTTCGACGACCCCAAGGGGCAGATGATCTACGACGTCGCCAAGTCGCTGCATGAGGGCCACGGCGTCTCCAAGCCGCTCTATGACGCCGCGGTGGAATTGCTCAGCGTGCGCGGCGTGACCGAGATCATCGGGCTGTGCGGCTATTACACGATGGTATCGATGACGCTGAACACGTTCGAGTTCGGGCTGCCGGATGGGGAAGTTTCGGATCTCTCGTAAGGTGCCTGCCATGACCTTACAAACCCAGGCAGAGAAGTGGATTGCTGTGGCTCAGCAACTCCTGAGTGATCGAACGACGCCTGTCAGCTGTCCGTTTTGCGGGGAGGCAAACCTAGATGTAACCGACGTTCCATGGTCGCAGGAGATGATGGAACGTTGGATTGCTTGTCCCAACTGCAAAGAGGCAACTGCGCTGCGAATGTCGAAAGGGACAAGCACCAGCCCTTAGCGAGGTCTCTTTTCCGGAAACGCTGGGTTTCGGGTTAGGCTGGTGGCACTGTCTTGAAGGCCGCCCTATGTGGAGTTCATCAACGGAGTAACCACATGTCGCAAAGCCCACCTATCATCGCCGGCACACGGATCGGGCATGTCCATCTCAAGGTCGCCGATCTCGAGCGCGCGCTGGGGTTTTACTGCGGCGTGCTCGGCTTTGAGATCATGCAGCGGATGGGCTCGGCTGCGGCGTTCATTTCGGCCGGCGGCTATCATCATCACATCGGCCTCAACACCTGGGAAAGCAAAGGCGGCCATCCGCCGCCGCCGGGCACCACCGGGCTGTTCCACACCGCGATCCTCTACCCCACCCGCCCGGCGCTGGCGGACGCGCTGCATCGCGTGATGCAGGCCGGCATTGCGCTCGACGGCGCCAGCGACCACGGCGTCAGCGAGGCGCTTTATCTGCGTGATCCCGACGAGAACGGCGTCGAACTTTACCGGGACCGGCCCAAGGAAGAATGGCCGCGCGCCGCCGACGGCTCGCTGTCGATGTTCACGAAGCGGCTGGATCTCGAGGATTTGCTGCGGGCGCGGGAGGCCTGAAGCCGTAGCCCGGGTGAAGCGCAGCGAAACCCGGGAATCTGTGATGGGGTGAGACCGCGCCCCGGATTTCGCTGCGCTCCATCCGGGCTACGCGGGCGTCCTCTTCCCACGAATCATGATCAGCACGGCGGAAATCAACTCGAGACCAATGCAGCCGTAGAACGGCAGCGAATAGCTTCCCGACATGTCGCGCAGCAGTCCGACCACGCCGGGACCAAATGCATAAGTGATCTGGTTGATCGCGGTGATCAGGCTCACCAGCACGCCGAACGAACGCGGATCGAATTCGCGCTGCACGATCAGCGCCGGCAGCGTGATCAGATTGCCGACCGAAAATCCGAACAGCGCGCAGGCGGCCATCAGCGCGTAGTCATTGTGCACGTTGATGACGATCACGAGCGCCACGGCCTGGCTGACAAACGAGAGCGCGGACGCCAGCCGCTGGTTCATCTGGTCGATCACGAACGAAAACAGCACGCGGCCGACCACCGCCATGGCGGTCAACAGCGCGACCGCGATGGCGGCGCGCTCGCGCCCGATCACCGAATCCAGAAACGAGATCAGATGCACGATGAAGCCGACCTGCGCGAACAGCACCAGCGCGAAGGCTGAAGATACCGACAGAAATCCGATATCGCGAAAGGCCCGCGCGCGAATCTGGATCGGCGATGGCGCGTCCGCGGCGCTGACCGCGCCGCCGTTTGCGCTCGCATGGCCCGGCGGCCGCCCGACGTAGATCAGGATGACCGGCACCATCAGCACGACCATCACGACCGCGGCGGCGATCATCGCGCCCGGGAAACCGAAATAGCCGATCGCCAGTACCAGCAGCGGCACGCCGGCGATACCGCCAAAGCTGGCGCCGTTCAGCGCCAGGCTGATCGCCATGCCGCGCTTCTTGTCGAACCAGAGGCCCAGCGTGTTGGTGATCATGCCGAGGCTGGTGCCGGCCCAACCGAAGGCGAGAAAGGCGTTGGCGAGATAGAGCTGCCAGGGTTCGCGCACCTGGCCGATCGCAACAGCGGCAATCGCCATGGTGCCGATGCCGGCGATCATGCAGTTCCGGGGACCGAACGCCCTGATCGCCTCGCTGACGAAGGCAACCAGCGCCGCGCCGGACAGATAGAAGAACGTCGTGCCGAGCGAAATCAGCGACGCCGGCCAGCCGTGCAGCCGCTGCAGTTCGGCGACATAGACGCTCTGGCCGTAGAAGCCAAGGCCCCAGCCGAAGGTCGCGAGCAGGAAACAGACGAGCACAATCCGCCAGCCGTCGTAGCGGAGCGAGGTCTCGTCGGGTGTGGTGTGAATGGGGCCCTTCAGCATTTTTTCGTTTGTTGCTCTTGCGCCGTCATGGCCGGGCATAGCCGTCTGAAGGACGGCGTCGCTTCCGCTCGCCTATGCCCGGGCATCCACGTTCTCTTTTTCTAGCGGTCACGAAAGACGTGGATGGCCGGGTCAAGCCCGGCCATGACGTAGAAACTAGCAGATTAGTGAAATAGCAAGAGCGAAGCTTCGACCGCCGCCGAAATGTCAGCAGCTGTCATCAGGCCTTCTTCGGCGGCTCGTAGAAGAACCGCTCGCGAAAGATCCTGTCGCCGCGCCATTCCTGCATCGCGACCTCGTCGATCCGCATCGCTGCGCCGGATGGATAGGTGAAATCGAAGATCCAGTGGATCGCGACACGATCGCCCTCGAGGACCGAGGAAACACAGGTCGTAACGACGCTCGACACCCGCTCAAGCGTCGCGCGCTCCTGCCCCACCAGCACGTCGCGGCCGACGCGCGGCGGCGCGCTGTTCTCCTGCATGGTGGCGTCTTCGGTGTAATAGCGCTCGATGGCGCCGGCATGGTCGCCGGAAACGAGGACGGCAATGAATTCATCAAGACGCGCGCGCGAGGGCATGGGGGCCTCCAGAATGTGACTGCTATCAGATAGTGGGGCCGGCAAGTTCGTCAACTTCCCGCAGCTTCGCCCGCCGCCGCGCGAATGATGCGAGCGACAGCACCGCGAGCCCGAGCAGCACCGGCGGGAACACCACCATGTTGACCATCGACCAGCCGAAATGTGCCAGCAACTGGCCGGACGAGAACGAACCGATCGCCATCATTCCGAACACCAGGAAATCGTTGAAGGCCTGCACCTTGTTGCGCTCCTGCGGCCGGTGCGTCTCCAGCACCAGCGCGGACGCGCCGATGAACGCGAAATTCCACCCGACGCCGAGCACGATCAGGCAGGCCCAGAAATGCATCGCAGTGATGCCGGATAGGCCAATCAATGCGGCGGCCGCCTCCAGCAACAGGCCGAGCGCGACAATGCGAGGCGCGCCGAAGCGCGCGATCAGCGAGCCCGTGAAGAAGCTCGGCCCATACATCGCCACGATATGCCATTGGATGCCGAAGTTGGAATCGCTGACGGTCAGTCCGCACATCTTCATCGCGAGCGGCGCTGATGTCATCACCAGATTCATCATGGGATAGGCGATCACGCCGCACAGTGCCGCCGCAATGAACCGCGGCTGCCGCGCGATCTCCAACAGCGGCCGGCCGCCATGCATGTCCGCCGCCGCAGGTTTTGGCGCATCGACGCCGGACAACACCACCATCGCAACCAATGCGACGACCGCTTGCGCGACAAAGCTGAAGGCAAACAGATAGGGCGGCCAGATATCCATGGTCCATTGCACGAGCTGCGGACCGAGCACGCCGGCGAACACGCCGCCCGCCATCACCCACGACAGCGCCTTGGGACGGAACGCGACGCTGGCGCCGTCGGCGGCGGCAAAGCGATAGGATTGCGCCACCGCGCCGTAAAGGCCGCCGAAGAAGGTCGCGCAACAGAACAGCCAGAACGATCCATTCAGAATCGCAAACGCGCCGATCAGACCGGTGAGCATGCCGCAGCCGGTGCCGATGATGAAGGCGACGCGGCGGCCATAGGCGCGCGAAATCGCGCCGGTCGGCAGCGTGCCGGCGGCAAGACCCAGCACATACATCGAGATCGGCACGGTCGCGAGCGAGATGTCGGGCGCCAGCGTCGCGCCGACGATCGAACCGGTGGCGAAGATCACTGCCGAGTTGGCGCCGGTCAGCGCCTGCGCCGCGGCGAGACGCAGCACATTGGCGCGCGCCCGCGCGTCATTGGTGATCTCTGCGGTGGCAGTGGCATCCAGCATCGGCATTCCCGCCCGGCAGGCCCCGGCGGGAGCCGCAATCATTGGCTTGTTTGATTTGCGGCACTATGAAGACGTGCAGACGCGCGATCAACCGACGCAAACGGGCGCGCGCTATGCGCTGGGCTCACCCTTTATCGATCGCTCGAACACCAGAATCAAATTATTGGCCGGCATCTCGACGGTTTCGATCAATGCAAGCCCGACGCCCTCAGCCAATCGGCTGACATCTTCAATATCGCGCACGCCCCATTCGGGGTCGCGGTCGCGAAGGCTGGTGTCGAAGACGGCGTTGCTGAGCGCGGTGTGCTTGCCGTCGCGCTTGAAGGGGCCATAGAGAAACAGCCGCCCGTCGTTGCGCAAGTAACGCGACGTGCCGGCGAACAACCCTTCCGCGACGCGCCAGGGCGCGATGTGAATCACATTGGCGCAGAACACCGCCAGCAAGTCAGAAGGCCCGCTGCCGTCCTGCATCTGGGGGCACCAGGCGGGATCGCTGAGATCGATCCGCATTTCGGGACGGATGTTCGGCAGACCGGCATGCGCGCGCCACGCCGCAATGCTGTTGAGATGCGCGTCGTTGAAATCGCTCGGCCACCAAATGATGTCGGGCGCATGGCGGGCGAAATGCACCACATGCTGGCCGGTGCCGCTGCCGGCCTCGAGCACGTCGCCGGATTTGCCGGCGAGGAATTTCTGCAGCACCGCCCAGATCGGCGCGTGGTTGCGATGGAATGCGGCCGCATCCAGCCGGCCGTCGGCCTCAATCGGACGGCCATCCTTGCCAAACTCCACCACAAACTCAGCCACCGCAAAATCTCACTTCAAGTCTCCGCAATAGATTTCCTTCAAGAGCTGCAAGACGCGCAGGGCGCGCTGATCGACCACGCGGTAATGCAGCGTCTGCGAGGCGCGCCGGAATTCGACCAGGCCGTCGGCACGCAATTTTGCCAGATGCTGCGACAACGCCGACTGACTGAGCTTGGCGACGCCGACGAGTTCACCGACAGTCATCTCGCCGCGCACCGCGAGAAAGCAGAGAACCAGCAGCCGCTTCTCGTGACCGAGCAGTTTGAGCAGTTGCGCGGCCTCACCGGCCTGTTTCGCCAGCTTCTTCAGGGACGCCTCGTCCTCGGCGCCGTTGCCGATGGGCATCTTGTTGGTTGTTGCCGCTTCTGCTCTCATCGCCTGTATCCGGATCGAAATCAGCGCCGACTGGGCGCGGTGTATCAGTTTATCGCGCCCATGGTTATTTAGCATTGACTAAATTAGCGAATGACGATAAACCCGCGAAAAAGCAACAAATGATGCGGCCATGTGGCGGCAAGGGGAATGAAACGTGCGGCCTGATCTCTGGCGCAGCATATCTCTACTGTCGAGCACGGGCGCGCACACGCGGCTCGGCCGGCGTTCGCTGCTCGGACTTGGCGCGGCGCTGACCGGCAGCCTTGCGCTCGGTCCAAAACAGGGAAATGCAGAGCCCTCCCCGGCTTCCCCGCCCGCGGACGCGCCATGGTCGCAATCGATCGGGCCCGGCGTGGTCGACCGGCCCTATGGCCGGCCCGCCGATACCGAGGCCGGCGTGATCAGGCGCAACGTGCCGTGGCTCACCGCCGGCACCGAATCCTCCATCAGCTTTTCGCCGCTGCAGGACCTGCACGGCATCATCACGCCGAACGGCCTGTTTTTCGAGCGCTATCACGCCGGCCGGCCGGACGTCGATCCGGAGCAGCACAAGCTCATGATTCATGGCCTGGTCGAGCGCCCGCTGTTGCTCTCGATGAAGGACATCATCCGTTTTCCGTCCGTGACGCGCATCCATTTCATCGAATGCCCGGCCAATGGCGGCATGGAGTGGCGCGCCGCGCAGTTGAACTCGCTGCAATTCAATCACGGCATGATCTCCTGCGCGGAATGGACCGGCGTGCGGCTGTCGACCCTGCTGGAAGAGGTCGGCATCAAGAAGGAAGCCAAGTGGGTCATGGTCGAGGGCGCCGACGGCGCGCACATGAACCGCAGCCTGCCGCTCGGCAAATGCCTCGACGATTGCCTCGTGGTCTACGCGCAAAACGGCGAGGCGCTGCGGCCCGAACAGGGTTATCCGCTGCGGCTGGTGGTGCCGGGCTGGGAAGGCAATGTCAGCATCAAATGGCTGCGCCGGATCAAGCTCGGCGAGAAACCCTGGCATTCGCGCGAAGAGACCTCGAAATATACCGACCTGATGCCGGACGGCACCTCGCGCGGCTTCACCTGGCTGATCGACGCCAAATCCGTCATCACCTTCCCCTGCCCCGAAAAGCCGCTTCATGGCCCCGGCCTCTATGAAATCAGGGGATTGGCGTGGACCGGCAACGGCAAGGTCAAGCGCGTCGACGTCTCGACCGACGGCGGCGTTAATTGGCAGAGCGCGCGGCTGCATGAGCCGGTGCTGTCGAAGGCGCTGACGAAATTCACGATACCCTGGCGCTGGGACGGCGCGCCGGCGCTGCTGGAATCCCGCGTGATCGACGAGACCGGCTATGTGCAGCCGACCATCGCGCAGCTGCGCAAACTGCGCGGAACCAATTCGGTCTACCACAACAATTCGATCCAGACCTGGCAGGTGAAGGGCGACGGGAGCGTGTTCGATGTCCAGCTCGGTTAAGCACCTCGCGCTGCTTTGCGCCGGCATGGTCATCGCGGCCGGCACCTTCGCTTACGCCGCCGAGCCCGGATATTACGGCTATGGCGAGCGGGCGACGCCTGAGCAGATTGCCG
Source organism: Bradyrhizobium sp. AUGA SZCCT0431 (assembly GCF_018131065.1). Classification (NCBI taxonomy): domain Bacteria; kingdom Pseudomonadati; phylum Pseudomonadota; class Alphaproteobacteria; order Hyphomicrobiales; family Nitrobacteraceae; genus Bradyrhizobium; species Bradyrhizobium sp. AUGA SZCCT0431. Next base: position 57,999 of record NZ_JAFCLR010000008.1, on the reverse strand, counting down.
GCTGGGATATCGATGCGCGCGGCGAGGATGGCGTGGGCCTGCCCGCGGGCCGCGGCGGCGTGCACCGGGGTTCAGTGGTCTATGCCGAGCAATGCGCGGCCTGCCATGGAACTTTCGGCGAAGGCGAGGGCCGGTTTCCCAAGCTGGTCGGCGGCGCCGGGACGCTCAGGGACGACCGGCCCGAGCTGACGGTCGGCAGCTACTGGCCGTTTGCGCCGACCCTGTGGGACTACATTAACCGCGCCATGCCGATGGCTGCACCGCACACATTGTCAGCCGATGACGTTTATGCTTTGACCGCCTATATTCTGAACCTGAACGACATCGTTCCCAGTGAATTTGTCGCCGACCGGGAAAGCTTGCCGAAAGTCAAAATGCCCAATCGCGACAATTTCCTCTGGACCGATCCGAGGCCCGATACGGCAGCGAAACCGTGCATGAGCGCATGCGTTGACCCCGCCGGCGTCAAAATCGTGTCCACGGCGGAAGGCAAGAACCTGACGCCACGTACGACGGGTCCGCTCGACACGATGCAAGCAAAGTAGAGTTGGCAAGCAAAGTAGAGTTGGCAAGCTGAATAGAAATTACGGGAAACGTCCTTGAGCAACACACCTCTAAACAAGCTTGGCCTGATCGCGGCGATGGTGCTGGCGCTATCGATCGGCGCCGCCGCGAGTCCCGCTTCTGCCCAGTCCGCGGCGACGGAAGGCCAGAAACTGGCCTTCGACCGCAGCAAGGGCAATTGCCTGACCTGCCACGCGATCAAGGGCGGCCAGTATCCCGGCACGCTCGGGCCGGAACTGGTCGACATCAAGAGCAAATACCCCAACCGCGACGAGCTCGTCGCCATTATCTATGACGAAACCAAGCGCAATCCGCTGACCGTGATGCCTCCGTTCGGACGAAACCGGATTTTGACCGACAAGGAAATCAGCGCGGTCGTGGATTTCCTGCAAACATTGTGACGGCGCGCCTTTCAGGAGAACTTTCGGATGACAAATACTGACAATGGATTTTCCGCCACGCGGCGCCTGATCCTGCAAGGCGCGGGCGCGGTGGCGCTGGTCGGCCTTGGCAATCTTCCCTTTGGCCTCGCGCCAGCGTTCGCGGCCGCCAATGACAAATATCCGGAAGAGGCGTTCAAGCAGAAGAGCGAAGCCGACGCGATCAAGTCGCTTTACGGCAAGACCGCGGAGGCTTCCGACAAGGTGAAGATGGACGCGCCCGAGATCGCCGAGAACGGCGCGGTGGTGCCGGTATCGGTCACGACGACGCTCGCCGACGTGACCTCGATCTCGTTCCTGGTGGCTGAAAACCCGGTCGCCCTGGTGGCCTCCTACAAGATTCCGGCCGGCACGATGCCGGGCGTTGCCAACCGCATCAAGATGGCGAAGACCAGCAACGTGATCGTCGTCGTCGAAGCCGGCGGCAAGCTCTACAGCGCCACCAAGGAAGTCAAAGTCACCGTCGGCGGCTGCGGCGGTTAAGACACAGATAATCGAAGGATCGAAAAAATGGCATCGACCATTCGCGTGCGCGCCACCTCGTCAGGCGAAACCACCGAAGTGCAGGCGCTGATCCAGCATCCGATGGATTCCGGCTTCATCAAGGATTCCAAGGGCGAGCTCATTCCGCCGCATTTCATCCAGCAATTGACCTTCGAATACAACGGCAAGCCGGTATTCACAGCCGATTGGGGCGGCGGCGTCTCCAAGGACCCCTACGTCAAGTTCGCCTTCAAGGGCGGCAAGAAGGGCGACGAGCTGAAAGTGAGCTGGGTCGACAACAAGGGCGCCACCGACACCACAACGGCGAAGATTCAATGAAGCTGCGAGCCAGGATACAGTTCGCTGCGGCGGCCTTTGCGCTGGCCCTGCTGGCGTTCGCCGCCCCGCCTGCGGTCTCCGCCGACAAAGTCGACCCGGTCGCCGACGAGAAAGCGTTCAAGAAGTTCTTCTACGACAAATTCCCCAAATTGAAGCCGGAGGATTTCGTCAACGGCCCCTATTCGATGGACGCGGACCTGTACAAGCAATGGCAGGACAAGGAACAGTTCCCGCCCTACGAGTTCTCGCTCGAACTGGGCAAGGAGATGTTTTCCAAGCCGTTCAAGAACGGCAAGACCTATGGCGACTGCTTCCCGAATAAAGGCATCGGCATCCGCCAGGACTATCCCACCTTCGACGAGAAAGAAGGCAAGGTCATCACGCTGGAACTGGCGCTGAATCGCTGCCGCGAAGCCAATGGCGAGCCGGCGTTCTCCTATGTGCGCGACGAGATGGCGGCGCTGACCGCCTATATGGCCTTCACCTCGCGCGGAAAGCCGTTCGCCATCAAGATTCCCAACGACCCGCGCGCGCTGGCTGCTTATGAAAACGGCAAGGAATATTTCTACACAAGGCGCGGCCAGCTCAATTTTTCCTGCGCCACCTGCCATGTGCAGAGCCCGGGCGAGAAGGTCCGCACCGAAGTGCTGGCGCCGGCGCTCGGCATTCTCAATGCGATGCCGATCTATCGCTCGGAATGGAGCGGCATGGGCACGACGAGCCGGCGCTTCACCACCTGCAACAGCCAGATCCGCGGCGTGCCGATGACGCCGCAGGACGATGAATACCGCAACGTCGAATACTACCTGTCCTATGTCAGCAACGGATTGCCGATATCAGGTCCGGGAGCGCGGCCATGAGGATCACGACACTCACATCGATCGCGGCGTTGCTGCTGCTAGGCGCGACATCGGCGGTGGCCGCAGGCGAGGATGACTACAAGGCCGCCTACGCCGCAGCGGAAGCTGCCAACAAGCAGGCGGCTTCCTTGCGCAATCAATGGACCACGACGGCCTCGACGCTGGCGGCGGCCAAGAAGTTCGCCGATGGCGGCGATTTCGACAAGGCCACCGCATCCGCGAAAGAAGCGGAAGCGCTGGCGAAAGCTTCGATCTTCCAGGCCACCAGCGAGAAGGAACGCTGGAGAGATTTGGAAATTCGCTGAGAGCGTTTTGCGACGCGCGGAGATGAGTATGACGATCCGCCGCCGGGATTTTTTGACATTAGCGGGTGGTGCCGCGCTTTCAGGCGGCCTGCCTCGCCTCGCGCGCAGCGCCGACAGCGTCTACGACCTCGAGCGCTTCGGCAATGCGCGCATCCTGCACATCACGGACACCCATGCGCAGCTCAAGCCGGTGTTCTTTCGCGAGCCCAGCGTCAATCTCGGCGTCGGCTCGATGCAGGGCAATCCGCCACATCTGGTCGGCAAAGCCTTTCTCGACCGCTTCGGCATCCGGCCCGACAGCGCCGATGCCTATGCCTTCACCTGCATCGAATTCGAAAAAGCTGCGCAGCGGTTCGGCAAGCTCGGCGGCTTCGCGCATCTGAAGACGCTGGTCGACCGCCTGCGCAGCGATGTCGGCGCCGGCCGTTCGCTGCTGCTCGACGGCGGCGATCTCTGGCAGGGCACTGGCCTTGCCAATGTCATGCAGGGCGCCGACATGGTCGCCGCCTCGAACCTGCTCGGCATCGACGCGATGACCGGCCATTGGGAATTCACCTATGGCGAGAAGACGCTGCGCAGCAACCTCGAGCGCTTCAAGGGCGAGTTCCTGGCGCAGAACGTCTTCCTGACCGAGGAAGCCGCCTTCAACGACGCCAAGGCGTTCGATCCGGCATCGGGCCGCGTGTTCAAGCCATGCACGATCAAGGAGATCGGCGGCCGACGGGTCGCCGTGATCGGACAGGCTTTTCCTTACGTGCCGATCGCGCACCCCAAGCGCTTCACGCCGGACTGGAAATTCGGCATCCGCGACGAAGAGCTGCAGAAGCTCGTCGATCGCTTGCGCGACACCGACAAGGTCGATGCGGTCGTGTTGCTGTCGCATAACGGCATGGATGTCGATCTCAAGCTCGCCAGCCGCGTCACCGGCATCGACGTCATTCTGGGTGGCCACACCCACGACGCGGTGCCGCAGCCCATTGCGGTGACCAATCCGGGCGGCGTCACGCTGGTGACCAATGCCGGCTCGAACGGCAAGTTCCTCGCCGTGCTCGATCTGGACATCGGCAAGGGCAAGGTCGCGAACGTGCGCTACCGGCTGCTGCCGGTGTTCTCCGAACTGCTGAAGCCGGATCCGGCGATGCAGGGGCTGATCGACAAGACCCGCGCGCCGCATGCCGGCGACTGGGTCGACAAGATCGCTTCCGCCGATCGCCTGCTCTACCGCCGCGGCAATTTCAGCGGCAGCATGGATCAATTGATCTGCGACGCGCTGCGCGGCGAACTCGATGCCGAGATCGCGCTGTCGCCGGGTTTCCGCTGGGGCACCACGGCGCTGGCAGGCCAGCCGCTGACGATGGAAGACGTGCTGGCGCAGACCGCGGTCACCTATCCCGAGACCTACGTTGCGACCATGACCGGCGCCCAGATCAAGGACGTGCTCGAAGACGTCTGCGACAACCTCTTCAACACCGATCCCTACTACCAGCAGGGCGGCGACATGGTCCGGCTCGGCGGCCTTTCCTATGCCTGTACGCCGGCGGAAAGCGTCGGCAAGCGGATTTCCGAACTGACGCTCGACAATGGCAGCCCGCTGCAAGCCGCCAAGAGCTATAAGGTGGCGGGATGGGCCTCCGTCAACGAACAGACCGGCGCGCCGATCTGGGATGTGGTGGCGAAGCATCTGAAGTCAGGCAAGCCGCCGAACCGCTCGGCCCCGGGCGTGACGCTGAAAGGCGTCGAAGGCAATCCGGGCATTTCGAAACAGGTATGACAGGCCTTACCACCACCCTGCGCATGATGACCGCGGCGCTGTTGATCGCAGCGATCGCACCGGCCGTGCGCGCCCAGCAGGCGCCGCTGCAGGACAAGCCGTTTGCCGAGCACAAGATCGTGCTGCAGCTTTCGGACAATGACCCGCGCAAGCAGGGCCTCGTGCTCAGCGTCGCCAGCAACCTGATGAAGCACTACGACCCCGACAAGGTCGCGATCGAAATCGTCGCGTTCGGCCCGGGCATTGAGCTGCTGCGCCCGGAAAATCCCAACCGCAAGATGGTCGAGAGCCTGGTCGCCCAGGGCGCGCGGTTCGATATCTGCCTCAACACCGTCGACACATTCGAACGCGAAAACGGCAAACGGCCGGAATTCATCGCGGCCGCGACGCCGGTCCAGGTCGGCGTCGCGCAGATTCTGTTCCTGACCGAGAATGGATATACGCTGGTGAGACCGTGACTATTTCCACCGTCATTGCGAGCGGAGCGAAGCAATCCATCACTCCGCGCGGGGATAGATGGATTGCGTCGTCGCTTGCGCTCCCGTGCGCAAACGCTTTGCGTTTGTCGCAGGCAATGACGGGGAACATCAGGCCTTGTACGCATCATGGAATTGAAGGAGCAGGACTGGAGCCGGCCCTGAGGAAGCAAGACTACCTCGAAAGAGTCGCCCGTAGAGACGAAAGCCGTTTGAGGAGGCGACCAAAATAGAATAATATCCTCCGCGAGACTCCAATAGCGAACGCGGCAGCGACCATGATCTTTCGTCAGCTCTTCGACAGCGTTTCGGGCACCTATAGCTATTTGCTGGCCAGCCGCGCCGGCGGCGAGGCGCTGATCCTCGATCCCGTGCTGGAAAAGGCCGACCGCTATTGCCAGTTGCTGCGCGAACTCGACCTGCGCCTGGTCAAGGCGGTCGACACCCATCTGCACGCCGACCACGTCACGGGCCTCGGCGAACTGCGCGATCGCACCCAGTGCATCACCATCATGGGCGAACAGAGCAAGGCCGACGTGGTGTCGATGCGCGTCTCTGACGGCGACAAGGTGATGATCGAGGGTTTGAGCCTGGATGCCCTGTACACGCCCGGCCACACCGATGATTCCTACAGCTATTTGATGGGCGACCGCGTCTTCACCGGCGACACGCTTTTGATCCGCGGCACCGGCCGCACAGATTTCCAGAACGGCAGCGCCCGGGCGCAGTATGATTCGATCTTCAACCGGCTGCTGAAGCTGCCGGATGAGACCATGGTCTTCCCCGCCCACGACTACAAGGGCGACACGGTTTCGACCATCGGCGAGGAGAAGCGCTACAATCCGCGCCTGCAGGTGCGCGGCATCGACGAGTATGTCGAGTTGATGAACAATCTCAATTTGCCGAATCCAAAACTGATGGACGTGGTGCTGCCGGCCAACATGCATGTCGGCCTGCACCAGGACGATCTCGCCAAACAGGGCCTCGCACTGTCAGCGCGCGCCGCGATCGACAGTATCGGCAAGCCCGACATCCTGCTGGTCGATCTGCGCGAAGCCAGCGAGCGCGCCAAGCACGGCACGCTCTCGGGTGCGCTGCATGCGCCCTACCCCGGCATCGCCGAAAGCTTAGCGCCGGGCGGCATGCTGCGCGAAGTCGCGGCCGCGACCGGGCGCCGCGTGGTGTTCTTCTGCGCCTTCGGCGAACGCTCGGCGATGGCGGTCACCGCCGCCAAGAACGCCGGCCTTGCCAACACCGCCCACATCGAGGGCGGCATCGACGCCTGGAAGAAAGCCGGCGGCCCGGTGGTGATGGGGTGAGAAACGTAGGGTGGCAAAGGCGCGCTTGCGCCGTGCCCACCATCTATCCAATCGCCGCAAGAGAGTGGTGGCACGCGGAGCCTGTCATCGGGCGCGCATTCGCGCGACCCGGTGGCTTTGCCCACCCTACGAGGGTTACCGCCCCACCCGCTTCAACTCCGCCGTCAGCACGTCAAGCGCTTCCGCCAGCATCACGCCGCCGCATTCGGTCAGCCGTTCCGGGATCACGATGCGTTTTTCCGGCGGATAGAACCGCGCGAGCGCCGGATGCAGCAGAAAGGCCTGGCCGTCGTCGCGCGCAAAATCGCCGGCCTGCGACACCAGCAGCAAATCCGGTTTCTGGCTCACGATCGCCTCGAGTGAGGCGAAGCCGCCGAAATTGAAGCCGAGATCGCCGGCCGTGTTGAACAGCCCGGTCTCCGCCAGCAGCGAGCCGACAAAACTGTCGCTTCCCGCGACCCAGCCGCGCCGCGACAGCGGCAGCACCCGATAGGGTCTGGCGGCGACGGCCTGGCGCGCCCGTGCCAGCGCGGCATCGAGCCGGGCGATCTGCTGCGCCGCGCGGTCGGGGTGGCCGACGATCTCGCCGAACTCGCGAATCTGGTCCTTCACCTCGGGCAAGGTTCGCGGCACCGGAAGTTCGGCGAGATGCAGCCCGTGCGCCTTCAGCAATTCCCGCGTCGAACGCTTGTCGTACAGATTGGCGACGACGATGTCGGGCTTCAGCACCATCACGTCTTCCGCGCCGCCCGACAGTTTTGGATAGCGCCCGACATCGCCGGCCAACCAGGCATCGCGCGAATATCTGGAAAGCCCGAGTATCTGCTCGGGGTCGGCCAGCGACAGCAGCAATTGATCGCTGCAGACGTTCATCGACACGATGCGCGGCAGCTTGGCGGCCAGCGCCGCCCCGCCCGGCATCGCCAGCGCCGCAACCGCCAGCAGCACGGCAAGCCGGCGGCGCATCACAGATCCGCCCACGGCACGATCACGGCCTCGCGCTGGTATTCGGCGCGGTAGGCGCTGATCCGGAACACGTCGGCGATCACCTGCTCCGACAGCGCTTCCACCGGCGCGCCCTGCGACACCAGCCGGCCCTCCTTCAGGACCAGCACATGATCGGCGAAGCGTGCGGCCAGGCCGAGGTCGTGCGTCACCACGATGACCAGCACGCCCTTATCGGCGGTGGCGCGCAGATTCTTCATCACGTCGATCTGGTGGCGCGGATCGAGCGAGGCGGTCGGCTCGTCGGCGAGGATGACAGGCGCCTCCACCGCGAGCACGCGCGCCAACGCGACGCGGCTGCGCTCGCCGCCGGACAGTTCAGTGACGCGGCGTTCGCTGAACTCCACCACGTCGACCGCCTGCATCGCGCGCAGTACCGCTTCGGCATCCTTTGACGACAGCCGCGCCGGATCGGTCGCGCCGTGCGGATAACGGCCGAGCGCCACGATGTCGCGCGCCGGCAGTGGCCAGTGCACGATGTGGCCCTGCGGCAGATAGGCAAAGCGTTTTGCACGTTCGCGTAGCGATAGATCAGCCAGCGCATCGCCGCCGACGTGGATGTCACCGCGGGACGGCAGCAGCCCCGACAGCGCGCGCAACAGCGTGGTTTTGCCGGCGCCGTTCGGCCCGACCAAGGCGACCAGATGACCCGCGGTCAGCGACAGCGTGACATCGCTGAGCACATGGCGGCCGGCCAGTGTCACGTTCACACTGCGGGCGGTGAGAAGCGCGGCTTCGCTCATGCGACACCTCCCCCGAGCGCACGGCGTTCGCGCGCGATCAGATAGAGGAAGAACGGCACACCGATGATCGAGGTCAACACGCCGACCTTGATGTCGCTGGTCGAGGGAATGATCCGCACCGCGATGTCGGCGGCGAGCAGCAGCGCTGAGCCTGCCAGTGCACTCGGCACCAGCAGCCGCGCCGGATCATGACCGATCAAGGGCCGCATCAGATGCGGCGCGACGAGGCCGATAAAGCCGATGGTGCCGGTGACCGCGACCGCGCCGCCGACCCCAAGCGCGACGCCGGTGATCACGATAAGCCGCAGGCGCCCGACATCGACCCCGAGGCTCTGCGCGGTTTCCTCACCGAGGCTGAGCACGCGAAAGGAATGGCGCTGGCTGAACAGGATCATGCCACCGGCAATGATGAACGGCAGTGCCAGCATCACGTGCTGAAAACTGCGATCCTCCAGCGATCCGAGCAGCCAGAACGCGATCTCCAGCACCACGAAGGGATTGCTGGAAAGGTTCATCACCAGCGCCGTCGCCGCTCCCGCCAGACTCGAAATCGCAAGACCCGCCAGGATCAGGATCAGCAGCCCGGCATTGCGGCCGGCGATCGTCAGCAGCACGAACACCGATCCGAAAGCGGCCATGATCGCCACCACCGGCAGCGCATAGGAGCGCACATCGGCCCACCCCAGCGCGATCACCAGCACCGCGCCGAAGGCAGCCGATTGCGGCGCGCCGAACAGCGAGGGCGAGGCCAGCGGATTGCGCAGCAGGCCCTGCAGCGACGCGCCTGACATTCCCAGGATGGCGCCGATCGCCAGCGCCAAAATGGTCCGCGGCAGGCGGATTTCCCGCACGATCACCTGCGACACATCGCTGCCGCCACCGAGGAGCGCTTCCATCGCCGCCAGCGGCGACAGCCGCACCGGCCCGATGCCGAGCGAGATCAGCACCAACAGCCCGACGAGGCCGGCAAGCGCGGCCGTCACGCCAATCCGGCGCCGCGCGGCCTCCTCGTTTGCAGCAATGATGGTATCAACACTCATCGATCGTCCCCGAACGGTCAGCCCGTACCGCACTATGGGTTCGAGCGGTACTGCTCATGCGACATAAAAGACGCACTCGTCCAGTGAGGACCGCAGGCGGGGCCTGATGGGATTGACTCTGTATTTGACAAACTTCTACCATAATTTTTGACGGTTCCCGTTTTGGGGATCAAAAGGGAATGCGGTGCGGGGAAACTCCCCCAATTCCGCGGCTGCCCCCGCAACTGTAAGCGGTGAATCTTTCGTCCTATGCCACTGGGAATCTCGGTCCTGGGAAGGCGACGAAAGGTAACGACCCGTAAGCCAGGAGACCTGCCGTCAGCCGTGGTCACACGCGAAGATGTCGGTCGGGGAGTACAGGCATTAGTTTCACCAGAGCTGCTTACAGCACGATGGTGGGACTTGGTTCGCTGTGACGTGCCACTGACGTCATACCGAGGCCTGAACCATGTCTTCTACCACCCCAGTCGCCAAGCGGCGCCGCCATCTTTTGCTGGCCTCCAGTGTTCTCGCACCGATCATGGCGCTCGGTATTTCCGGCGCGCAGGCCCAGCAGACCGCCACAGCCGATCAACTGCCGGCGATCGAGGTCAACCCGCCCGGCGACCAGAACAGGACCCGCGCCAAGCCTGCTTCCGATCAGGGCTCGGGTACGCGCCGCGTCGTCGCGCCGAACCCGAGCCCGTCAAGCAATCGGAGCCCTGCGCCGGGGACCGGCTCGAACGTCGCGTCGCAAGGCGATGGCCAGGGCGGCGGCGGAGCGCCCGTCCGGCAATTCGCCGGCATCGTCGGCACATCGGCGACCGTCATCACGGCTGAAGAAATCGCGCATTCGCCCGCGCAGACCTTGCAGGAAATCATCGCGCAAACACCGGGCGTGCAGCTCACCAGCCTGTTTGGCGGCGTCAACGGCGCAAAGACCAGCGTCGATCTGCGCGGGTTCGGCGCGTTTGCGACCTCCAATACCCTCGTGCTGATCAACGGCCGCAGGCTCAATGACATCGACATGGCCGGGGTCGATTTTTCGACCATCCCGCGCGATTCGATCGAGCGCATCGAGATCACCCGCGGCAACAGCGGCGCGGTGCTGTACGGCGACAATGCGGTCGGCGGCGTCATCAACATCGTGCTGAAGAACGGTGTCGGCGGCCCGCCGGTCGCGATCCGCGGCGAAGCCGGCGTCGGCTCCTTCAATCAGCGTATGGCTTCGGTCTCGGCCGCGACCAATTTCGGTCCGTGGTCGACATCGTTCTACGGCAATGGAATCAAGTCGGACGGCTACCGCGTCAACAACGCCCTCGACCAGCGCAACGGCGTCGGCAACCTCAATTACACCACGCCCGGCCTTACAGCGTTCCTGACCCTGTCCGGCGACGACCAGAAGCTGGGTTTCCCGGGCGGCCGTCTCGTCGATCCCTCGATTGGCCTCGATGAACTCGCCACCAACCGGCGCGGCGCCGCCACGCCGTTCGACTACGGCAACCAGCAGGGCGCCAACGCCACCGCAGGATTCACCAAGACGCTGATGAACGGCGTCGATCTGATCGTCGACGGCGGCGTGAGAGACAAGAAGCAGCAGGCCGCCTTCTTCAATCCCTTCGGTAACAGCTACGTCGACGCCCACCTGCAGACCTGGTCGATCACGCCGCGATTGAGCATCAAGAATGTGCTGTTCGGGATGCCCTCACAGATTTTAACCGGCATCGATTATTACGACGCGACCTTCCACCAGGAACGTCCGACGGACCGGGGCTTGCCGCCGATCCATACCTATGATTTGCAGCAGCAAACCTTGGCCGGCTATTTCCAGCAAACCATCGGGCTGTTGCCGACCACCGATTTCTCGTACGGGGCCCGCGTGCAACAAACCACGTTGAAAGCCAGGGACATCGTCAACAACGATCCGAATTGCGCCTTTTTCTTTACCTGCGCGGCGCAAAACCTGCCTCTCGACAGCCGGGAAGGCCAATACGCGCTGCATGTCGGCCTCGAACATCGCTTCAACAATATCGTCTCGGTATTCGGCCGGGCCGCCCGCGCGTTCCGCACGCCGAATGTCGACGAGAGATTGTCCTCCGGACCGTCCTTCGATCCTGTCTTCTTCACCCCGATTCCCGGCACCTTCCAGCTGAAAACCCAGACCTCCCACGACATCGAGGGCGGCTTCCGCATCAAGTCGGGCGGGTTCCAGATGCAATCGAGCATCTACAGCATGGACCTCGAGAACGAGATCCATCTCAACCCGGCACTGTTCTTTAACGTCAACCTCGATCCGACCCGCCGTTACGGCTCCGAGACCAGCGCCTCGCTGCGTATCAGCGACAGCGTGCTGCTGCGCGGCGGCGTGGCCTACACCCGCGCGGTGTTCCGTGAAGGGCAGTTCGCCGGCAATGACGTTCCGCTGGTGTCCCGCTACACCGCCAGCGGCGGCGTGACGTGGAATATCTGGCAGAACTATCTGGTTGCGGATGCCACGGTGCGCGGCTGGAGCGAGCGCTACATGGACAACGACCAGAAAAATACCCAGCGCCGCATCCCGGCCGATGCCACCATCGACTTCAAGCTGAGCGGGGCATATCAGCACTTCTTCTGGTCGGTGAGCGTCAACAACGTGCTCAACGCGCTGTACTACGACTATGCGATCGCAAGCACGTTCACCGACGGCCGCTTCAGCGCCTATCCGCTGCCGGGCCGGACCTACATGGTGAAGGCCGGCGCGACGTTCTGAGCCCGGACGCCGGTCCGGGGCCCGCTCCGGACCGGCTTGTCCTGACCTGACAAGCCAGTATTCTCTTTGGCCCCGAGGGTTAAGGGAATGCTGGTTGATGCCTGATGTTTCCGCCGTCGCGGCGACCGATCTGTTGCAGCGGGAAATCGCCGATCCCGACACGCAATGGAGTCTCGGCACGTTCGGCGCCATCGCCGAATTCACCCGCGACCGCGACGAGCCGGTGCGGCTGACGCAATCGATCGAGGCCGTTGCAGCCGTGACGCCGCGCGGCGGCATTGCGCTGAAACCGGGCGGCAACAGCCGGCCGTTCGCCTCCGAGAGCATCACGAAATCAGGCTGGAGCCATCGGATCGCGCTGTGCCTGCCATCCGACGATTGCGCGATGAACGGCCGCAACGCGCTGACGGAAGTCGGCGCCGATCGCGAGGCGCTGCGGCCGGAGGATCGCGAAGCCATCCTGTTCGATCTCGGCCTCGGCGCGCTGCAGGCGGATTTTTGCGTGCGCGTCAGTGATCCTGATCTCGCCGCGCGGCTGCGCGAACTCTGCGGCCGCGCCGTCTTCGAACACGACAATCCCGCGATGGGGATGATCCTTGGCGCGAACCCGCATCGCGTCTTCATCAGCCGGCTCGGCCGCATCGAGGTCTATCAGCCGATCCCGCCACCCTCGGGCAAGAGCCCGGAAGGGCCGCACACGCATGTGCTGCCAAGACTGCTGAAAAGCGGCCGGACCCATGCAGCCACCGAGCCGGTTCCCGGGGGCTGGATCCCCTGCGCGCACATCTATCCGCCGCATCCGTTGCGTGACGGAATGAGCGAAGCCCGGCCGTTCGACCGGACACGTCACCAGCGTTTTCAACGGATCCTGGCAGCGTGCGGCGATCCCGAAGCGCTCGCGATCAAGCAGCGCGTCGTCGATGCGGTGCTGGCGGGGGAACCGCCTGTGGCGATCGCCGGCGACCGTCACGGCCGCGCCGGCATCCGCATTGCACTGCGCCAGGTGAAGGCCGAAGGCCAGGCGTCAACGACATTGGCAGCCTGGCTGGCCACTTTCGACCAGAGCAGCCCTGAAGACGGCGATGACGCCGCCGCTCTTCACCATGAGGGCTGATTCAACGCGATAACGGGGCATTTTCGACCCAAATTCGCGCCCCCAGCGGCGTAATTCATGGTATTACCGCCGAAACACCGCCCGACGGCATGCGTCGCGGTTCCAGAGGTAGATGATGAACGACGAACCGAAGAGTCCGGCCGAAATGAAAGAGCTTCGGCTGCACCGCAAGCGTACCCAGGAGGTCGAGGGCATCAAGGCGATGGCCGAGATCGCGGCCTCCGACATCGCAATTCGCAAGCGGACTGAAAAGCTGCGCGCGCTGCGGCTGGCCAAGGAAGCTGAGGACCTTGCCAATCCGCCCGAACCGAAGGCCAAGCCCAAAGCGAAAGCCAAAGTGGCGAAGAAGGCTGACGTAAAATGAGCAAAGAAGATCGCGACCGCGCCCAGGCGCGTCTGGATAAAACCACCCGGGCAGCCCAGGACGCGCGGTCCGGCAAGGCCGACCGCGATGCGGCCTCGAGGGCCATGCTCGACAATATGGCGAAGCTGAAGGCGTTGCGGCTTGCCCGCGAGGCCGCCACACCTCCGACTCCCGTCAAGGCAAAGAAGGCCGCGGCCAAATCGAAAAAACCGGGCGAGAAGCGCCCGACCCCGGCATTGGGCGATTGGCTGGCGAGCCAGCAAAGCGGCGGACGACGGACTTAAGCTCGAAGACCCTGAGCTGAGCTCTTTGAGCTCAGCTTTGAAGTCCAGTCTTGAAGTTCAGTCGAAAAACTCAGTCTTGCAGCGTTACGCCGGTGGCCAATGGATCATCGAGCGCGTCTTGGTCTCGGCGTCATAGACCTGCACTTGCAGCATCTGGAATTTGTTCTTTAGCGCCGTGCCCGCCTCTTCGGCGGCTTCGACCGTGTCGTGGTGCGATTTGAAGTGACCATCCACGACAAGCGAATATCCATTGGTCGGCGCCTTGTCGGCGCGAATGATCTTGCGTGGCTGCTGTTCTTCGGTTTCGATGCGAGGCTTCTTCATTTTGGCTCCGTGTGATTGCCCCGTTTGAAGCAATATCGGCAAAAAGGGCAAGGAAAATTCGTGTTGCTGACGCTGGTATAATGCGCAAAGTCGGTCGTATTACGGTGAATGCGTCAATTCGTCCGGATAAAGCCGGTTGAGCCGGCAAAAAGGCGCGATATGGGCGGAAACGGCAAAAAGGGCGAACCTCCGAAGCAGGACAACGACAAGCCTGTGAAGCCGAAAGGCCCGCCTGTCGAAGACGACGATTACGAAGATGGCGACATCGCCACGCCAAAGCACGACCGCCATGGCACTGATGACGAGCCGTTGTGATTATTGTCGTCCCGGCGAACGCCGGGACCCATACGCCGCGGCCGTTGTGATAAGGCAAGCTGGTAGAGGCACCTCAACAACAAGCATCGGTGGCTATGGGTCCCGGCCTTCGCCGGGACGACGCGAGGTCTAGCCAAACCCCTCACTCTCAATCTTCCGGATACTCCCGACATCGAGCAGATGCGCGCCGAAACCGCCGCGCGCCAGTTTGATCGCTGACGACGGCGAGGCCAGCAGAAATGCTGCGGTCATCGCCAGCGGCACGGCGCTGAACCAGTCCAGCCGCACCGGCGTAAGTTCTTCACGGCTGCCGGCATAGGGTCCGCTGGCGGTAAACACACGGCCGCATTCCCGGATAATATCGCCCCGCGTGCCGCCGCGCGATGCGCAACCGAGCAGCGCCTGCATCGCCAGATGCGTGAGCACGCCCTCGCGGCTTTCCGGCAACGGCTCCGGCGTCTCGCCTTGCGAGACACGCAGCAATAACCCAACGAGATCGATGCCGGCGCGATAGGCGTTGACCGGCTCGACCAGCCGCGGGTTGCAATCGATCAGGAGCGGCGCCGTGCCATCGTCGGGCATGATAAAATCGACCGACAGCGCGCCGTGCCAGCCGAGTTGCCCGCCGATGGTCTCGAGATAGGCGCGCACCATCGGCCGGCCCACGCTTTGCTTGATTGCCTCGCCGCCACCGACGCCGAGAGCGACTTGCCGATAGGCATGAAAGCCGACCAGCCGTCCCCGGCAAAACACCGACTGCGCCTTCTCGGTGGTGCCCGTGATGAGGTCCTGGGCCAGCACCTCATCGGCGAACGCATCGCCGGCGCCGAGATCACGCAGCGCTATTTCGAGATCATCCGTATTGCGCACGAACCAGATGCCGCGGCTTGCGGTGCCGATCGAGGTCTTGACCACGGCTGGAAATCCGATGGCGTCGCGCAGCTCGCGTGCAGATTTCACGATCCGCGTCGGCGGCTGCGGCAGCTTCAATCGATCGAGCAGCCGGCTGAACCCGGCCTTGCTGTGCGCGGCGCGATAACTCTCGAATGAAGGCAGCGCAACACCGGCACGGCCATCCAATCGCGCGCGCATCCGCGCAAACAAAAAACCCTGCTCATGCGTCGGCAGCAGCACATCGAAACGTTCTCGCGCCAGCAATTGCTCGACAAACGCCAGAAATCCGGCGGGGTCTGTGCGCATCCCCGGGCAGCGGTGAAATTTGCGGACGAAGCGTGAGAACCGCGCCAGGCAATGGGCGGAGGGATCGCAAACCTCGACATGATGGCCCGAGAGGCCCAGTATCGTGATGGCCTCGCGGGCTGAGGTACTGGAACCTTCTGGCACCAGCACCCGGAGCGGCTTCGCCGGATCGATCATGCCGGATCATTGCCGCGCGCGCCGACTTTGTCCCTGAACTTATTGACGCATTTGGCCCCTTCCGCACCCAGCGCCGGGGCAGCCATGCAGCCGTATTCATGGACAAATAACGGCTAACCACTATTTTCGGCGGGCATTTTAAAAGCCAGCCTTTGCCGGGCCGTAGATCGAGACGGGGTTTGACGCTGATATGGTCGATGTTCTGACCGCGCCGCAACACGTGAAAGCGGACAGTTCTCTGCGCACGCTGGCGGGAATTTCGGTGGCCCATTGGGTCAGCCATTTCCATATCTTCGTGTTGCCGATGCTGTTTCCTTATCTGAAGGCACAGCTCGGCGTCGGCTATATCGAGCTCGGCTTCGCCCTGACCGTGTTCGGATTGGTGTCCGGCCTGACCCAGGCGCCGATCGGCTATCTCGCCGACCATATCGGCGCGCGCAAGGTGCTGCTGATCGGCCTCACTGTCGGCGGCCTGGCGCTGATCATGCTCGGCATGCATCTGAGCTACAGGTCACTGATCGTCTGCGCTGCGCTGCTTGGTCTCGCCAACAGCGTCTATCATCCCTGCGATTACGCGATCCTCTCCACCCATATGGATGAAGCGCGGATGGGCCGCGCGTTTTCGATCCACACTTTTGCGGGCTTCCTCGGCGGCGCGGTGGCACCCGCGATCATGGCGGCACTCGTCGCTTGGGTCGGAGGTCTTGGCGCGCTGATCGTGGCCGGCGCGGTCGGACCTGTGGTGGCGCTGCTGTTGATCGCCGTCGGCATTCCCGATGCGAGTTCGGCCGACCGCAAAACCGATGGCGCGGCCGCACCCCGGCAAAGCGTCATTACGTCGGCGATCATCATGCTGACGTTCTTCTTCATGCTGCTTGGTCTCTCCAACGCCGGCATCAGCAATTTCGGCGTGGTCGCGCTGATGAGCGGCTATGGCGTGACATTCTCCGCCGCCAATATCGCGCTGACCGCGTTTCTCGGCGCCGGTGCGGCGGGCGTGCTGGCCGGCGGCTATCTTGCCGACCGTACCACGCGCCACGGACAGGTCGCCGCCGCCTGCTTTGGGATCAATGCCGTCATCATGCTCGTGATCGCGACGACCACCTTGCCGTCGGTGGTGCTGACCGCGGCGATGGGCATTGCCGGGTTCCTCGGCGGCGTGATCGCGCCCTCGCGCGACATGCTGGTACGCAATGCCGCCCCTCCGGGTGCGGCCGGCCGCGCTTTCGGCATCGTCTCCACCGGCTTCAACTTCAGCGGCATTCTGAGCCCGCTATTGTTCGGCTGGATCATGGACCAGCACCTGCCGCATTGGGTGTTCGGCGCCTCCGTCGCCTTCATGGTTTTGACGGTGCTGCTGGCGCTCATCACCGACCGCAAGCCGAAGACGCGAGCGGAGGGCCCGGTCACAAATTTAGAGCCTCGGTTCTGATTGAATCAGAACCCAGGCTCTAGCTTTTTGTATTGACGCGTTTTCTGGCGCAGATAAGTTTACGCAATCTGCGCAAACCAGATTGCTATGCGAACCGGTATCCACTTCGCTCGAAAACGCTCTGTTTGCATTCCTGAACCTCAATCCCGGCGGTTGACTGCATCAGGGGATATCAGATGATGCAGTCAACAAAATTTCAAACCCGGGATGAATCGCCATGACCAGTTCCCATGACCTCGTGATCCGTGGCGGCAACATTGCCGATGGCAAGGGCGGCGACCTCTATGAAGCCGATATCGCCATCTCGGGCGGCCGCATCACCGAGGTCGGCAAGGTTTGGGGGAAAGGCAAGGAAGAGATCGACGCCCGGGAAAAACTGGTCACACCCGGCTTCGTCGACGTCCACACCCATTATGACGGCCAGGTCACCTGGAGCCAGGAGATTACGCCGTCGTCGCAGAACGGCGTCACCACAGCGATCATGGGCAATTGCGGCGTCGGCTTCGCGCCGTGCCGGCCGAGCGACCATGTCCGCCTGATTCAGCTGATGGAAGGCGTCGAGGATATTCCGGAGCCGGTGTTGAGCGCAGGCATTCCCTGGGCCTGGGAAAGCTTTCCGGATTACATGGAGTGGCTGTCGAAACGAAACTTCGACATGGATGTCGGCGCGCAACTGCCGCACGCGGCCTTGCGCGTCTATGTGATGGGCGACCGCGGCGCGCGCCGCGATCCCTCCACGCCCGATGACAACAAGGCGATGGCGGCGCTTGCCGCCGATGCCGTGCGCGCGGGCGCACTCGGCTTCTCGACCTCGCGCACCCTCAATCACCGCACCTCGACCGGCGACTACACGCCGACCTTGAAGGCCGGCGAGGACGAGCTGACCGCGATTGCCGCGGCGATGCACGGCCAGGGCCGCAGCGTGCTACAGTTCGTGCTCGATCTCTCCACCATCAACGAAGATCTGCCGATGATGCTGCGGGTGGCCGAGAACACCAAGATCCCGGTGTCGTTTTCGATCACGCAAAACGACAAGGCGCCGCAGCGCTGGCGCCAGACGCTCGACACCATCGCGGAGGCTTCCGCGCGCGGCCTGTCGATCACCGCGCAGATCGCCGCCCGCCCGGTCGGGCTGATGCTGGGCCTCGAGTTGTCGCGCAACCCGTTCCAGACCCATCCGAGCTATCAGGCGATCGCGAAACTGCCGCTGAAGGAGCGGCTGGTACGTTTGCACCAGGCGGAAGTGCGCGCCGCGATCCTGAGCGAACACGCGACCGCGACCGATGACCCGCTGTTCTTCCGGCCGAACTACGACAAGATGTACCTGCTCGGCAATCCCCCTGATTACGAACAGCCGCCGGAAAATACGCTGGGCGCGCAGGCCCGCCGTCAGGGCAAGCAGGCAGAAGAGCTGGCCTACGACGCGATGCTCACCGACGACGGCCGCGGCATGCTCTACGTGCCGTTCCTCAATTATGCCGACGGCAATCTCGATGCGACGCGCGAGATGCTGCGCGACCCGAACGCGGTGCCGGGCCTTTCCGACGGCGGCGCGCATTGCGGCATCATCTGCGACGCCAGCTTCCCGACTTACCTCCTGACGCACTGGACCCGCGACCGCAGCCGCGGCGAAAAACTCTCGATCCCGTTCGTGGTCGCGGCGCAGTCGCGCAAGACCGCGCTCTCGGTCGGTCTCTATGATCGCGGCGTGATCGCACCGGGCTTCAAGGCCGACGTCAACGTCATCGACTATGACAAATTGCATCTGCATCCGCCGAAGGTGCATTACGATCTGCCGGTCGGCGGCCGCCGGCTGATGCAGCAGGTCGACGGCTATGATGCCACCATCGTCTCCGGTGTGGTGACGCAGCGTGGCGGCAAAGGCACCGGTGCCCGCCCCGGCAAACTGGTGCGCGGCGCGCAGGGATCGCAACCGAAGTTTGGCGCGGCGGCGAGCTGACGCAGGTTCGGCTTAGCCGCAATCGAGGCCGATCGCGTGACCGCGCTTCGATACCATCGTCGCAATGGCTCATGCCGGTCGTCGCAGATCAGGCGCCGCCAAACTTGGACGGATCATTGTAGCTCGGGGTCTGGTCCATGAGCACGGGTGGAAAGCGCGGGTCCACCGGCTGGACGGGACGGACAATGACATGTCGCGGCTTGGCGTGATGCACCTTTTTTGCGGCGCTGGCAGAAGCACTAAAGGCGATCAAAAGGCCTAAGGCCAAAATAAAACGCATCGCAAAGTTCCTTTAATCAGCCTCCCGCTTCCCATGTGTAGCCCTTACCGCACCGCCGCAATCTGCAACGGTTTCAAGATCTCTCAAATCGGGGTGATCAGAAGCGGCAATGCCTTTTTGCATAGTGGCAAGGCCACCGGCGCACGCCCGGGCAAACTGGTGCGCGGCGCGCGAGGCAGCCGAAATCTGATGTGGCCGTGGGTTAGGCGCGTCAGGCCTTGGTCGCAGCCTGGGTCACGAATTGATGGCCGACCCACCATACCGGTTGGCGGGGATTCAATGCCTCATGCAGCATGGCGTATCCGCAGGCCTTGAACACGATTTCGCTCAGCGCCGCCGTGAGAAGCTTGCGGCCGTCCTTGTGCATATCGATAATTGCTTTCGACGTGGCGTGCATCAATTCCATCTGCTCGGGGGCGTTGTGCTGCGGCCATTGTTCGAACTTGGTCCAGCGCTGAATAATGTCTGAACGGAAATAATTGTCGGTGAGCTCGATCAGTGCCTCAAGGCTGTGTTCGGGTTTCAGCAGGTCAGCACACTCGGTCAGCAGCTTCCTGGTGACCGGATGATCGGGCGCCTCTTTTTTGAAGGCAGCGAGCAGCGGATAGAGCGCCACTTCAACACCCAGAAATATCGAGCTTGAATTGGTCAGGATCTCCGGCGCATTGAAGACACTCGCTTTCACGCCATCCGCGGTCGCGCGCCGCGCGATATTCTCGAGTTCGATTTTCGCAAAACCCTGCAGGTAAGGTGAATAGCTCTGCCAATGATACTCGCCGGCAATAAGGATCTCGGTGCCATGATAACCGTAGGCCACGTAAGAAACCTGACCGCCGTTCTTGGCGACGCTGTCGCGCAGCCCGGCACTCAGTTCGATCAGATCCGAAAGACTATTCGCGCTCACATCCATAAAGCTCATTTCGCAGAGCCGGCCGAGGTCGCCTTCCCAAAATTCCTTGGAAGAGGTAGCGGTCCCTTTGAAGACCCGGTTCATGACGGGCATCATGATCTTCGCGCGCGGAACTCCACCGGCCATGGTGTGAGCGATCAGGACCTTGGCGCCATCGGGAATTTGCTTTTGCAACTCGACCAGATATTGCGTCACGCGCGCCCGAAAATTTTCGCGGCCGGCTTTGCGCGATTCTTCCACTTGCGCAAGATCAAGCGTGGCCTTGTCCCACTCGCTGAGCTTTAAACCCTTGAGCTGGTCGCATGGGCTGAGGCCCTTGCTCGATTTTGCCAGATCGAATCCGCATTCCAAGGGAACGTTGACCAGCGGCTGGTCTTTCTCCGCCAACTCCTCCGCCGTCAGGGGACGTAGCTGCTCATTTTCATCGCGGCGTCCGACCGTGCCATAGATGACGGTCATCCCGGCTTTTTTTGCTTCATCGATCAGGCCGTTGACGTACCCCCGGGCAAAGACCTCGCCGAAAATGACCAAAACGTCGTTTTTGCCGTAGCCTGAAACCGGGTTGACCTGACGAAGCGGCTCGAACTTTTGCACGCGGATATCCTTGGCTGGAGAGGTTCTTCGAATACTAACAAATTGACCGGTACCAAGTACATCGGTTCCATCCCGAACCCAAGTATGAACCCAAGTATGGACTCAAGTATGAACTCAAGTATCGATAGGCGCCGTGCTGGCATTCCCGATAGCTGGAGGGTATAATTTGGGGAAGTTTGGCGATGGTTCGGATGTCGATTTTTGCAGGCAGATTAGGTCTCGCGCTCGCCTTGGCGGCGCTCTGTCTGGGCGGGCGGACGGCCCACGCCCAGGCCGCACCCGTGCCCTATTGGAGCCCGGGCTGGCCCATCGGCTTTGGCGGGACCCTGCCCTCCGACCAGGACTCCCCGACGCGCTATAATTTCCAGAACGGCATGTTTATCAGCGGCACCAGCATTCCTGCGGGATTGAACTGGAACGGCATCAACCAGGCTGGAGCGTTCGGCAATTTCGGCTCGCTCCGTTACGAGGGTATGCAGGCCGGCTACAATTTCGGAAGCGCGGGCGGGTTACCCGTTTCGCTCTATGCCGGCTTCGAAACCTTGAAATACGATAGCGGCATCGGCGGCCCGTTTGCGCCGTTCGACAAGAAGTCCGGCACACTGCCGGGCTATCGCGCGAATGCCGGCATCGAATTCCAGCCGGCGCCGAATCTCAGCCTGTCACTCGGCTTCGGCTACACCCAGCAATCCCAGAGTATTGGCGTCGACAGCGAAATCAATTCGCTGCCCGGCGCTTCGATTATCCCGAGCGCTCCCCGCTGACGCGGGGCTTCGCCGACGGCCGCCGCCATCAGAGCGGACCGAGGATGCCCCATCGACGATCGCAATATTCCTTGATGGCCGCGGCAACACCGCTGCTGATGATATCCCGGCGTTCGGCTGAGTCCATCTGGAGCTCTTCGTCCCGGTTGATGATCGAGCCCGCCTCCAGCAGCACGGCAGCCATCCTGGTCTTTTTCAACACGACGAGCTTGTCATAGCTGTAGACGCCGGTTTCCTTGTTGAGCAGCGGATGCTGGTAGCGGCCCATGATGGGCTGCGAATATTGCTCGGCATATTTCAGGCCCTGGGCTTTCATTTCCTTCGCCAGCAATTCGGCGATCGAGAGGCTCGCCTTGTATTCCGGGTTGTTGCTGGAGACGAACACGGAATAGCCGCTGAAGCGGTCGCTGAAACGGCTTTTTCTGCCGCCGAACTCCCAGTCCTCGAGAAATTTTTTGGGCACGGAGTCATGGTGGATCGACAGGAACAGATTCGCGGGCAGATTGTTCGCCGCGGCGACGCGCTTGACCAGACTGGCCCTCGCCTTGCCTTCGGTCAGCAGCAACTTCGTCTCGGTAAAGCCTTCGGCCTTCAGTTTCTCCTCGATCCGCTGCGTCAACCGCAGATTGTAGACGAACTCGGAAACGTTGCGGGCGCTGATCGCGCCTTCCGACTGGGCGGTATGCCCCACATCCAGAACGATCCGGAACTTTGACGGTTCGCAGGTGGCTGCGACCGTCTTCGAAACCGACGGCTTGGCCACCACCTTCGGGGCAACAAGCTTCGCGGTGCGGCGCTTGGGCGCGGCGGCAGGCTTCGCCACCTTGGCCGGCTTTGACGAAGCGGCCGGCTTTGGCGCAGCGGCGCGCTTTGGCGATGGGCTCTGCTTTGGCGCTTGACGCTTTGGCGATTGAGCCTGCTTTGACGTGCCCTTGAAGACGTCCGACAGCCAGCCGGCATGGCTGACCTCGACCGGCAGAAGCAGCAAGGCGACCATCGCGGCGGCGATGGTGCGGCGGCGGGGCCAACCGCCAAAGCCTGACTGGTCGAAAGTTTTCCCTGACGACGGCAATCCCCACTCTCCCCCAGAGTGACTTCTATGCACGCTTCATGACCGCATCGGACAGCATCGGCCGGGAGTATGAACCATGAGTTACCGGTTGCAAGGTTCCACCGGCCGGCTTCAAGCCTTTTGCCCCGCCTTGATCTCCTTGAACCTGGCAAGCGCCTGTTCGAATTTGGCATTGAACAGCCACATCGCATCGAGGATTTCGCGCATGGTTGCAGATGTCCGCGCCCTGTCGGCCTGTCCAAAGGTGAAGACGCTGTTGTTGCGCAGGAACCCCATGATGACAGGATCGGAGATTCGGTAATTGAGTAAATTGCCCGATTTCAGCGCGGACTTGGTCGGCGCGGGAATAATCTGGATCAGCTCGAACAGCTTCATCTGATCGATCGGGTCCGGCAGCGTTTTCACGATCGCCGGCACCTGCGGGAAGACTTCCGCATGCGCGTTCATCAGGGCATCGCGCACCGAGGTCCAGTGGTTGAACCGGTGATCCATATTGCCGGCCCGCGCCTCCTCCTTGTCGTCGCGCTGGATCAGTGCAGGATCGAAGGCAGCGATCGACGGCTTGATCGCCGCCCACTTCCTGCGGCCGTTCAGATCTTCCGATGTGCCGGTTTGCAGGCTTCCCTTGTATTTGTTCGAGCGCGCATTGCCGATGGTTTGATTGCCATTGGTCTCGGCAAAGAACAGCCCGAGGCTGATCCGGCCTGCCGCCTCGGCATTGACGGCATCGAGGCCTTTGGCGCGCGCAATCGCCGTTCCCAGATCGACGACGTCCTTGAACGGGGTATCTGATTTTTGCGCGCTGGCGGGCGGCGCCTGCATCACATCGAAAAGCTTCAGGTACTCGTCGAGCAGCGGCTCGGTCGCGGCGCTGAGATAGGCCGGCGGGATTTCGTATTTGTTGGCCGCACCGATTTTGGACGGCAGCACATCGGTGAGATCCTTGTAGGCGCTCAGCATCTTGTTACGCGCCAGATAGAGCGCCTGTCCCGGCAGGTTCGGCAGCGGTTGCTTCGAATTAATTTGCGCGCGCCGCTGTCCCAGGATCGACTCGAAGTTCTTTACCGCATCATTGTACGCATTGAGCGCGTCCGATTGGTTCTTCGTGAGTGCCCCCTGCGCCATCGCGGTGCCTGTGAAACCGACGGCCATCGGCAGCGCGAACAACAGCGCGAGCGCAAGCGCCGCCACGGGCGCGCCGCTAAAAATTTTGATGCCCATGGCCGTCTCCCAACGCCCGCTACGCCGGCCGGTTCATCATCAACCGCAGATCCGATCCCACCGGCATCAGCTCATAGGGCGGCTTCCAGCCCGGCAGCGCCGCAAGGCGCCGGCGCCAGGCATCCAGCGCCGGATAATCCGCCGCGATGTCGAAGCCGGTCTCTTCCGGCGGATAATAGACATACCCGGCCAGCGAGAAATCCACGATGGTCGGCCGGTCGCCCAGCATGAAGGCGCGATCCCTAAGATGTTTGTCGGCGATTGCAAAACTCGACTCGGTCCGCGCGCGCAGGAACGCCAGGATCGCCGGATGCACCGGCTCCGGCATGAACGATCTCTGAAACCGGTGCATGGCATGGTTGTTGGTGAACTTGTGATTGTCGAACAGGATCCAGCGCAACGCCTCAAAGCGCTCGCTTGCGGTGGGCGCGAAATGGCCGGTGGTTTCCGCGAGCCAGACCAGGATCGCACCCGATTGCGACATGAACTGCCCGTCGACTTCGAGCACGGGCACCTCGCCCATCGCATTGGTGCCGGCGCGCCAGTTCGGATCGCGGGTCGCGCCGCCGGCAAAGTCGACCCCGACCGGCTCCCAATCGAGGCCGGCGCAGTTCATGTAAAGCGCCAGCTTGTAGGAATTTCCCGAGGCGCCGATGCAATGGAGCTTGTAGCGGGCCATTGGCTCACGCGAACTTCGGTTGTGCGGCCTGAGCCAGCAGCCGCGCCCGCTCGCTATTGGGCCACAGCAGCAACAGACCCAGCAGCCCCGACGACACCATAACGACCGCATTGATGGTGAAGCCGGTCAAATAGCCGTCGAGCGGCGTGGCCGCGTGCTTGATGACGCTTCCCATCACCAGGGGAGCGATAATGCCCGCCAGCGTGTAGATCGCGCCATAGATCGCGATCACGGCGCCGCGCTGCTGCACCGGCGTGAACTCGCCGAGCATCGGCGGACAGACGACATAGATCGAGCCGCTCAACCCGGTACCGACCACGAGCAGCGCAACCATCATTCCGCCCGGCGTGGAATAGGGCATCATCGCGAGAATCAGGCCGCCGATGATCAGCGGCACCGAGCCCAGCACGCCGCGCGCGCCGCGGGTGGTAAAGCCCCGCGTCAGCATCACCTGCGAGATCCAGCCGGTGAGCAGCACGATGACAGCGCCGAACACCCAGGGCAGCACCGAAACCCAGCCCGCATCTTTTTGCGTGAAGCCGAGCCCCTGCACGATGAAGGGCGTGAACCAGGTGAGGCCGAGCGACAGCGCCCAATACGCCCCGAAGGTCGCGGCACAGCAGCCGATGAAGGTGCGCGAGGTCAGGAGCTGGAAATAGGGAACGCGCGGATCGTTGGCGGCCGTGGTTACCGTATGCACCAGCGGGCCTTCCTTGCCCATGATCAGCCACGCCACCACCCACATCAGACCGACGACGCCGAGAGCGCCGAACGCATAGTGCCAGCTGTGATTGACGATGATCCAGTTCAGCGCGGGCACCGCGAGGATCACGCCGAAAGCCGAGCCCTGCGACAGGATCGCGGTCGGCAGGGTGCGCTTCTCGTCGGGAAACCATTTGTAGATCGCATGCACCGCTACTGCGAACGCCGGGCCCTCGCCGGCGCCGAGAATGATGCGACAGATCAGGAGCGTCGTGAAGCTGACGGTCCCGACCATCGGGAACTGCGCCACCGACCAGATCACCGCCATCGCCAGCAGCACCCAGCGGGTCTGGACGTTATTGACGATGAAACCGACGACGATCGCCGAGATCGAAAACAGCAGGAAGAACGAGGAGCCGAGCGTGCCGAACTGCTCCGCGTCGAGTTTCAACTCGGTCATGATCGGCACGCCGGCCAGGCCAACCACGATCTTGTCGGCAAAATTGACCAGCATGAACAGAAACAGCAGAAATGTGATTGTCCAGGCGCCCTTGGGCGTCACATGTTCAGTCATGGCTGCTACCCCAAGTTTATCGTTGCCGATTCAGTGACTTCGACATGCGATGCTAGCCATGGCCTCCCCGGCAAGGCAACTGCGCATTTTGACCGGAAAACGCGCCCTGCACCTCCGCGCGGCCGGATGCGCGCCGTTACAACCGGATCACGATCCCGTCGTCCCTGATATTGAGGCCGTGATCTGATATCGCGGTCCTGATATGTTGCAGGGCATCACGCCAGGGGAATTTCATGGTCAATTCGATCCATCGCCACGTCGACATTCTGGCCACGCCGGCTTTCCCCACGCGCCGGAAGTTCGCGTGATCAGCGCATGACCAACGGCGAATCAATCGTGCTCACCGTGAACGGCCTGACCAAGAGCTACCGCGCCGCCGGCGAGGAGGTCGCGGTGCTGCGCGGCGTCAACCTGTCCGTCGCGGCCGGAGAGAGCGTCGCGCTGACCGGTGAATCCGGCAGCGGCAAGAGCACGCTGTTGCACCTGATCGCCGGCCTCGATGCCGCCGATGGCGGCGCGATCAGGCTCGACAACGCGCTGGTCTCCGAGCTCACGGATGCCGGCCGCGCCGAATTGCGCCGCGATCGCCTCGGGCTGGTGTTCCAGCAATTCAATTTGATCCCGAGCCTCACCGTCGAAGACAATCTGGTGTTCCAGTCGCGCATCGCCGGACGCCACGATGATGCCTGGCATCACGAACTGGTGGAGCGTCTGGGCCTGAAGAATTTCCTCAAGCGCTATCCCGAGCAATTGTCCGGCGGTCAGCAGCAGCGCGTCGCGATCGGCCGCGCGCTGGCAACAAAGCCGCTCCTGCTGCTCGCGGACGAGCCGACCGGCAATCTCGATGAAGCGACCGCCGACGAAGTGCTGGCGCTGGCGCGCGACCTCGTGGCGCGCAGCGGCTGCGGCTTCCTGATGGTGACGCACAGCATGCGGCTCGCCGCCACGCTGGACCGCCAGGTCAATCTGCACGCCGGGGTAATCGCGTGAGGCGCGCGCTCTGGACGCTGGCCGTGCTGCTGAGCCATTGGCGGCGACATCCGATGCAGCTCGCGACCTTGCTGATCGGGCTGATTTCGGCGACCGCGCTATGGAGCGGCGTGCAGGCGCTCAATCAGCAGGCGCGCACTTCCTATGACCGCGCCGCCGCCACATTCGGCGGCACACGAACCGCGATGCTGGTCGGCCGCGACAGTCCAACCTTTCCGCAACAGCTCTTCGTCGACCTGCGCCGCGCCGGATGGCCGGTATCGCCGGCGCTCGAAGGCCGCATCCAGATCGGCGGACGCTCGTTCCGCCTGCTCGGCATCGAGCCCGTGACGTTGCCGCGCGAGGTCGGCAGTGCGCCCGGGGTCGAAACCGCCAATCTGCAGGCCTTCATGACGCCGCCCGGGCAAATGCTGGTGGCGCCGGAAACGCTGGCCGATCTCAAGCTCACCGAGGGCGCCACAGCCGTCACCAATGGCGGCGCGGCATTGCCGCCGCTGCGCGTGCAGACGCAGCTGGTCCCCGGCGTGCTGGTCGTCGACATCGGCATCGCGCAGACGCTTTTGAAAATGCCGGATCAATTGTCCCGCCTGCTGATCGGCAAGGCCAAGGGCAAACCTGCGCCGCTGGAAAATGTCGTCGGCGACAAATTGCGTCTGGTTGCACCGGATGCCGAAAGCGATCTCGAACGGCTCACCGACAGTTTCCATCTCAACCTCACCGCATTCGGACTGCTGTCGTTCTTCGTCGGCCTGTTCATCGTCAATTCCGCCATCGGCCTTGCCTTCGAGCAGCGCCTGCCCACCTTGCGCACGCTCCGCGCCTGCGGCGTGTCGG
Organism: Bradyrhizobium sp. AUGA SZCCT0431; assembly: GCF_018131065.1. Lineage (NCBI taxonomy): Bacteria > Pseudomonadati > Pseudomonadota > Alphaproteobacteria > Hyphomicrobiales > Nitrobacteraceae > Bradyrhizobium > Bradyrhizobium sp. AUGA SZCCT0431. The sequence goes on along the minus strand of NZ_JAFCLR010000008.1, from coordinate 30,136 downwards.
CGCGGATGTTGAACAGCGTGATGGTGATCGAACTGGTGTCACTGGCGCTCTTCGCAGGTCTGATCGGCCTCGTCTGCGGCTATCTGATCGCGGCGACATTGCTGCCCGACGTCGCCGCATCCCTGCGCGGGCTATACGGCGCGCAGATACCGGGACAGCTGACGCTGAAGGGCGAATGGTGGCTCGCGGGCATCGCCATCAGTATCCTGGGCGCGCTCGCGGCCGCGGCGACCAGCCTGACCAAGGCGCTTCGTTTGCCGCTGCTCGCCACCGCGCAGCCCTATGCGTGGCAACAGGCGCAGCGCCGCTGGCTGATGTTCCAGAGCGCAGTGGCACTCAGCGTATTTGCCGCTGCCGGCGCGTTTCTGGTGTTCGGCGATTCCCTGGTGTCGGGCTTTGCCGTGCTTGCGGCCTTATTGCTCGGCGCGGCGTTGATCCTGCCGATGCTGCTGGAAATCGTGCTCGCGTTCGGCCAGCGGCACGCGCGCGGCCCGCTCAGCACCTGGTTCTGGGCCGACAGCCGCCAGCAGCTCTCGGGATTGTCGCTGGCGCTGATGGCGCTGCTGCTCGCGCTCGCGGTGAATGTCGGCGTCGGCACCATGGTGGGCAGCTTCAACCGCACCTTCCTGGTCTGGCTCGACGGAAGGCTGGCGGCGGATGTCTATGTCAGCGCGTCCAGCAATGCCCAGGCCACCGAGATCAGGACATGGCTGCGCGAGCGCCCCGAGGTCGAGGCGATCCTGCCAGGCGGCCGCGCCGACACGCAATTGGCAGGCGCGCCGCTCGAAGTGCTGGGCCTGCCCGATCACACCACCTATCGCGACAGCTGGCCGCTGCTGGAGTCGGCACCGAACGCCTGGACCAGACTTCGGCCCGGCACCACCTGCCTCGTCAGCGAACAATTGGCGCGGCGCCTGAAATTGTCGATTGGCGATCGCATCGACATTCCGGCGTCGGGCGGCAACTGGACGCTCGAAATCGTCGGCATCTATGCCGACTACGGCAATCCGAAGAGCCAGATCGCGGTCAACTACGCCGCGCTGACGCGACGCTTTCCGGAGGTCCCGTTGACACGGATGGGCCTGCGCGTCGCGCCTGAAAAGATTCCTGCGCTGATCACAGCTTTGCAGGAAAAATTCGGACTCGACGATCGCAACGTCGCCGATCAGGCGACGATGAAGGCGGAATCGAAGCGCATCTTCAACCGCACGTTCTCGGTGACTGCGGCGCTCAACGCCTTCACGCTCGGCGTCGCCGGCATCGCGCTCCTCACCAGCCTGCTGACGCTGAGCAATTCGCGGTTGCCACAACTGGCCCCATTATGGGCGATTGGCATCACACGGCGCAGGCTGGCCGCGATCGAGCTCCTCAAGACGATGTCGGTTGCGTTGATCACCGCGCTGTTCGCGCTGCCACTGGGCCTCTTGGTGGCATGGTGCCTGCTCGCGATCGTGAACGTAAAGGCCTTTGGCTGGCGGCTGCCGTTCCACGTCTTCCCGGCGCAATTGCTGTGGCTGGTCGGCGTCGCGATGGCGGCGGCCTTTTGTGCGGCAGCGCTTCCGGTCATGCGACTGGCGCGGATGCAGCCGGCCAGCCTGATCAGGATCTTTGCCAATGAGCGGTAGCGGATTCTTGGCAGCGAGCGGTAGCGGCCTGATATCCCGCCGCGCCTTTGCGAGCGGCGTGCTTTTCGCCTCGCTCGGCGGCAGGGCGCTGGCGCAGGGCTTTGCCGGACTTGGTGAAAGCGCCAGCGGCTATGCCGCCGTCATTCCCGGCCGGACATTTTCTTTTCCAGCCGATCATGGCCCGCATCCCGAATTCCGCATCGAGTGGTGGTACGTGACCGCCAATCTTGCCGATGCCAATGGCACCGCCTATGGCGCGCAGTGGACGTTGTTTCGGCAGGCAACAAAGCCGGGCACGCAACAGGAAGGCTGGGCCAATCAGCAGCTCTGGATGGGCCATGCCGCGGTAACGCGCGCCGACACCCATCGCACCAGCGAAACCTTTGCCCGCGGCGGCGTCGGCCAGGCCGGTGCTGACGCCGATCCATTTCTCGCCTGGATCGATTCATGGGAAATGCGCGGGCTTGGCGCCGTCAACGCGACCAACATGGCGCCGCTCGAACTCAAGGCGTCAGGCGCCGATTTCAACTATGCGCTGCGCCTTGATGCCGACCGGCCGCTGGTGCTGCAGGGCGATGGCGGCTACAGCCGCAAATCGCTGCGCGAGCAGGCCTCCTATTACTACAGCCAGCCACACTTCTCGGCGAAAGGCAGCATCACAATCGACGACAAAACTGTCGATGTAACCGGACAGGCCTGGCTCGACCGCGAATGGAGCAGCCAGCCGCTGGCCTCCGACCAGAGCGGCTGGGACTGGCTGTCGCTGCATTTCAAGACCGGCGAAAAGCTGATGCTGTACCGGATGCGCCAGGCCGACGGCCAGCATTACGGCTCGGGCAAATGGGTCGCCCGCGACGGCAACACTGAGCCGCTCGCTTCAGCAGACATCAGCTTCACGCCGCAGGCTTACACGGAAATCGCCGGCCGCAAGATCCCGACCTCATGGCGCATCGCGATTCCCAAACTCGCTGTCACGATCGACTGCACGCCGCTCAATGCGAAGAGCTGGATGGGAACGAATTTTCCCTATTGGGAAGGGCCGATCAGCTTTGGCGGGAGTCACACGGGATTAGGCTATCTGGAAATGACGGGATACTAGGACGTCATTCCGGGGCGATGCGAAGCATCGAACTACGATGTGCTATTGCACATCTGAGAATCTCGAGATTCCCCGGTGCGCAATTGCGCACCTGCGGTCTGGTGCTAACGCACCATCCCGGAATGACGGCTAGTATCGTACTCAAAGAGGAACATCCCTCCAATGTATCACTTCACCGCTCTCGTCACCTGCCTTGCCATCCTGTTCTACTTCTTCACCTCGATTCAAGTCTCGAAGGCGCGCAGCGCGTTCGGCGTCAAGGTGCCGGCGACGTCGGGCCATCCGGATTTCGAGCGCGTCTTCCGCGTCCAGATGAACACACTGGAATGGATGCCGATCTTCCTGCCGTCGCTGTGGCTGTTCGCGGTCTATATCAGCGACCCCTTCGCCGCCGGGCTGGGACTGCTCTGGATCGCCGGCCGCATCCTCTACATGTTCGGCTATTCGCAGGCCGCCGCCAAGCGCGGCCGCGGCTTTGGCATCCAGGCGTTAGCTGCGATCGTGCTCTGGGTCGGCGCGTCGGGCGCGATCGTGTGGCGGATCATTCACGTGTGAGCATCACGCAACTCCCTCCCCACGTCGTCCCGGCGAACGCCGGGACCCATACGCCGTGCAGAAGCGCTAAGGCAGGCTGCCAAACGCCTTCTGCAAACAACAGCCGCCGGTGGTTATGGGTCCCGGCTCAAGGCCGGGACGACGGTGTTGAAAGATCGTGCCCTCACTTCACCAGCGGGCAGCCCGAATCCTTCGCCGATGGAAACGCCTTGTCGCCGGGGACCACGGCGAGCTGCTTGTAATAGTCCCACGGCTTCTTCGACTCCGACGGCTTCTTGACCTCGAACAGATAGAGGTCGTGCACCATGCGGCCGTTCTCGAGCACCTTGCCTTGCGCGAAGAGATCGTCGACCGGCAGCTCCTTCAGCTTCTTGGCGACGGCTTCGGTGTCCTTGGTGCCGGCCGCCTTGACCGCCTTGAGATATTGCAGCGTCGCGGAGTAAGTGCCGGCCTGGATCATGTTCGGCATCCGGCCGGTGCGCTTGAAGAAACGGTTGGCGAGGTCGCGGCTCCTGTCGTCACGATCCCAGTAATAGCCTTCGGTCAGCACCAGGCCTTGCGCCGCTTCCAGTCCGAGGCCGTGGACTTCGGCGAGCGTCAGCAACAGGCCGGCGAGCTTCTGGCCGCTCCTGACGATGCCGAATTCGGCGGCCTGCTTGATCGAGTTGGTGGTGTCGAGACCGGCATTGGCAAGCCCGATGATCTTCGCCTTCGAACTTTGTGCCTGCAGCAGGAACGACGAAAAATCCGACGAGTTCAGGGGGATGCGGACCGCGCCCAGCACCTTGCCGCCCTTTTCCTTGACGAGGTCGCCGGTGTCTTTTTCCAGCGCATGGCCGAAGGCGTAGTCGGCGGTCAGGAAGAACCAGCTGTCGCCGCCGGACTGCACCAGCGCCCCGCCGGTGCCGACCGCCAGCGCGTGGGTGTCATAGGCCCAGTGGAACCCGTAAGGCTGGCAGGCGTCGCCGGTTAGGCGCGAGGTCGCCGCACCGACGACGATGTCGATCTTCTTCATCTGCTTCGACAGATCATGAATCGCGAGCGCAACCGAGGAAGTCGTCAGGTCCGTGATCATGTCGACGTTCTCGACCTCATACCAGCGCCGCGCGATCGCGGTGCCGAGATCGGGCTTGTTCTGGTGGTCGGCGGAGACGATCTCGATCTTGTGGCCGAGCACCTCGCCACCGAAATCTTCGATCGCCATCTTGGCGGCCTCGAACGACCATTTACCGCCGTAATCGGCATAGACCCCGGACTGATCGTTCAGAATACCGATCTTGACGCCCTGCGCCGAGGCCGGTGCGGCGAGAAAAAGGCCGCTCAATGCTACGGCCGCCAACAAACCCGATTTCATATCTGTCTCCCGGCAGTTCTTGGTTTTGGAAATTTCAGGCCAGCAATACTCTATAACCCTGCGGCAGCCCATCTGTTCAAGTCGGCCAATAGTCTTGGCTTAGGCGGCCCCATCTCCACCCCCGTCATTCCCCGATGCGCAATTGCGCATCTGAGGGCATCGCGCAGCGATGAGCCCGGAATCCATTGGGCGGCAAGTTACGTAGATGAATGGATTCCGGGCTCGCGCTTTGCGCGCCCCGGAATGACGAGGCATTGACGAAAGACCCGCTACGCATCACGCCGCAACGGAATCCTTCGGCTTTTTCGGATCGGCCAGCCCACGAACGATCATGTAGAAGATCGGCGTGAAGATCAGGCCGAACAGCGTGACGCCGATCATGCCGAAGAACACCGCAACCCCGACCGCCTGGCGCATTTCCGATCCCGAGCCGGACGAGATCACCAGCGGCAGCACGCCGAGAATGAAGGCGAACGACGTCATCAGGATCGGCCGCAGCCGCAACCTGCAGGCTTCGATCACCGCCTCCAGCCGCGGCTTGCCTTCAAGCTCGATGTCGCGCGCGAACTCGACGATCAGGATCGCGTTTTTCGCCGCCAGCCCCACCAGCACCACGAAGCCGATCTGGGTCAGGATGTTGACGTCCTGTCCCATGATCCGCACACCGATGGTGGCGGCGAGCAGGCACATCGGCACGATCAGGATCACCGCGAACGGCAGGCTCCAGCTGCCGTATTGCGCCGCCAGCACCAGGAACACGAACAGCACGCAGATCGGGAACACGTAGAGGCCCGCATTGCCGCCGGTGACCTGCTGGTACGAAAGGTCGGTCCATTCGAAAGAGAACCCGCTCGGTAGAGTGTCCTCCGCGAGTTTCTTCATGGTGTTGATCGCGGTCGTCGAACTCGTGCCCGGCGTCCCTTCGCCCTGCAGCTCCGCCGCCGGATAGAGATTGTAGCGCGCCACCCGGTCGGGGCCGGATACGTCGCGGAAATCCACCACGCTGCCGAGCATCACCATGTCGCCCGCGGCGTTGCGGGTGCGCAGCCGCGCCAGATCCGACGCTTCCTTGCGGAACGGCAGGTCGGCCTGGGCCGTGACGTGATAGGTGCGGCCGAACAGGTTGAAGTCGTTGACGTAGGTCGAGCCGAAATAGGTCTGGATCGTTTCGTTGACGCCGGAGATCGGCACGCCGAGCTTCTGCGCCTTGACCCGATCGATGTCGACGAAGAGCTGCGGCGTATTGGCCGTGAAGGGCGAAAACACCTGCGTCAACTCGGGCGACTTGCGCGCCGCGGCGACAAGCTCGTCGTTGGCGGCAGCCAGGAGTTCAGGGCCACGGCCCTGGCGATCCTGGACCCGCATGGTGAAACCTCCACCTGTTCCGATGCCCGGCACAGGCGGCGGCGGAATGACGATGATGAAGGCCCCCTGTATCGCGGCCAGGCGCTGACGCAGATCCGCGGTGATCGCCTGCGCGGTCAGGCCTTTCTTCAGACGCACTTCCGGTTCTTCGAACACCGGGAAGAGGGCCGCGGCATTGCCCGACTGCGTTCGGGTCGCGCCCGAGAAGCCGGCGAATGCCGCGACGCGAATGATGCCCGGGGTATCCAGTGCCGTTTTCTCGATCTGGCGGACGATATCGGTGGTGCGCGCCAGCGATGCGGCTCCCGGTAACTGCGCCGATATGATGACGTAGCCGCGGTCCTGGGCGGGAATGAAGCCTTGCGGCGTGATGGCAAGCAGCCATCCGGCGCTGCCGATCAAGCCCAAATACAAGAGCAGCATAACCGTCGAATGCCGGATGACGAAGTTGGCCGCATTGGCATAACCGTGGGACAGCCGGTCGAAAGTCCGGTTGAAGACGCCCGCAAATGCGTCCCAGCCGCGAGCGATGAAATTCCAGCTCGCCGGCGGCTTCTTTTCCGCGTGCGGCACCAGGATCAGCGAGGCCAGCGCCGGCGACAATGTCAGCGAGCAGAAGCAGGAGATCGCGGTGGCCACCGCGATCGTAACGGCGAATTGCTGGAAAAACTGTCCGGAAATGCCGCCGAGGAACGCGGTCGGCACGAACACCGCGCACAGCACCAGCGCGATCGACACCAGGGCTGCGCCCACCTCCTCCATGGTCTTGAGCGCCGCGTCGCGCCGGCTCATGCCGTGCTCGAGATGCCGTTCGACATTTTCCACCACCACGATCGCATCGTCGACCACGATGCCGACCGCGAGCACGAGCCCGAACAGCGTGAGATTGTTGATCGAGAATCCGAGCGCCGCCATCACGGCGAAGGTGCCGACCAGCGACACCGGAATCGCGATGATGGGAATGATCGCCGGACGCCAGCCCTGCAGGAACACCAACACCACGATGACGACGAGAATCATCGCCTCGTAGATCGTCTTGATCAGTTCGTGAACGGACTGCGCGATGAATTCAGTGGGGTTGTAGCCGATATTGTAGTCGAGGCCCTTTGGAAAACGCGCCTTCAGCTTCTCCATGGTATCGGAGATTCTTTTCGCAGTCGCCAGCGCGTTCGAACCAGGCCGCTGCGTTACCAGCAGCGCGACCGCCGATTTCCGCAGCAGGAAACTGTTGGTCGAATAGGACAACGCACCGAGCTCAACCCGCGCCACGTCGCGCAGCCGCACCGTGCGGCCGTCGGCGCCGGCCCTGACCACGATGTCCTCGAACTGTTTCTGATCTTTCAGCCGTCCGGTGAAGGTGAGATTGGGCTGGAATGCGCGGTCGGCGATCGGCGGCTCGCCGATCTGCCCACCCGTGATCTGCAGGTTTTGCGCGCGGATCGCAGCTATCACCTCGGCCGAGGTCAGGCCGAGCGTCGCGATGCGGTCCGGGTCCAGCCATAGCCGCATCGAGTAGTCGCGGGCGCCGAACATCTGGATGTCGCCGATGCCATCGAGGCGAAGCAGCTCGTCGCGCACCTGCAGCAGCGCATAGTTGGAGATGTAGAGCTGGTCAAAACTGTCGTCCGGCGACAGCATGAACACGACCATCAGGATGTCGGGGCTGTTCTTGCGGGTGACGACGCCATTGCGCTGCACCTCTTCCGGCAATCGCGGCTGCGCGATGGCGACGCGGTTCTGCACCAGCACCTGCGCCTTGTCGAGATCAGTTCCGAGCTTGAAGGTGACCGTGATGGTGAGATTGCCGTTCGAGGTCGCCTGGCTATAAAGATACAGCATATCCTCGACGCCGTTGATCTCCTGCTCGATCGGAGCTGCAACAGTGTCGGAGACGGTTTGCGCGGTAGCGCCGGGATACTGCGTGGTGACGACGACGGTCGGCGGCACCACTTGCGGATATTCCGATACCGGCAGCGTGGTGTAGGCGATCGCGCCGACGATCAGCAGCACGATCGACAGCACCATCGCCAGGATGGGCTGGTTGATGGAGAGCCGGCCGAGATTCATGACTTGCCACCGGCCGGCGCGGTCTGCGGCGTCACCTTCGCACCGACCCGGGCGCGCTGGATGCCATCGACGATGACGCGATCTTCCGCCTTCAACCCCTCGCGAACCACGCGCAAGCCTTCGTCAAGCGGTCCGAGCTTCACAGCCCTTGCTTCGACGGTGTTGTCATCCTTGACGACAAAGACGATCTTGCGCGACTGGTCGGTGGCGATGGCCGTGTCCGGCAGCAGCAATGCCTCATAGGGCGAAGAGCCGATCAGCCGCACGCGGCCGAATTGCCCCGGCAGAATCGAGAAGTCCTTGTTGGGAATGATGGCGCGGCTGCGCAGCGTGCCGGTCGAGACATCGAGACGGTTGTCGAGAAAATCCATCTTGCCTTCTTTCGACGGCTTGTCCTCGCCGGTCAGAGCGACCTCCACCGGGTTCGGCGTGTCGCGCGAACTCGGCCGCTTTCCCTCGAACCATAGCCTGTTGTTCTTGAGATAGGTCGTCTCGTCGACGTCGAAATAGATGTAGATCGGATCGAGCGTGACGATCGAGGTGAGCAGCGTGGCACTGCCCTCGCTGCCCTGCACGAGATTGCCGGGGCTGACGAGATGGCGGCCGACACGGCCGGTCATCGGGGCCAGGACGTGGGTGAATTCGATATTGAGTTTCGCCGCCTTCAGCGCGCCATCGGCCTGCATCTCCGCGGCATGCGCGGCCTGCAAGGCCTGGCGGCGCTGGTCGACGGTTTGTTCGGAGACGGCACTGGTCTGAACCAGATTCAGCGCGCGATCGAGTTCGCGCTTGGCAAGCTCCACTTTGGCGCGCGAATCCGCGAGCTGGCCCTCGGCCTGCGCGGCGACGGCTTCGAACGGGCGGGAATCGATCGTGTAAAGCAGATCGCCGGCGCGCACGATGGCGCCATCGCGGAATTCGACGGTGTTGACGAAGCCGCCGACCCGGGCGCGCACCTGCACCTCTTCCAGCGCCTCGAACCGCCCGGTGAATTCGTCCCAATCCGTGACGGTGCGCTTCACCGGCTGCGCGACCGTAACCGGCGGCGCCGCGGCCGCGGCCGGCTGCGGGGGCTTGTCCCCACATCCGGACAGCGCCAGCGCGGACACCAGGATCAGCGGCGAGAGGCAGCGAAGCGAAGGTTGAAAGACCTGACGGCCTTCCGGTTGAACCGGACGATTCCGTTTTTCAGTCGCGCTCAATTCCATCTGCTCCATCTCCCCTGCACTTCCCGACATCTCGATCGATGGAGGCGGCTGCCGCTCCCCGGCGGAGGTCACAGATGTGACTGGTTCCCAGTCTGTTCAAGAAGGCGGTGGGATCAAGCACAATCGTTATGCATGGCGGACGATCACGCCTTGCGCCGGTGCGGGTACTGGGTTCGCACGAATGGGTCAGAAGCGCTGGCCTGAAGGAAATTCGCCGGATTGCGCCATCACCGCCACCGCGCCGGACATGACGAAAACGTGACATCACACAATTGTCGTCGGTCGTGTGGCCCAAAGTTCCAGTCAGGGGGAGCGGACGACCAGCATCCCCTCCGCGTCAAGGTTACCGCCCACGCCCTTATGGTTAATAATTCGCAAACGTTGACTCCAGGTTGTGCCCTCGGCTACGGTCATGGTTGCTAAAGTCTAAATTTTTTTCAGCCGCATTTCTTGAACATTGATTTTTCCCTTTTCGTTGCGGCGTGAGTGAGAGGCGTTTCGGAGTGACGAGCGAGATTTCTGTCGCTGGTAATAAGTCCCCCCGAATAGCCTTTGCAGTCCTCCGTTCAACGGGCGGACCGGGCTGCTGCAACATCGCCCACACCATCCATCAAAACATTCGACGTGTTCACGCATCGCGCTAGCCGCGCGATTGGCTGCGTGACGCGGACAAGAAACTTGCGTTGGGAGTACGAATAATGGCGAACGATTTGCCCCCCGGTTCGATGCCGCCGCCGGTGACCGGCGGTACGCCTCCCGTCGTAAACCCGCCGCCTCCGCCGCCGCCGCCCGGCCCCGGCACGCCTCCCGGTGGCCCCGTCATTATGGTTGGCCCCGGTCCGGCGCCGCCGACAGCCAACACGCCGCCATCGACCGCGACCGACGTCACCGCCGCGGCCAACAATGTCGTCGAAGGCGCCGCCGTCAATACGCTGGTCGGCGTGACCGCGCGCTCGACGGACGCCGAAGGCCAAACCATTACCTACACGCTGGCGTCGGACAGTTCCGGCGGCGGCTTCAAGATCGACGCGGCCACCGGCGTGGTGACGGTCGCCGATCCCGCCAAGATCAACTTCGAGACCGCAGCGGGCCACGCCTACACCATCACGGTGAATTCGTTCGACGGCTTCTCCACCTCGTCGCAGAGCTTCACCATCAACGTGACAGACATTGCGCCCTCGACGCCGGTCGACAGCAATGCCGGCGCCAACACCGTGGCGGAAGGCGCCGCCGCCAACACGCTGGTCGGCATCACCGCCTCCTCCACCGACGTCAACGGACCCGGCGTCACCTACAGCCTGAGCAACAGCGCCAACGGCGCCTTCAAGATCGATGCGGCCACAGGTGTGGTGTCGGTCGCCGATCCCAGCAAGATCGATTTCGAAAGCACCGCGCCCGGCCATACGCTCAACATCACCGCGGTCGCCAGCGACGGCACGCTGTCGAGTTCGCAGAATTTTGCCATCAACGTGACCGACGTTGCGCTGGCGACGCCGGTCGACGGTAACGGCGCCGCCAACAGCGTCGCAGAGGGCGCCGCCAACGGTTCGACCGTCGGCCTCACCGCGATCGCCGCCGATCCGAACGGACCGGCGACGACCTATTCGCTGATCGGCGACACGTCCGCCGGCGGATTCACCATCAACGCCACGACCGGCGTCGTAACGATCGCCGATGCGACCAAGGTCGATTTCGAGACCTCGGGCGGCAGCTATAGCGTCACCGTGCAGGCGGCCAATGGCGTATCCACCACGACGCAGAGCTTCACGATCGGCGTGACGGATGTCGCGCCTGCGACGCCCAACGACACCAACGGCGCAGCCGATACGGTGCTGGAGGGTGTCGCGAACGGCACCGCCGTCGGCATCACGGCCGCATCCTTCGATCCCAACGGCCCGGCGACAACCTTCTCGCTGACCGACAGCGCGGGCGGCAGGTTTGCCATCGACGCCAATACCGGCATCGTCACGGTCGCCAACGGCGCCGCGATCGATTTCGAGACCGCGCCCGGCAATGCCTATGGCATCACGGTGCAGGCGACCTCAGGCGCGCTCAGCAGCACGCAGAATTTTTCGATCGGGGTCGGCAACGTCAACGAGGCGCCGGCGGGCACCGACAAGGCGGTGTCGATCGCCGAAGACAACCCCTATGTCTTCAGCGTCGCAGACTTTGGATTCAGCGATCCCAGCGACAGTGCCGCCCCGAATGCGCTGCTGGCCGTCACGATGACGACCGTGCCGGGTGCCGGCGCCGGCACGCTGACCAACAACGGCGTTACGGTGAATGCGGGCGACTCCGTGTCGGTCGCCGCCATCGCCGCCGGTTTCCTGGTGTTTACACCTGTCCTGAACAGCAATGGATCTCCGTTAGCCACCTTCACCTTCCAGGTCCAGGACAATGGCGGCACCGCCAATAGCGGCGTCGATCTCGACCAGTCGGCCAACACCATCACGATCGACGTCACATCCGTGAACGATGCGCCTGCTGGAACCGACAAGACGATCAGCTCCATCGGGGCCCACACCTTTGCCGCGGCGGATTTCGGCTTCACCGACCCGGTCGATGCCGCGAATGCGGGCGGCGCCAATGCCCTCCAGGCCGTCATCATCACGACGATTCCCGCCGCGGGCACGGGGACACTCGATCTGAATGGCGTGGCAGTCACAGCCGGTCAGTCGATCGCGGTCGCCGACATCGGCGGCCTGGTGTTCACCCCGGTTGGAAACAACGTCGCCACCTTCACCTTCCAGGTGCAGGACAATGGCGGGCTAGCCAACAGCGGCGTCGACACCGATCAATCGCCCAACAATTTTACGATCACGCAGAACGTCGCGCCGATCGTCACCGCCGGCGATACGCTCAACTACACCGAGAACGCGACCAGCGTGGTCGATCCGACCATCACCATCACCGATCCCGACAACGCCAACATGACCGGCGCCAGGGTCGCGATATCAGGCGGGTTCGACAACACCCAGGATGTGTTGAACTTCACGCCCGTCGGCGCCATCACCGGCTCCTATAATCCCGTAACCGGCGTGCTGACCTTGTCGGGGACCGATACGCAAGCCAATTACGAACTGGCGCTGGAGTCGGTCACCTACCAAAACACCAGCGACAATCCCACGACCGTACAGCGCACGTTGAGCTACACCGTCAATGACGGCTCCGTCGATAGCGCCGCGGCAACCGCGACCATCAACGTCCCGGCGGTCAACGACGCGCCGGTGATCACGCCCACCGGCGGCTCCACCGCCTATGTCGAGAACGCGGCCGCCGTCACCATCGATGGGGCGCTCACCGTCACCGACCCCGACAGCCAGATCGTATCCGCCCAGGTCCGGGTCTCCGCCAACTTCCAGGCCGGCGACTCGCTCAATTTCGTCGATCAGAACGGCATTACCGGCGTCTACACCGCCGGCACCGGCGTGCTCGCGCTGAGCGGCACCGCCACGGTCGCCGACTATCAGGCGGCGCTGCGCTCGATCACCTTCAGCAGCACCAGCGACGATCCCGGTGTCAGCAAGACCATCGAATTCAAGGTCAATGATACCGTCGTCGACAGCAACCTCGCGACCAAGACGCTGGCCATCACGCCGGTCAACGACGAGCCGAGCCTGACGACATCAGGGCTCAACCCCGGCTTCACCGAAAACGGCGCCGCGGTCGACCTGTTCTCGACGCCCGTGGTCGCCTCGGCGATCGAGGCCGGTCAGAACCTCAACAGCCTCGTCGTCAACGTCAGCAACGTCGCAGGCGCCACCGACAGCCTGACCATCGACGGCACCATCGTCGAACTCAACAATGGCAATTCGGAAATCACCGCAACCAACGGCATGACCGCCTCGGTGGTGCTCGCCGGCGGCACCGCGACGGTCACGATCTCGAAGGCCGGCGGCGTCTCCGCCGCGATCATGCAGTCCATCGTCGATGGTCTCGCCTACGGCAATATCAGCGAAGATCCGGGTGCGGCCACCCGCGTGGTCACCCTCACCTCGCTGAGCGACACCGGCCCGACCGGCGGCGCCAACGACAATACCGCAGCATTCGGCATCGCATCGTCGGTTGCCGTGACCCCCGTCTACGACGCGCCGGTGATCGACCTCGTCGCCGGCGGCGGCATCGACAACACGGCCACCACAGCGACCTTCAGCGAAGGCGCCGGCCCGCCGTCGACCACGGTCTTCGCCTTGCCGAACCTCGACCTCAATGACCTCGACAGCGCCAACCTGACCGGCGCCACCGTCACCGTCACCGATTTCGTCGGCGGGCAGGATGTGCTGACCGTCTCGGGCAACACCAGCGGCTCGATCGGCGGCGTCAGCTATTCCGTCTCCGGCAACGTGATCACCTTCAGCGGCACCGCCACGGTCGCCGCCTATGAGGCCGCCATCCAGGCGGTGCAGTACAATAATTCGAGCGAGAACCCGGCGCCGGGCGCCCGGCATTTCGACATCCAGGTCACCGACGGCAACGACGCCAGCGTGACCGCGACCGCCACGCTGAACGTGGTCGGCCAGGACGACGCGCCGGTCAACACCATTCCCGCCGACAACGCGGTGCCGACCGCGTTCTCCAATACCGACACCGCGATATCAGGCATCTCGATCGCCGACGTCGATGCCGGCTCGGGCCTGGTCACCACCCAGCTCTCGGTCACCAACGGCACCGTCGCCGTCACCCTGGCGGGCGGCGCCACCATCAGCAGCGGCGCCAACGGCACCGCGACGCTGACGCTGTCCGGCACGGCGGCCGATATCAACGCCACGCTGGCCAACAACGTCACCTTCCACAGCACCGACGGCTTCGCCGGCCAGGCCAACCTCACCGTCGTGACCAATGACGGCGGCAATAGCGGGCTCGGCGGTCCGCTGACCGACACCGACGTCGTTCACATCGGCGTCGTGCCGCAGGTCTGGTTCATCGACAACACCAACTTCGCGGCCAACGGCGCCGGCGGCACCGGCACATCAGCCGATCCGTTCCGCAGCGTCGCCGACTTCAACAATTCCGTGGGTCCCGGCGCCAACGATTACATCGTGGTTCGGACCGGCACCGGAACCTATACCGGCGAGGGCCTCGATCTGCAGAACGGCCAGCAGGTCTGGGGCGCCGGCGAAACGCTCAGCTTCACCAACCCGGTTAACGGCAATGTGGTCAACATTCCGAACGCCGGCACACGGCCGACCATCGACGTGATCGGCGGCGACCAGGGCATCGACCTCGCCTCCAACAACACGATCCGCAACCTCAACATCACGACCGCTTCGGGAACCAGCGGCATCGACGACGGCAACAACGACGTCGGCACCCTCGTCATCAGGAACATGGATATCTCGGGCGCCGGCCAGGCGGTCGATATCGACCAGGGCGGCACGCTCGATGTGCAGCTCGGGACCGTCAGCTCATCGGGCGGCACCCACGGCATCCAGCTCGCGGGCACCGCGGCCGCCGGCACCGGCCTGCTGTCCGGTAGCTTCTCCGCCACCGGCGGCACCATCTCCGGAGCGACCACCGCGGGGTTCATGGTCGGCAACGGCGCCGGCGGCGCCAGCACCGGCGGCACGGCTGTTATCAGCTATGGCGGCTCGATCACCGCGTCGAACGCAGCGTCCGTCGTCAATATTCAGGACCACGCGACCGGGGCTGTTACGCTCACCGGCAACCTGACCCACAACGGCTCCTCGGGAGCCGGCATCGTCCTCGACGACAATTCCAGCAATTTCACCTTCTCCGGCGCGAATCTCAACCTCAATACCGGAACGTCGAACGCCATCAACATCACCGACCAGACCGGCGGCACCACCGTTGCCTTCTCCGGCACCGTCAACATCGACACCACATCCGGCACCGGCGTCAATTTCGCCGGCACCAGCGCCGCCAACGTCAACTTCACCGGCGGCAATCTCACCATCGACACGACCGGCGGGCAAGGTTTCGTTGCCAACGCCACCACCAATGCCACCGTCAACGTCACCGGATCAGGCAATCACATCAACAGCAGCACCGGCACCGCGCTCAACATCACCAGCACCACGATCGGCGCAAGCAACGTCACCTTCCAGGACGTCTCGTCCAACGGCGCGGTCAATGGCATCGTACTCAACACCACCGGCAGCAGCGGACATCTGGTCGTCACCGGCACCGGCACGACGGACGGCACCGGCGGCACCATCCAGAACACCACCGGCCACGCCATCAGCCTGACCAATACGCAGGACGTCACCCTGCGCAATATGAACATCACCGGCGCCGACGGTAACGGCATCAACGGCAACACAATCAACGGCCTGGTGTTGAGCAACCTCAACATCTCCGGCAGCGGCGACTCCACCGCGGGCAATGGCGAGGGCAATATCTATCTGTTCGAACTGACCGGTAACGCCAGCCACGCCACCACCTTCGACGACCTCAACGTCACCAATTCCTATGTCCACAACGTCTTCATCGAGAACACCGGCGGCACGCTGACCGACCTGGTGGTGACCGACAGCACGTTCTCCAACAACGGCGCCTCGACGGTGGCCGGCAGCGAGTTCGTGATCAACCTCGCCACCGGCGGTGTCGCGGGAACGCCGACCGCGACGGTGCATGCCACGCACAATACGTTCAGCGGCAATCTCTCCTCGCCGGCGACCTTCACCGCGACCGGCTTCCAGGGCTCGTCCAACGACGGCACGCTCAACGTTCACCTCGGCGACGGCACCGCCGGCGGCCTCAACACCTTCGACACCAACAATTCCGGCATCACCCTCAGCAGCGCGCTCGCCGGCAATATCAATTTCGACGTCAACAACAACCTCGTTACGCACAATCGCGCGGTCGGCATTGCCGTCAACCATTTCGGTACCGGCACCGTCACCGGCTTCCTGCGCAACAACACGGTCGGCACCCAGGGCGAAGCGGGTTCCGGCGCGCAGATCGGCAACGGCCTCGACCTCCACGACGAGGCCGCCAGCGGCACCATGACGCTGAGCGTCACCAACAACATCATTCAGAGCGTCGGCGGCGGCGGCCTGGGGTTCGAGGGCATCAACGCCCAAGTCGGCGTCGGTGCCCAGAACTCGGCGAGCACCTTCAATCTCACCCTGACCGGCAACACCATCCGCGACATCATCGATGACCGCGGACTCTTCGTGAATAATTTCAACACCGCCGGCCTCAGCGTGATCAACGCGAATATCAGCGGCAACACGTTCTCCAACGCCAACGCCAGCGGCGCCAACACCACCGCGCGCGTCGGCGGCGCGCCCGGAGGGTCCGATCACGTCAACGTCACCCAGGCCAGCGCCGCGGCGCTGGCTGCGGCCAACGGCCTGACCGCAAGCGGCGCACCCGGCAACACGATGCGGGTCGACACCAACGTGTTCTTCAGCCAGCCCGCCCCGCCGTCGCCGCCGCCGACGCCGCAAATGGCGTTGAACGGCCAGGGCCCGGGCAGTTCGGACGTCCTCACGATGGACGCGCTGGCGCCGCTGCTCGCGGTTGCGATTGCGCAATGGGCCGCTGCCGGCGCGTCAGCCGCGCAGATCGAGCAAATGCAGAATGCCCAGATCCGCATCGCGGACCTGCCGAATTCCGGTTTCCTAGCCAACAGCGACGAGCATGGAATCACGATCGACAGCAACGGCGCAGGCTGGGGCTGGTTCGTCGATCCGACGCCGGCCAATAACAGCGAATTCGATACCGTGACTGCGCCGAACCTGCTGACGGCAACCAGCGGAAGCGCCGCCGGTCGTATCGATCTGCTGACGGTGATCGAGCATGAACTCGGTCACGTGATCGGCCTGGAGCATTCGGACATCGCCGGCCTCATGAATGTCGTTCTCGATACCGGCGAACGCAGGTTGCCCGACACGATCGACGTCGCGCTGGCCCCGACCACGACCTTGACGCCGACGATCTCGCTCGGACCGGTGACACCCACCGTGTCAATGGGACCTGCCGCAAATGCCGGCAACGACACCATCGACGCCGGCACGGGCGGCGGCTTCCTGTTCGGCGGCGGCGGCGCGGACAATTTCGTGTTCGCGCATGTCGACGTCCACGCGGCGGCGCCTCCGCCGGTCACGCATGTCGGCGATTACAGCTACGCCGAAGGCGACCGGTTCGACTTTTCCGCGCTGACCTCGCAATTCCACGCGACCGGTTTCAGCGACGGGATGATCGTGCGCGCGGTCGAGGATGGCAGCGGCCAGTTCGCGACGCTGCAGGTGAACGCGAACGACCCCTACGGCCCGCCGGCAGCGGCGAACTGGGTGAGCGTCGCGCAGATCGACGGCGCGCATTCCGGCGACGCCCTGAACGTTCTGATCGACAGCCATTCGGGCGTTCATCTCACCCAGCTCCATGTCGGCTTGCTGGTCTAGAACCAGCAAACGGCGTGTGCCCGTTGACGCCGCAATGGCGTGCTCCGGATCTCCCTGATGCGGCGCCATCCATTACCGATGAATGGCCGCGCCCCTCTCGCGCGCGTCGCCGCAGATTCATCTCGACGGCGAAGATAAGATGAGTTAACACCTTAAGTAGATTGGCTGAAAGCATGGGGAGAGAGCGTGGGTCAACCATACCTGGGTGAAATCAAGCTTATTTCCTGGAATTTTGCGCCGAAGAACTGGGCGTTCTGCAACGGGCAGCTTCTGCCGATCAATCAGAATCAGGCGTTGTTTTCGATACTCCAGACATTCTATGGCGGCGATGGACGGACCACCTTCGCGCTCCCCGATCTGCGCGGGCGAACCGGGCTTCATCAGGCCCCGGGCTTCGTCATCGGCCAGAAAGGCGGCGAGGAGTTTCACACGCTGGTTACCGGCGAAATGGCCGCACATAATCATGGACTGCTCGCATCCGACACGCAGGGCAACGTGAACACGGTGCAGGGCAACATCCTCGCACGTGAGGTTGGCATTCCCTATGGGGGTCTCACCTCTCCAACGACATTGCGTCCCGAGACCGTATCGAACGTCGGCGGTGGCCAGGCTCACGAGAACCGGCAGCCATTTCTCGTGGTCAATTTCATCATTTCCCTGACGGGCATCTACCCGTCGCGAAACTAGAGATTTTCCATGAGCAATCCCTATATCGGCGAAATTCGAATGTTCGGCGGCAACTTTGCACCAGTCGGCTGGGCGTTCTGCGACGGATCCCTGATTGCGATCTCGGAGAACGACGCACTCTTCACCCTGATCGGCACGACCTATGGCGGAGACGGCCAGTCTACTTTCGCCCTGCCCGATTTGCGGGGCCGCCTGCCGATCCATCAGGGACAGGGACCCGGTATCGTGCAATCCTACACCATCGGCGAAACTGGCGGCGTCGAAACGGTTACGCTGACTACCCAGCAGATTCCGATCCACAATCATGCGTTCATGGCCTCGACCGCGATCGCGACGAACCCGAGCCCGAGCGGCAATGTGCTGGCGACCTCGCCAACCATCAGCCCCTTCGTGATCGATGTGGCGGGCCCTCAATTGGTCGCCACCGCCGTCCAAGGCATCGGCTCCAACCATCCACACGACAACATGATGCCTTTCCTGACCGTCAGCTACATCATTTCGCTGTACGGCATTTTTCCGACGCAAAGTTAGAGGCCATCCATGTCAGACCCGTTCGTTGCGGAGATCAGGATATTCGGCGGCGACTTTGCGCCGACAGGATGGGCGTTGTGCAACGGCCAGCTCATGCCGATCTCGCAGAACACGGCCTTGTTTTCCATACTCGGGACCTATTACGGCGGCGACGGAAAATCGACTTTTGCGCTCCCCAACCTGATGGGCTCAGGCGCCATCAGCCAGGGACAAGGGACGGGACTGAGCGATCGCTATCTCGGCGAACCCGGCGGCGGCCAGACGGTAACCCTGTTGCAGGGGAACTTGCCGCTCCACAACCATTTTATCCAGGGCTCGACCGAGAACGCCACGCTCAAGGAGCCCACACCTACCGAATTCCTCTCGCGATCCAAGGCGGGCACCATCTATCAGTCCAACATCGCCAATCTCGTCCAGATGAACGCGCAGACACTGGCGCTTACCGGCAGCTCGCATCCTCATAACAACATGCAGCCGTATCTGACGCTGACCTACATCATCGCCTTGCAGGGCGTTTTCCCGCCGCGCGGATGAACCTGCGGGCCGCCGACATCTCGCCGGTTTCGTTCGGCTGGTTGCGCGCAGCCGGCGCAGGTCTCGGCTTTCGCCGCATCGTCGACACCGATCTGGCGTTCCTCGCCCGGCTGTATGTCTCGACCCGCACCAGCGAACTCGCGGCTTTTCCGTGGAGCGAGGCCGAAAAGGCGACGTTCCTCGACATGCAGTTCCGCGCGCAGCACACGCATTACCAGAGTCAGCATCCCGAAGCCGACCGGCTGGTGGCGATGCGAGCCGGTGAAGACATCGGCCGTCTCTACATCGAACGCTGGTCGAGCCAGCATTGCATCATCGACATAGCGTTCCTCCCCGAACATCGCGGCAAAGGGCTTGGCGAAGCCCTGCTGCGCGACCTGCTGGACGAGGCCGCCGCCGCCGGAAAGGACGTGTCGATCCATGTCGAGAAGTTCAATCCGGCGATGCGGCTTTACCGGCGTCTCGGCTTTGTCACCGAGGAGGACAAGGGCGTCTACGATTTGATGCGGTGGAGAGCGGGGGCGACGTGACGAGCGTAGGGTGGGCAAAGGCGCGCTTGCGCCGTGCCCACCATCTAGATCGCAATCATTATTTACCAATGGTGGGCACGCTTACGCTTTGCCCACCCTACGAATCCCCCCTCACGCAAATATCGCCTGATAACCGCTGCCGCCTTGCAGCGGACCGATCGGCACCAGAAATATTTCCATCACCCCAAGCGCAGGATGCGTCACCGGATAGATCCCCTGCGGCAGCGATGTGCCGGCGGGTGCTGCGAACAGCAGCGAGAACGCCGCGCCTTCCCTCCCGCTCGCGCCCGCCGGATCGGCCTTCACCAGCTTCAGCGGCAGCACACCATCAGATGTCTGCATCTCGAAGTCAGCATCGAGTTGGGTTGCGAAGTCGTCGAGCTTGAGCGTCGCAAGGTCCGGCGATGAAGCCATCAACTATCCCCTTCGGTTGTGCCAAGCCTCTAACATATCGCGGCACGACGCGCCCGGATTTTTGTGCGTGGGTAAAGCGTCATTCCGGGCGCGCGCAGCGCGAGCCCGGAATCTCGAGATTCCCCGGTGCGCAATTGCGCACCTGAGGTCTGGTCCTTCGGACCATCCCGGAATGACAGCTCAATCTAGACGCCACCCTCTCCCCGTCATCGCGAGCGCAGCGAAGCAATCCATATTGCGCCAGGCCGAGGCGTGGATTGCTTCGCGGAGCCTGTCATCGGGCGCGCATTCGCGCGACCCGGTGGCTCGCAATGACGGCTGGGTGCGACATAGTAGCCCGACGGCCGCGCCCGGCGTAGCCTTGGCGACCTGTCCGCCGTAGCTCAACGAGCGAAGGCGGAAGCCGGGGCAACTCAATTCCGATTTTCGGAAGTCATGTCAAGCCCTAAATTTCCGAAAATCAAAAATATTTCCCTTTCCTCCGACCCCAAATCACCTGCACATATTTGCCCATCCCGTCCCACTCAGAGGGGCGTTGGCCATCGTCACAACGAGGGACGGGTAGCGGTGGACGCCGATGTTGCGCTTGACGCGCGCAGCAAAGGCGTACGGTGAAGTCGTGTGGTCCCGACGCCCCGATGCTGGCGTCAAGTTGGCGGGAAGTGTCCCGCCGGCGACGGTGACAACGAGCTCGGCCCGACCGAGGAGAGCACGAAGCAAGCCGTAAAGCCATTGCGCAGGGAATGTCGGATTGCCTCCGCTGCCCTGTATGCTCGTGTGCAGCTTTGTTTGCACTATTCGCACACGAGACCGCGGGTGCAGCGCGCATCCGGCATTCCCTGCGCCCTCTGATTTTCGGGGGCGAAGATTACCTGCAAACCTCGGGCGCAAATGCGCCGCGAGAATGCGAAACTATATCCGCGTGTCGTCCCGGCGAAGGCCGGGACCCATACGCCGCGGCCCATCGGTGAGATCGCCGGCGTCAGAGACCTTCTGCAAACAACAACCGCCGCGGAGTATGGGTCCCGGGTCAAGCCCGGGACGACGCATGGGGGGACCTTTGCCGGGACGACGGGTTGAGTGGCCGGCACCCGCCCACCTCCGCACCATCTTCGTGCATGACGGCCGGAATTTCCTCCGCTAACCTCCCTGCCAACAAAACCAAAATGTCCGGGGAGGACAAGCGTGCATAGAGGGCGTGTGGTATTCGGCGCCATGGATGAGGTCGTATTCGGGCGGCCGGCGTCCGAGGTGATCGTCGAGCAGATGGACCGGCTCGGTGCTGTCAGAGCGTTCCTGATGGTCAGCGGCACGCTCAACCGCGAGACCGACGTCATCAGGAACATTCGCGAAATGCTGGGGCCGCGCTGCGTCGCGACGTTCGACGCGATGCCCGCCCATACGCCGCGGGCGGCCGTGATATCGGCGACCGAACAGGCTCGCGTCGCCAAAGCCGACCTCATCGTCACCATCGGCGGCGGCTCGATCACCGACGGCGCCAAGGCGGTGCAGCTCTGCCTCGCCAATGACATTACGACCGTCGAAGGCATCGACAAAATAAGAGCCGTTGCCGGCGCGCCGCCGCCGATGAACCCGCCGACGGTGCGGCAGATCAGCGTGCCGACGACGATCGCCGGCGGCGAATTCACCGCCAACGCCGGCGTTACCAACGAGCGGACCAAGGTCAAGGAAGCGCTGCGCCATCGGCTGGTGATGCCGCGCGCCGTGATCCTCGATCCCGCGATCGGCCTGCACACGCCGGAATGGCTGTGGCTGTCGACGGGCATCCGCGCCGTCGACCATTGCGTCGAGGGCATCTGCGCGCGCGAGGCGCATCCCTATGCCGACGCCCAGGCGCTGAAGGGGCTTGCGCTGCTGGCGCAGGCGCTGCCTCGGGTGAAGGCCGATGGCCGCGATCTCGACGCGCGGATGGATTGCCAGATCGGGACCTGGCTTTCGACCGGGCCACTGGCCGCGGGCGTACCGATGGGCGCCAGCCACGGCATCGGCTATGTGCTCGGCGCCGAATTCGGCGTGCCGCACGGCCATACCTCCTGTGTGATGCTCCCCGCCGTGATGCGCTGGAACTTATCTGTTAATGCCGAGCGCCAGGCGCTGGTATCAGCCGCGATGGGACATCCGGGCAAGGATGCCAGCGAGGTGCTCGATAAATTCATTCGCGGCCTCGGCATGCCGCGCAGCCTGCGCGCAGTCAAAGTCGGGCCTGAGCACTTCGACCGCATCGCAAAGCAGGCGATGGCGACGCCGTGGGTGCCGCGCAATCCCCGCAAGATTGAAGGGCCGGCACAGGTCCGCGAGATTCTCGAATTGGCTGCCTAGGGAGACGGGAAGTAAATGTACACCGGCAAACATGCTCGACTTCGCCCCCTGCAGCCCGCCTTCATCATGGCCGGCACCGGCGAGACCGTCACCTATCGCGAACTCGACGCGCGCTCCAACCGGCTGGCACATCTGTTTCGCAACCGCGGCCTGAAGCGGCTCGACCATTATTCGATCTTCATGGAGAACAACAGCCGCTATCTCGAAGCCTGCGGCGCCGGCGAACGCTCCGGCCTCTATTACACCTGCGTGAACTCCTACCTCACCGCGAGCGAGCTCGCCTACATCCTGACCAACAGCCAGTCGCGCATCCTGATCACCTCTCGGGAAAAACTCGATGTCGCGCGCGAGGCGTTGCAGGAATGCCCGCAGGTGGAGCTTTGCATCGTCGCCGATGGCGAGGGCGAAAGCGACCGCATCGTCGGTTTGCAGGCAGTCACGGCTGATATGCCGCACACCCCGATATCGGATGAATGCGTCGGCACCGCGATGCTGTATTCCTCCGGCACCACCGGCCGGCCGAAGGGGATTCTGCGCCCGCTGCCGGAACTGCCGGCCGACCAGAATTTGCCGCTGTTCGATTTCCTGGTGAAGATCTGGCAGTACCGCGAGGGCATGATCTATCTGTCACCGGCGCCGCTCTACCACTCGGCGCCGCAGGCCGCCGTCAACCTCACGATCAAGATGGGCGGCACCGCCATCATCATGGAGCGGTTCGATCCCGAACATTATCTCTCGCTGATCCCGAAATGGGGCATCACGCACACTCAGCTGGTGCCGACGATGTTCTCGCGCATGCTCAAGCTGCCGGAGGAGGCGCGTACGCGATACGACCTGTCGTCGCTCGAGATCGCGATCCATGCCGCCGCGCCCTGCCCCGCGGCGGTCAAGGACGACATCATCAAATGGTGGGGGCCGATCATCCACGAATATTACGGCGCCACCGAAGGGCTCGGCTTTACCTCCTGCAACAGCGAGGAGTGGCTGGCCCATCGCGGCACCGTGGGCCGGGTGCTGCTCGGCGATCTGCATATTCTCGACGAGAACATGCAGGCCGTTCCCGTCGGCACGCCGGGCACCGTGTGGTTCAAGACCGCCACCCCGTTCGAATATTTCGGCGACCCGGCCAAGACCCAGGAGGCGCGCACGGCGGACGGCAGTATGAGCACGGTGGGCGATGTCGGCTATGTCGACAATGACGGCTATCTCTATCTCACCGACCGCGCGACCTTCATGATCATCTCCGGCGGCGTCAACATCTACCCGCAGGAGTGCGAGAATTTGCTGATCACCCATCCCAAGATCGCCGATGCCGCCGTGTTCGGCGTGCCCAATCCGGATCTCGGCGAGGAAGTGAAGGCGGTGGTGCAGCCGATGCCGGGCGTTTCGCCGGGGCCTGAACTCGCGGAGGAATTGATCGCGTTCTGCAGCCAGTCGCTGTCGCGCCAAAAAGTGCCGCGCTCGATCGACTTCGAGAAGGAGCTGCCGCGGCTGCCCACCGGCAAACTCTACAAGCGCCTGCTGCGCGACCGCTATTGGGGCAACAAGACCTCGCGGAT
Organism: Bradyrhizobium sp. AUGA SZCCT0431; assembly: GCF_018131065.1. Taxonomy (NCBI): domain Bacteria; kingdom Pseudomonadati; phylum Pseudomonadota; class Alphaproteobacteria; order Hyphomicrobiales; family Nitrobacteraceae; genus Bradyrhizobium; species Bradyrhizobium sp. AUGA SZCCT0431. The sequence continues at coordinate 5,899 of NZ_JAFCLR010000008.1, read as the reverse complement.
CGTGTGAGCGGCGCCGATTGACAAACACGCGACCGCGTTGATGCGAAATAGGCCGGAACGTGACGGCGTGAACGCTCGGGTGAGGCATTATGGCGCGATCATCTTGTGTGCGTCGCAACGACGGCGGCAATTGCTGACCCATTTCCGTGCAAATCGCCGCAAAAGGCAGGCCAGTTCCGCCATACGGAGTTTCGGTAGTTCGAATTGCCAACCTCCGCACGGCTCTGGCCGGTTGCCCGGCAGGATGGTCATGCTATCGTCGGCGGCAATCGGCCATTTGAGACCGAACATTCTCGGGAGGGGACACCATGCGGAGCGTGCGAACGCTTGCCGTCGCGGCGTTGTTATTGCTGCCGGCCTACCATGTTGCATCGGCAGGCGAGCCCAAGCAGGGCGGCATCCTCAAGGTCTATCACCGCGACAGTCCGGCCAGCGCCTCGATCCACGAGGAGGCGACCTATTCGGTCAACATTCCCTTCATGCCGGTCTTCAACAACCTCGTGATCTACAAGCAGGACGTCCCGCAGAACTCCATGGAATCGATCGTCCCTGATCTTGCGGAGAGCTGGGCCTGGAGCGGCGACAAGAAGAAGCTCACCTTCAAGCTGCGGCAGGGCGTCAAATGGCACGACGGCAAGCCGTTCACCTCCGCCGACGTCAAATGCACCTTCGACATGCTGATGGGCAAGTCGCAGCAGAAGTTCCGCAAGAACCCGCGAAAATCCTGGTATGACGAGGTCGTCGACGTCACCACGTCAGGCGATTTCGAGGCGTCGTTCAACCTGAAACGGCCGCAGCCGGCGCTGCTGGCGCTGCTCGCCTCCGGCTATACGCCGGTCTATCCCTGCCACGTCTCGCCCGGCGACATGCGCACCAAGCCGACCGGCACCGGCCCGTTCAAATTCGTCGAGTTCAAGGCCAACGAATCGATCAAGCTGACGCGCAACCCGGATTACTGGAAGAAGGGCCTGCCGTATCTCGACGGCATGGAATTCACCATCATCACCAACCGGTCGACCGCCATTCTCGGCTTTATTTCCGGCCAGTTCGACATGACGTTCCCGACCGAAGTGTCGATCCCGCTGCTCAAGGACGTCAAGAAGCAGTCGCCGAACGCCGTGTGCGTCGTCGAGCCGATCAACGTCTCGACCAACATCATCGTCAACTCGTCCTCGCCGCCGTTTGACAGCCTGGATATCCGCCGCGCGATGGCGCTGGCGATCGACCGCAAGGCGTTCGTCTCGATCCTGTTCGAAGGACAGGCGGATATCGGCGGCACCATGCTTCCCGCCCCGGGTGGGTTGTGGGCGATGCCGAAGGAGATGCTGGAGACGATCCCGGGCTACGGCCCCGACATCAACGCCAACCGGGAAGAAGCGCGCAAGCTGATGCAGAAGGCGGGCTTTGGACCGGACAAGCGGCTCGCGGTCAAGGTCGCAACGCGCAACATTCCGATCTATCGCGACCCCGCCATCATCCTGATCGATCAGCTCAAGAGCATCTATATCGACGGCGAGCTTGACGTGGTCGAGACGGCGAACTGGTTCTCGAAAGTCGCACGCAAGGATTATGCGCTCGGCCTCAATCTGACCGGCAATGCGGTCGACGATCCCGACCAGTCGTTCTACGAGAACTATTCCTGCGGCTCGGAGCGCAACTACACCAATTACTGCAACAAGGACATCGAGAAGCTGTTCAGCGAGCAGTCCCAGGAAACCGACGTCGCGAAGCGCAAGAAAATCGTCTGGGAAATCGACAAGAAGCTGCAGGAGGACGTCGCCCGCCCGATCATCTACCACGGCCGCTCGGGTTCGTGCTGGCAGCCCTACGTCAAGGGCATCACCATCATGGTGAACAGCTCCTATAACGGCTATCGTTACGAGGATGTATGGATGGACAAGTAGCGTCCGCCATTACGTCGGCCGGCCAGGGAGAATAGCCAGGTGTTTGCTTATATCGTGCGACGCCTCGCCTTGATGTTCGTGACCCTGATCGGGATCTCGATCATCATCTTCGTGCTGCTGCGCGTCGTCCCCGGCAATATCGTCGACATCCTGTTCGACGCGGCGGGATTCGTCGATCCCGCCGACAAGGCCAATCTTGAAAAGGAACTCGGTCTCAGCGACCCGATCGTGGTGCAATATTTCCGCTGGATCGGCGGGTTGCTGCACGGCGATCTCGGCTATTCCTATGTGTCGGAAAAACCGGCGCTGCAGGAGATCCTGCCGCGGATTCCGATCACGGCGCGGCTGGCGGGGCTGGCGCTGCTGTTCTCCGCAGCGATCGGCATTCCCCTCGGCGTCATCAGCGCCGTTCACCAGGGCACAAGGCTCGATTATGCCTTGCGTATCGTCAGCCTGAGCGGGCTGTCGCTGCCCTCGTTCTGGCTCGGACTGCTGATCCTGATGGCGTCGGTTTCGATGTTCGGAACCATGCCGATCTTCAACCCCAACCCAAAAACCTGGACCGAAGCGATCGCCATCTACTGCGTTCCGGCGATGGCGGTCGGCTTTCGCAGCGCCGCCCTGACGATGCGCATCACGCGTTCCTCGATGCTGGAAATCCTGCGCCAGGATTTTATCCGCACCGCGCGCGCCAAGGGCGCCTCGGAAAATTCGGTCAATTATCGCCATGCGCTGAAAAACGCCATCCTGCCCGTCATCACCGTGATCGGCATCGAGGCCGCTTTCCTGATCGGCGGACTGATCGTCACCGAAACCGTGTTCAATATCCCGGGCATCGCCCGCTTCCTGGTCGAGGCGCTGCGCTGGCGCGACTACCCGATCGTGCAGAACCTCGTAATGCTGATCGCCGTCGTCGTGGTCTTCGCCAACTTCACCGTCGACCTGCTGTACGCCGCGATCGATCCGCGCATCCGCTATGGGGATTAGGAGAGCTGAGTTTGGCCGTGGTCAATTACGATAGCGAACTGAAACGCGCCGGCGCCCATTCGACGCATGGCTGGCGCCGGCTGACGTTTCTCGCGCAACGCTACATGCTCGGCACCATCGGCCTCTTCATCATGGTGATGTTCGTCTGGGTGGCGATATCGGCCGATTTGATCTGCCGCTTCAGCCCGCTCAGCGTCGATTCCACGCACCGGCTGGCGGCGCCCGACGCCGTCCATTGGCTGGGTACCGATTCGTTCGGCCGCGATGTCTGGAGCCGGATCGTCCATGGCGCCCGGATTTCACTGGCCGTCGGCATCGGCGCCACGCTGCTGGGCTCGACGCTCGGCGTTATCGTCGGCCTCGTCTCCGGCTATCTCTCGGGCTGGGTCGATTTGCTGTTCCAGCGTGTGACCGACATCCTGCAGGCCCTGCCGCTGCTGGTGCTGGCGCTGGTCATGACGGCGGCCCTGGGGCCGTCGCTGCCGAACGTCATCATCGCGATCGCGATCCCGCTGATTCCGACGGTGGCCCGCGTCATCCGCGCCAACACGCTGGCGCTGCGCGAACTGCCGTTCGTCGAAGCCGCCAAGTCGATCGGCATGAGCGAAACGCGCATCGCGATTCGCCACGTGCTGCCGAACACACTGGCGCCGCTGATCGTGCTGGCGACCGCGCAGCTCGGCTCCACCATCCTCACCGAGGCCTCGCTGTCGTTCCTTGGCCTCGGCATTCCCGAGCCCTATCCGTCATGGGGCCGCATGCTGTCCGAATCGGCGGCGGAATATGTCCGCACCGCGCCGTGGCTGGTGATCTTCCCCGGCGTCGCGATCAGCCTTGCGGTGTTCGGCACCAATTTGTTCGGCGACGCGCTGCGCGACATTCTCGATCCGAGGCAGCGCGGCTGATGGCGCTGGCACGGGCGGATGAGACGGTTCTCGATGTGAAGAACCTGCAGACGGTGTTCTTCACCAATTCAGGCCTGTTCCGGGCGGTCGATGACGTATCGTTCCACGTCCGCCGCGGCGAGACGCTGGCGATCGTCGGCGAATCCGGCTGCGGCAAGAGCGTCAGCGCGCTGTCGATCATGCGGCTGGTGCCGGACCCGCCGGGCCGGATCGTCGGCGGCTCGGTGACACTCGAAGGCACCGACCTGCTCGGCATTGACGAAGCGGACATGCGCAAGATCCGCGGCAACCGGATGTCGATGATCTTCCAGGAGCCGATGACCTCGCTCAATCCGGTGATGCGGATCGGCGACCAGATCACCGAGGTGGTGCGCCTGCACCAGGACATGACGGCGAAGGAAGCGTGGGCGAAAGCCGTCGAAATGCTGCGCCTCGTCCGCATTCCCGAGCCGGAGCGCCGCGCGCATGAATATCCGCACCAGCTTTCCGGCGGCATGCGCCAGCGCGCGATGATCGCGATGGCGCTGGCGTGCCGCCCGGCGCTGTTGATCGCGGACGAGCCGACCACCGCGCTCGATGTCACGATCCAGGCGCAAATTCTGGCGCTGATCGTCGACCTGCAAAAGACCCTCGGCACCGGGCTGATCCTGATCACCCACGATCTCGGCGTAGTCGCGCAGACCGCGCAGCGCGTCATCGTGATGTATGCCGGCAAGAAGGTCGAGGAGGCGACCGTCGAGGCGCTGTTCGAGAATCCACGGCATCCCTACACCCGCGGCCTGATGGCCTCGATGCCGGCGGTGATTTCGCTTGGCGCGAAAGAGGATGTCAGGTTGAACGAAATTCCCGGCATGGTGCCGTCGCTGACCAATTTGCCGCCGGGCTGCGCCTTTGCGCCGCGCTGTCCGTTCGCGATCGACCGCTGCCGCGCCGAATATCCGCCGCTACTGGATTTCGGCGACAATCATTTTGCGGCCTGCTGGCGCGCGGCGGAAATGGTGGCCGCGCCATGACCGACGAAACGCCCCTTTTGGAAGTCACCGACCTCGTCAAGCATTACCCGGTGCGCGGCGGCATCCTGCGCCGGCGCATCGGCACCGTGCATTCGGTCGACGGCGTCAGCTTCTCGGTGGGTAAAGGCGAGACGCTCGGGCTGGTTGGAGAATCCGGCTGCGGCAAGTCGACGGTGGCGCGCAGCGTGCTGCGGCTGGTGGAGCCGACCAGCGGCGCCATCAAGCTGAACGGCACTGATATCACCAACCTCAGCAAGACGGATCTGCGGCCGCATCGGCGCTCGATGCAGATCGTGTTCCAGGATCCGTTCGCTTCGCTCAATCCGCGCATGACCGCCGGCGAGATCGTCGGCGAACCGCTTGGCGTCCACGGCCTAGCCACCGGCGCCAAGCAGCAGGAACGGGTCGCCGAACTGTTCGCCCAGGTCGGCCTGCGGGCGGACCAGATGAAGAACTATCCGCATCAGTTCTCCGGCGGACAGCGGCAGCGCATCTGCATTGCCCGCGCGCTGTCGCTCGGGCCTAGCCTGATCGTGTGCGACGAACCGGTATCGGCGCTCGACGTCTCGATCCAGGCGCAGGTGATCAATCTCTTGATCGACCTGCAGCGCAAGAATAATTTTTCATATTTGTTCATCGCCCATGACCTCGCCGTGGTCGCCCATATCAGCCACCGCGTCGCGGTGATGTATCTCGGCCGCATCGTCGAGATCGCCGACAAGACCGAGTTGTTCGCCAACCCGCGTCATCCCTATACGCAGGCGCTTTTGGCCTCGGTGCCGGTCGCCAATCCCAAAGCGAAGAAGCTGGCGCCTGTCATCGATGGCGACGTGCCAAGCCCGATCAACCCGCCGTCGGGCTGCGCCTTCCACACCCGCTGCCGCTACGTGATGGACCGCTGCAAAGTGGAGCGTCCCGTGCTGGCCGACGCCGGCGCGCGGCATCAGGTGGCGTGCTGGCTCAATGAGGGCACGGGGCGCGCGGAGTAAAAACTCCATCGTCGTCCCGGCGAACGCCCTAGTGCATGCACACATCTCTGAGGCTCCATCCTGCGGCGGCGGCGTGGAAGTATTCGAGGCCGTGCTTCATG
>NZ_JAFCLR010000079.1:0-7247 GCF_018131065.1 Bradyrhizobium sp. AUGA SZCCT0431 | reverse complement strand
CCATGAAGCACGGCCTCGAATACTTCCACGCCGCCGCCGCAGGATGGAGCCTCAGAGATGTGTGCATGCCCTAGGGCGAAGGCCGGGACCCATAGCCACCGGCCTTGGTTTGGCGGAAGACGTCTGCGATCTTGCCTCACTGAAAAACCACGCGGTATGGGTCCCCCGATGCGCAATTGCGCATCTGAGCGTTCGCCGGGACGACACCGAGGGTTACTTTCGCACTTCCCGTAGGCACCCCGTGCCCGTTGTTAGTGCTTGATCCACGCCGGAACCAGTGTTCTGCTTAAAAAAGCTGCTGGAGTAGCCCGTCCGTGTCGATCTTCGTCGCACTACATCACGTTACGCACTACAAATACGACCGACCGATCGACATCGGGCCTCAAACCGTACGCCTGCGGCCGGCGCCGCACACGCGCACGCCGATCCTGAGCTATTCGCTCAAGGTCACGCCTTCAAATCATTTCGTGAACTGGCAGCAGGATCCGCAAGGCAACTGGCTGGCGCGATTCGTTTTCCCGGAGAAGGCGAGCGAGCTGAAGATCGAGGTCGATTTCTCGACGCAGATGACCGTGGTCAATCCGTTTGACTTCTTCGTCGAGCCCTACGCCACCAGTTTCCCGTTTCAATATACCGACGATCTCAAGACCGAGCTGGCGCCATATCTGGCGACATCGGGCGAGGGGCCGCTATTTGCCGCTTATCTGAAGGACATCCCGCGTGAGGCCGACAGCACCGTCAATTTCCTGGTCGACCTCAACGCGCAGCTGCAGAAGAAAATCGGTTACGTCATCCGCATGGAGCCGGGCATCCAGACGCCGGAGGAGACGCTCGCCGCCGGCTCCGGCTCCTGCCGCGACTCCGCCTGGCTCCTGATCCAGATCTTCAGGCATCTCGGGCTCGCGGCGCGTTTTGTCTCCGGCTATCTCATTCAACTCCGCCCCGACATCGATCCGGTCGAAGGCCCGCGCGAGGTCGAAAGCGATTTCACCGACCTGCACGCCTGGGCCGAGGTCTATCTGCCGGGCGCGGGCTGGATCGGCTTCGACGTCACCTCGGGCATGCTGACCGGCGAGGGACACATTCCCGTCGCGGCCACGCCGCACTACCGCTCGGCGGCGCCGATTTCAGGCAGCGCCGGCTTTGCCAATGTCGAGTTCGGCTTCGAGATGAGCGTCAAGCGCATCCGCGAGGCGCCGCGGATCACGCGGCCGTTCTCGGACGAATCCTGGTCGCGTCTCGACAGGCTCGGCGAAGCGGTCGATGCCGATCTGAAAAAGGACGACGTGCGGCTGACGATGGGCGGCGAGCCGACCTTTGTTTCGGTCGACGATCTGGAATCGCCGGAATGGAATATCGCCGCCGTCGGCCCGACCAAGCGCGCGCTCGCCGACGATTTGATCCGCAAATTGCGCGCGCGTTTTGCGTCCGGCGGTCTGCTGCATTACGGGCAGGGCAAATGGTATCCGGGCGAAAGCCTGCCGCGCTGGGCGTTCGGGCTCTATTGGCGCAAGGATGGCGTGCCGATCTGGAAGAACGCCGAACTGATCGCGAACATCGAAAATCCGCGCAAGGCCGAAATCGCCGACGCCGAACATTTTGCCGGAGGCGTCGCACAAAAGCTCGGACTCACAACCGACTACGTGCTGCCCGCCTTCGAAGACACCGCGCATTGGCTGCAGAAGGAAGCGGCGCTGCCGGCGAATGTCGATCCGACCGACTCCAAATTGGCCGATCCGGAAGAGCGCTCACGGATGGCGCGGGTGTTCGATTCCGGGCTCAACAAGCCCAAGGGATTTGTGCTGCCGATCCAGCGCCGGAACGAGGCCTTCAAGCACTCGCCGGGGCACTGGCGCAGCGAACGCTGGAAGATCCGGCGCGGCCATCTGTTCCTGTTTCCGGGCGATTCCCCGCTGGGCCTGCGGCTGCCGATCGCCTCGCTGGAACACATTCCGCCGGAGGAATATCCCTACATTGTCGAGCAGGATCCGATGGAGCCGCGCGACGATCTGGCGGCTTCCGAAGCGGGCACCCAGACGGAAGATGCGAAGGCCAAGGAGAAGCCAAAACTCGAACCCGTGCGCACGGCGATGTCGATCGAAATCCGCGACGGCGTTTTGTGCGCCTTCATGCCGCCGGTCGAGAAACTGGAAGATTATCTGGAGCTGATCACGGCGGTGGAGGCGACCGCCGAAGAGCTGCAGCTGCAGGTCCATGTCGAGGGCTATTCGCCGCCGTATGATCCGCGCGTCGAAGTCATCAAGGTGACGCCCGATCCCGGCGTGATCGAGATCAACATCCAGCCGGCGCAAAGCTGGCGCGAGGCGGTCGACATCACGTTTGGACTGTACGAAGACGCCGCCAAGACGCGCCTCGGCGCCAACCGTTTCCTGGTCGACGGCCGCCACACCGGCACCGGCGGCGGCAACCACGTCGTGGTCGGCGGCAGCACGCCGCAGGATTCACCGTTCCTGCGCCGGCCCGATCTCTTGAAGAGTCTCGTGCTGTACTGGCAGCGCCATCCGTCGCTGTCCTATCTGTTCTCGGGCATGTTCATCGGCCCGACCAGCCAGGCGCCACGCATCGACGAGGCGCGGCATGACGGCCTCTATGAACTTGAAATCGCGCTGGCCCACGTGCCGCCGCCGGGCATCGAGGCCCCGCTATGGCTGGTCGACCGCCTGTTCCGGCACATCCTGGTCGATATCACCGGCAACACCCATCGCGCCGAAATCTGCATCGACAAGCTCTATTCGCCCGACGGGCCGACCGGCCGTCTCGGACTGGTCGAGTTCCGCGCGCTGGAAATGCCGCCTGATCCGCGCATGTCGCTGGCGCAGCAACTCTTGATCCGGGCGCTGATCGCAAAAATGTGGCGCGAACCGCAACAGGGCAATTTCGTGCGCTGGGGCACCACGCTGCATGATCGCTTCATGCTGCCGCATTTTCTCTGGGAAGACTTTTTGGGCGTGCTCGAAGAACTCAAGCACTCCGGCTACGAATTCTCACCGGAATGGTATTCGGCGCAGCTCGAATTTCGTTTCCCGGTGTTCGGCCGGGTCCATCACGGCGGCGTTTCGCTGGAACTGCGTCAGGCGCTGGAGCCATGGCACGTGCTCGGCGAGGAGGGTTCGGCGGGCGGCACCGTGCGTTATGTCGATTCGTCGGTGGAACGGTTGCAGATCAAGGCGTCGGGCTTCGTCGAAGGCCGCCACGTCGTCACCTGCAACGGCCGGCGGATGCCGATGACGGCCACCGGCCGCTCCGGCGAGGCGGTCGCCGGCGTCCGTTTCAAGGCCTGGCAGCCGGCGTCCGGGCTGCATCCGACCATTCCGGTCCACGCGCCGCTGACATTTGATTTAATTGATACCTGGAACGGCCGCTCGCTCGGCGGCTGCGTCTACCATGTCGCCCATCCCGGCGGCCGCTCCTATGACACCAAACCGGTCAATTCCTACGAGGCCGAGGCGCGGCGGCTGGCCCGGTTTCAGGACCACGGCCACACCCCGGGCAAGGTCGATCTGCCGCCCGAGGAACGCACAATAGAATTTCCTTTGACGCTCGACTTGAGGACGCCGCTCCGGCACTAAAGGCGCTGAGATCGGAGAGTCGGATGGCGGGGCAAGCCGGCAGTCAGGATAATAAGGCCCGTCCGGGCCAGCGCCGGATGGCGCAATGGACCCGTGACTACGCCCGGCTGCCCGGCATTCCCGATGAATATATCGGCCAGGACGGTGCGCCCCGGCCGGCCTGGGCGCGGTTTTTCGACGCCTTTGCCGCGCTTTCGCCCGCCGACATCGAGCGCCGATTCGCCTCCGCCGACCGCCATTTGCGGGAGGCCGGCGTCACCTACCGCGCGCCCGGCGAGACCGCCGACCGGCTCTGGCCGCTGAGCCATCTGCCGCTGATCATCGACGAGACCGACTGGCGGCAATTGACCACGGGCATCGCCCAGCGCGCGCAGTTGCTCGAAATGATACTGCGCGACCTCTATGGCGAGGGCCGGCTGGTCGCTGATGGTGCCGTGCCGGCAGCGGCAATCGCCGGCAGCAACGAATATCTGCGCGCGGTCTGCGGCGTCAAACCGCCAGGCGGACGCTATCTGCATCTCTACGCCGCCGATGTCGGCCGCGGCCCCGATGGCCGCTGGTGGGTGCTCAGCGACCGTACGCAGGCCCCGTCGGGCGCCGGCTACGCGCTGGAAAACCGCCTGGTGCTGTCGCGCGCCTTCTCCAATCTCTACAAGTCGATGAATGTCGAACGCGTCGCGCCGTTCTTCGAGGCGTTCCGCGATTCATTGCGCGCGAGCGCTGATCGCGACGAGCCGCGCATCGGATTGCTGACGCCGGGCGCCTTCAACGAAACCTATTTCGAACATGCGACGATCGCGCGCTATCTCGGCTTCCTGCTGGTCGAGGGCGACGACCTCGCCGTCAGCGGCGACCGCATCCATATCCGCACCGTCGCCGGCCTGAAGCGGCTCGATGTGCTGCTGCGCCGGGTCGATTCCAATTTCCTCGATCCGCTGGAGCTCGATGCGTCCTCGCATCTTGGCGTGCCCGGCCTGATCGACGTGCTGCGCAAGAGCGGCGTCGTCGTCGCCAACATGCCCGGCTCCGGCGTGCTGGAGGCGCGGGCGCTGCTCGGTTTCCTGCCCAATCTGTGCCGCCGCCTGCTCAGCGAGGATTTGCTGATGCCGCACATCGCGACCTGGTGGTGCGGCCAGAAATCGGCGCGCGAGGAAGTGCTGTCGCGGCTCGACGATTTTGCGATCGAGGGCGCCTATGGCCGCGCCGTGCCGGGCTTTCCGGGCAGCGGACCGGTGCTATCAGGTGAACTGTCGCCGCCCGAGCGCGAGCGGCTCAGGTCTGCGATTTCCGACCGCGGTATCGACTTTGTCGGCCAGGAGTTGGTGCGGCTGTCGACGACGCCGACCTGGGAGAACGGCCGGATCACGCCGCGTCCGTTCGTGCTCCGGGTGTTTGCCGCCGCCACCCCGAACGGCTGGACCATCCTCCCGGGGGGCTTCTGCCGGATCGCCGATGAGCCCGATGCCCGCGCCGTATCGATGGGCGACGGGGCGCGGTCGGCCGACGTCTGGGTGGTGTCCGACAAGGCGATCCCGGCTTCGACGCTGCTGCCGGCGGCCGACACGGTGCGGATCAGGCGCATCGCCGGCGTGGTACCGAGCCGTGCCGCAGACAATCTGTTCTGGCTCGGCCGCTATCTCGAACGCGCCGAGGCGACACTGCGGCTGATCCGCGCGCTCGGCACGCCGACGCGTGAGTCCGGCAAGGGCGCACCGGCCGGGGCATCGACCGCGCTGCATTCGGTCGAGCGCATCCAGCGGCTTCTGGTGACCTGGGGTGCGACCTCGCAGGCGAGCCGGGCCAATTCCGCCAAGGTCGCCGCCGAGGCGCTGCAAAGTGCGGAAAAATTCGGCTCGGCGCTGTCGCTGCTGCGATCGGCGCAGCGCACCGCGACTTCGCTGCGAGAGCGGCTTTCGCCCGACGCCTGGCAAGTCATCACCGAGATGGTGGAACGCCTTTCCGTGGAGGCCGACGACGATGACGGCATCGTCAGCGCCGCCGAATTGTCCTTGCAGGAGCTCGCGAGCTTTGCCGGGCTCGCGCAGGAGAACATGAACCGCGCCGCCGGCTGGCGCTTCCTCGAGATGGGCCGCCGCGCCGAGCGCGCCATCAACACCGCGCGGTTTGCCCGTCAGTTCGCCTATGACGAAGCCGGCGACGAGGACCTCGACGTCCTGCTGACGCTGGTGGATTGCCAGATCACCTACCGTTCGCGCTATCTGGTCGGGCCGGCGCTGGCGCCGGTGCGCGATCTGGCGGTGCTCGACCCCTATAATCCGCGCTCGGTCGCGTTCCAGGTGGCGGCGCTCAATGAGCACATTGCGAGCCTTCCGAGCCTCAAGGAGCATGGTTTGATCGAGCGGCCGCAGCGTCTGGCCGTGGCGCTGCAGGCGATGCTGACGACCGCGGAAGCCGCAGCGCTGGATGTCAAAGCCCTGTTCGCGCTGGAGCAGGACCTGCTCAATCTTGCCGACGCCATCGGCCTGCATTACTTCCCGCACGGACCCAATGCGAGCCGGCCGGAGAAGCTGACGGGCCTCGCGTGATCTACGACATCCGTCACGTGACGACCTACAGCTATGAGAGCCCGGTGAGTTTTGCGCGCTGCTCGCTGCGGCTCGAGCCGCGCAGCGGCGACGGGCAGCAACTGGTCTCGCATTCCGTCGAGATCCGCCCGCGGCCGGCGGAGCGCACGATACGGCGGGATTTTTTCGGAACCCATACCGAGAGCGTGCTGATCGAAACCGCGCATCGCAGCTTGCGGATCGATTCCAGGTCGCGGGTGCAGGTCACGCGCCAGGCGCTTGGCCGCACCGCGCCGAGCCCGTCATGGGAGAGCGTCCGCGACGTCGCCTTCGAGGCCTCGAGCCTCGGTCCGGCCTCGCCGGTCGGCTACGTCTTTGCAAGTTCGCTGGTGCCGGTGCTCGGGCCGGTCACGGCATACGCCGCGGCAAGCTTTCCGCAAGGGCAGGGCATTCTCACAGGCTCCGTCGACCTGATGCACCGCATCCGCCACCAGTTCAAATACGATCCGAAAGCTACCGTGATCTCGACGCCGCTGAGGGAAGTGTTCGAGAAACGCCACGGCGTCTGCCAGGACTTTGCCCATGTGATGATCGCAGGCCTGCGCGGCCTCGGGCTGCCGGCGGCCTATGTCAGCGGCTATCTGCGCACCTACCCGCCGGCGGGGAAGCCGCGCCTGCAGGGTGCCGACGCCACCCACGCCTGGGTGTCGGTGTGGTGCGGCAGCGAGATCGGCTGGATCGGGTTCGATCCGACCAACGACCTTCTGGTCGAGAACGACCACATCAACCTGGCGATGGGTCGCGACTTCTCCGACGTCTCGCCGGTCGATGGCATCATCGTGGGCTCGCGCAAGCAGAAGCTGGCGGTGGCCGTGGACGTGGTGCCGGTGGAATAATCCGGCACCGCCGCACCGGGCCCGGACTCAAAATATCGAAAACAACCCCATGCAAAGTAGAAACCGGCCCCGGCGCGCAGCACGCATGGCGCGCTGCGTCCGGGTACGAGAAGACGAAATGCCACTTCATCACGGTCCTAACCTAATTGCATCCCGCTCTAGGTGGCGTGGACACTTATCGCATCCATAAGACGATGGCGGCGACAGTGACGATGGCAAGGTAATTTCGGGCTGTC
>NZ_JAFCLR010000078.1:0-7880 GCF_018131065.1 Bradyrhizobium sp. AUGA SZCCT0431 | reverse complement strand
CGTCCAAGCCGCCAGGTCCCATTACCATGAAGCACGGCCTCGAATACTTCCACGCCGCCGCCGCAGGATGGAGCCTCCGAGATGTGTGCATGCCCTAGGGCCTTCGCCGGGACGACGAGTTGAGAGAGCTGAGAAGGGCAATGACGGCGAGGGCTGTTTGAAATTCAAACCGGAACCGCAGTGAAGGCGCAGCGCCTGCGCAACCAGCGCTTGTCCGTGACGGTGCGCACAGCCGCGGTCGTCGGCCGGCATGAGGCTGCCGGTCCGGCAACGGATGGTCCGTTGCCGGAGCAACCCTGGAGACAGCGATGACTTCGAACATGCCTGCCTTGAACGACGATGCACTCGATGCCGTCAGCGCTGGTCTTGGCAAAGGAGACGTGTGCGTAGGAACCACGACGATGATCAAAACCAGTGCGGGGACCCTGACACTCGGCTCTGCCGACTGCACCGTCGGCGGGGTGACGGTTTCACTTCCGTTCGGAAGCTGGACGCCCGCTTGACGCGTCGGGTCCCGCCGCGATGCCAATCACGGTCGGCCTCTTACAATCTCGCTACAGCGATAGGCCTTGGCTCTAGACGTGAGGCGCGCTCGATCCGCGCAATCGTTCGACATACCAGAATGCCCAGATGGTAACGAACGAGAGGACGAATATCCCCCCGCATGCAAGGAACGTTGATCCAATACTTGTTTCCATGACATCCTCCAACAGGGTTGATCGCTTGCAGTCCCGCCAGTCGATGTTTGCGCATCAAGCTGGTTTCAAATCGCGCGGTAGCGGTGGACGTTCACTTGCCCGTCAGAGCGTCAATGCCGCTGACGTTTCACGGGGTCGGTCATTCCGGACAGTGCTTTGCAAGCGAGATCTCGTTCGTGGATCAATCGATCCATGAACTGACCTCGAACTGTAGGCGGGAGTGTTACCGAACTCTCTGTCACCGAAGGGTGCCACGGGCAGGGCGGTGATAAGGCAGGATGCGCGCTATTACGCGAAAGTGCCAATCAATAGTGCTCATGCAAGCCAAATGTTTTTGACCGCGCACCATGGATGTCGGAACTTTTGTGCCGAGCGGAATAGCGCTTGTCACGCCACAGCCCAACGGGCGACCTGTCCGCCGTAGCCCAATGGGCGAAGGCGGAAGGCGGAAGCCATTCCGCCGCTTTGTCCTAAGCCCGCACCGCAATCAGCTGCGAGCCGACCGCGCCGAGCAGGAGCTGGTGCGCGCGATCGACGATTTCGTCGAGCGAGCGGGTACGCGCAAACATGGCCTGCGCCTGCGCCAGCAATTCGTCGCGCGTCGGAATCCTCGGATGGAACGACGCCAATATCTCGGCCGTTTGCGACCGGGCCTGGCTCAGCGTCTCCTGCAAGGCCGTCAATTCGGACGAGTGCAGCGCCGACGAAACGGCGAGCGCAATCCGCTCGGGATTGAACCATGCGACGAGTTCATCGGCGGCGCGATTGATGACGCGCGAACCGAGCCGCTGCTCGTTGCGCAGCACCTCCGCGGGCGGCGTCTTCAGGTCTCGGACGACGCGAACGAAAGACAGCGCCTTCAGCATGTAAAAGGTGACGTCGATTTCCCACCAGCGAAATCCCTGGCGGGCGCTGCTCTGATAGGCGTGGTGGTTGTTGTGCCAGCCTTCGCCCATGGTGAAGAACGCCAGCAGCCAGTTGTTGCGGGAATCATCGCCGGTGACGTAGCGCTTGCGGCCGTGAACATGCGCCAGCGAATTGATGCAGAAGGTCGCGTGATAGAGCAGCACCGTGCTCCAGACGAAACCGACCACGAGGCCGGACCATCCGCCGATCAGGAAACAGATGATCGCGAGGATCACGCTCGGCAGCTGCTCGAACCGGTGCAGGAACCTCAATTCCGGAAAGGCGGCAAAATCCGCCACCTTGACCAGATCGGTCAGGTCGTGCTGCCGGTAAAAAATCCATCCGACATGGCTGTAGAAGAAGCCCTTGTGGCGGGGCGAATGCACGTCATGTTGCGTATCGGAATGCAGATGGTGGTGGCGATGCTTGGCGGCCCACCACAGCACGCTCTTCTGGGTGGTGCTCTGGGCAAGGAACGCCAGCACGAATTGAAACAGCCGGCTGGTCGAATAGGACCGGTGCGAGAAGTAGCGGTGATATCCCGCCGTGATCGCGAACATGCGCAGCCAGTACAGCGTCATGCAGATCGCGACCGCCTGCCAGGTGATGCCGGACCAGAACGCGGCAAAGCAGCTGAGGTGCAGCACGATGAACGGCAGCGCGGACGGATACATGATGTCGTCATGGGCGTCGGCAGTGTGGGCGTCGGCATTGTCTGGCTTGTCGGACATGAAGTGCGTACTTGGCTCCCTGGCGCATGCCGGAGTCTCGCGGGCATGACTCGCGGCTGATGGACGAGGTGATGATCGCATCCATCGGTTAAGACCCGCTGAGGGGCCGGACGATGTTAGTCAAGAGTGGGCTGAGGCTCGTCAGTCACGCGCACCATGGGCGAGGCCAAGTCGGTCGGCCGAAGTTCGGTCACCCTAAATAGTTCCGGCCAGCCGGCGGCGCAAGGCAATGTCCGGACCTGAGGCCGTGGGTCGCACTCCGGCCGAAGGGGCGCGGGCAGGCAAAATGAAGGCCAGCCCCGCGCCCTGATCGGAATTGGAATTGTTCCAAACTTTGGGGAACTCGTTCCCTGCCGCTTGCCCAATAAGCCCTGAAAATCGGGTGATATGCGTATCCAATGAACGCCGAAGCGGGTGTATCGGAGCTTGGCTTTTGACGTATGGGTCCAGCGGTGGCCGTGGTATTTGTCACCGCCGGACCATGGGGTTAACCGACCAGATTCACTGAGGCCTTCTTGCTCGATAAGCTTGAACTATTGCTGGCGCTCGCAAAGGAGCGGCATTTCGGACGCGCCGCCGAGGCGTGCGGCGTCACCCAGCCGACCATGTCGACGAGCCTCAAGCAGCTCGAGGAAATCCTCGGCGTCATGCTGGTGCAGCGTGGCTCGCGCTTTCAGGGTTTTACGCCCGAGGGCGAACGCACGCTCGACTGGGCGCGGCGGATCGTCGGCGACACCCGCGCCATGCGGCAGGAAATCAACAGCCTCAAGGACAAGCTCTCTGGCGAGATCAGGCTGGCGGCGATTCCCACCGTGCTCGGCATGGTGGCGCAGCTCACCACGCCGTTCCGCGCGCGCCATCCAGATGTGCGTTTCCAGATCCGGTCATGCACCTCGGCCGAGGTGCTGGGGCTGTTGGAAAATCTCGAGGTCGACGCCGGGCTGACCTATATCGAGAACGAACCGATCGGCAAGGTTCGCACCATTCCGCTCTACAACGAGAGCTACCGCCTGCTGACGGCGCCCGATGCGATGTTCGGCGATCGCAAGCAGGTCACCTGGAAGGAAGTCGGCCAGGTGCCGCTGTGCCTGTTGACGCCGGACATGCAGAACCGCCGGATCATCGACCGCGCGCTGACGTCGGTCGGCGCCGAGGCGATGCCGACGCTGACGTCGAACTCGCTCTTGGTGCTCTATACCCACGTCAAGACCGGACGCTGGGCGAGCGTGATGCCGGCGAAGCTGGCGGAGACGTTGGGGCTCGCGGATACCGTCCGCAGCATTCCGATCGTCGATCCCGTGGTCGATTACAGCATCGGCATGGTGATCCCGCAGCGCGATCCGATGACGCCGCTGATCGCAGCCCTGGTGCAGATCGCCCGCGAAGTCGCGCCGACCCTGGAATCGGCTTGAGGGCCGGCTACGCCGCGACCGACAGCTTTGCGCTCGGCTTTTGCGGCTCGCGCGGCAGCCTGATCCGCACCACCGTTCCGGCGCCGAGCTTGGAACGCAGCCGCATCGTTCCGCCGTGCAGACTGGTCAGCGATCTTGCGATGGCCAGCCCGAGGCCCGAACCCTGATAGGTCTTGGTGAGCTGGCTTTCCACCTGCTCGAACGGTTTGCCCAGCCGCCGCAGCGAATCCGGGGCGATGCCGATGCCGGTGTCGGCGATCACGAGCACGATGGAATCGCTGAGCACCTGGCCGCGCACGGTGACCCGGCCGTCGTCGGGGGTGAATTTGACGGCGTTCGACAGCAGGTTGACGAAGATCTGCTTGACCGCGCGGCGGTCGGCCATGACCGAGATGGTGCTTTCGATATCGGCGTCCAGCGTCAGATGCTTGTCTTCCGCGCGCCCGGACACCACGCGCAGCGACTCCGCCAGAATGTTCGACAGGTCGAGCGGCTCCATGTCGAGCTTCATGCGGCCGGCCTCGATCTTCGACATGTCGAGGATGTCGTTGATGACTTCGAGCAGATATTTGCCCGATGTCAGGATGTCGTGGCAGTACTCCTGATATTTGTCGGAGCCGAGCACGCCGAACATGCCGCTGCCCATGATCTCGGAGAATCCGATGATGGCGTTCAGGGGTGTGCGCAGTTCGTGGCTCATATTGGCGAGGAATTTCGATTTTGCCTGGTTGGCTTCCTGGGCGCGGGTCCTCTCCTGTGAATATTTCTCGGCGAGGTCGGCGAGTTCGGATTGCGAGCGCTTCAGATCGAGCACGTTGGCGCGCATCCGCGCGTCGTTCTCGACCAGCTTCTGCTCGTGTTCCTTGATGCGGGTGATGTCGGTGCCGACAGAGACGTAGCCGCCGTCCTTGGTGCGGCGTTCGCTGATGTGCAGCCAGCTGCCGTCGTCGAGCTGGGCTTCGAAGGTGCGCGCTCCCGGCGCTTGCGCGCCGGTCTCCTGCAGTCTGGTGCGGACCTCCGGCATGCTGCCGACTTCGATCACGGTTTCATAGGAGGTGCCTGATGTCACCGCCGAGTCCGGCAGCTTATGCAGGCGCTGGAAATGCGAGTTGCAGAGCACCAGGCGGTCTTCCGCGTCCCACAGCACGAAGGCTTCCGGAATGGTCTCGATCGCGTCGCGCAGCCGCAAATCCGCCTCGACCGTTTTCTCGGCGAGGCTCTTCTGTTCGGTGATGTCGACCGCGATGCCGATCAGATGCAGGCCAGAGTCGGCGGCGGCCTGGCTGAGTTCGCAGCGCACCCGCAGCCAGATCCAGTGACCGCCGGTGTGCTGCATGCGGAAGGTCTGGTCGATATGGTCGAGCTTGCCGGAGATCAATTGATCGGCGATCGCGAACAGGTCGATGTCGTCGGATTTCACCAGCGCGTTGACTTCGCCGAAGGTCAGCAGGTCGTTGCGGGAGTCGAGCCCGAGCATCGTGAACATCGACTGCGACCAGAAAATGCGGCCGCGCGACAGGTCCCAGTCCCACAGGCCGCAACGGCCGCGGTTGAGCGCGGTGTCGATCCGGCCGCGCACCGCGTCATTGATCAGGTCGCCCTCGCGGGCGCGGGTCGATTGCCAGTGGAACGCAAAGCCGAGGATCAGCACGACGAAGCCGGTGGTGGCGGACAGCGTCATCGACAGCGCCGCGTCCGATCCCCACAGGGGATCGTTCTTCTCCTGGATCACGATGACCTGGCCGGGCAGCGCCTTGACCAGCCGCGAAATCGCCAGCGCGCCGTTGCCGCTCGGCAGCGTCATGTCGTTGACGACGCCCTGCTGAGCCGGCGCGGCGAGCAGTTGCGCGGTCGAGATCACGTCGAGCACGCGGTCGCTTCCGCTGAGGCCCTCGACCGGAATCCGCGCCAGCACGCGATGCTCCACACCGGTGATGATGAAGTGGCGGCCGGCCGCGTTGCCCCAGGAGGGAATGAGTTCGGGCAGCAGGCTCTGCAGCCGGTCGATGGTGAGGGCACGATCCTGCCGGACGGAGGCGAGGCGATCGATGCGTTCGGCCAGCAGGTCGGTGACGGCGGCGAGATCGCGCTTCAGCGCGGTGCGCTTCTGCCGGCTCTGGTCGATCACCTGCACGACCGCGCCGAGGCAGATCGTGATCAGGAAGGCGATGATCAGCGTCGGCACGGCGCGTCGCAGCGCCGGCTCGGCGATGAGCAGCCTGTGGTAAGCTGGTTTAGCGATCGATTGCGCCAATCCCTTGATCGAATCGGATTGAACACACGCGTTCGCCGCATGCGCGCGCGCCATGCTAATAAACCCCCACCGAAATTAATTTTTTCACACCGTTCGGAAGAACCCCACGTCGTTTCCGAATCACAGCGATTTGAATCCGTTTTTCCCGGGCTGTCGAGAGTCAACGATTCGTTAATATGAAATAAATCTTGTCCAACGACGAATCGGGGACTCCAAAAAGAGTCCGAAACAGGAACGCGTCCGTATTAGTACGTCCAGCTCACAAATAAGGCGGTTCGGCGTGGCTGATCACGCGCTTGATGGTCGGGAAGGCGCGGCGCAGCGCGCGCTCGATCTCGTCGACGTTCTCATGCACCTTGATGACGCTCATCGACGGCGCGGCGCGGCAATGGAAGTTGACGATTTCGCCGGCGTCGGTGTCGCGCACCCGCACATTATGGATGTCATGGATGGCGCCATTGGCCGCGAAACCCGCCAGCGCCGCCTTGATGACTTCCACCCGTTCGGGTGAGGCGTCGGTGCCGTGCGGCAGTTCCGGTTCCAGCGGCTCGATATGGGTGTCGACCTCGACATCCTCGCCAAAATCCTCGCGGATGCTGCGCTCCAGGTCATGGGCGATGTCGTGCGCCGCGGTCAGCGCCATGTCGCCGTCGACTTCGAGGTCGATGCTGACCGTCAGCCGGCCGCCGAGATCGTGCACGGTGACATGGTGGACCGCGAGGCCGGAATTGCGCGCGATCACCATGATGCGCTCGCGCACGCTCTCATTGTCGCGCGCCACCGGCACCGCGGTGAACGTCAAATCGGCGTCGCCGAGCGCCTGGCTGACGGCCGCTTGCGCGATCCGCTTGATCGCCTCGACGCGGTCGATGGGGTAGGTGCGGGGCACGTTGACGATGGCGTCGATGAAATGGGTCGGCCCGACCATGCGCACGCGCAGCCGTTCGACGCCGACCACGCCGGGCACGGCGCGGATGGCCGCGGTGGCTTTTTCCGCCGCGCCTTCCGGCGCGCGGTCGAGCAGGGTTTCGATGGTGGACCGTCCGAGCCGCAAGCCCAGCAGCGATATCATCACGGCGACCGCGATCGCCGCCGCCGTGTCGCCCCAGGCATAGCCGAAGCCGGTCAGCACCAGGCCGATGATGACGGCGACCGAACCCAGCACATCGGAAGCAAAATGCAGCGCGTCGGCGGCCAGCGCCTGGCTCTTGGTTTCGCGCGCGGTGCGATGCAGCGCCCGCGCCCGCCAGAAATTCACGCCGATGTCGATCACCAGCACCACGAAGGGCACGGCCGAGAGCGTCGGCGGGGGCGCGCCTTCGCGCAGGCGGCTCCAGGATTCCACCAAAATGCCGCCGGCCAGCACATAGAGCAGCGCAATGACGAACAGCGCCGACAGGCTTTCGAACTTGCCGTGGCCGTAATGATGTTCCGCGTCAGCCGGCTGGTCGGAGACCCGCACCACCAGCCAGGTGATGATGGTCGCGACCACGTCGACCGAGGAGTGCAGGGCCTCCGAGATCAGCGCCAGGCTGCCGATCGCAATCCCGACCGCGAATTTCGCCGCGGCCATGCCGGCGCTGGCGAAGATCGAGATCGCGGCGACGTTGGTTTTGAGGTTGGAGACGCGGGCGTGAGTTAATGTCATGACCGGCGGTTTAGCAGGGCGCCCGTCAACATCAAGCCGCCATCCACAGCGCTAGTCGCAACTGGTTTGCAGAAGCAGGTTTGTTGCGAATTGTTCCGATTTGAAAGAGCGCCATTGCGGTGGTTTATCCGTCTTGTCGTCCCGGCAAAGGCCCTAGGTGGTGTGGACTCTAAGGATTCCCTTTTAAGAGCAAATCAGATTCAAGGCTGCTTTTGGGGAGGCAGTCTTGGG
>NZ_JAFCLR010000077.1:0-10118 GCF_018131065.1 Bradyrhizobium sp. AUGA SZCCT0431 | reverse complement strand
CCAACCTGACGCTGGCCGATACCAACGAGGAAGCGGCCAACAGCCAGGCGCTGTCGACCCGCCAGTCGATCGCGGTGTCCGCGCTGGCGCTCGCCAACCAGTCGCAGCAGAGCGTGCTTCAGCTCCTGCGCTGATTTCGACGACATCTCAAGATCAAGCGGCGGGGGAAACCCCGCCGCTTTTTTGTTTTCCAGGGCCGAAACGGGGCGAAAAAGCGCTGCGCGCCCTCCGGTAAGGAAGCGTTAATCACATCGCTTAAGCCGGCGTTTACCTTAATTTAAAGGAAGCTGACTAGAACTGAGGACATAAACTAGGAAAGTTTGACACATGTCCGTTGTTCTTTCGGCCTCGGTTCGCCAGAACCTGCTCTCGCTTCAGTCGACCGCGGACCTGCTCGCCACCACGCAGAACCGCCTCTCGTCCGGCAAGAAGGTCAATACGGCGCTCGACAATCCTACCAACTATTTCACTGCCGCGGGGCTCGATAACCGCGCCAGCGACATCAACAACCTGCTCGATGGCATTGGCAATGGCGTACAGGTGCTGCAGGCTGCCAACACCGGCCTGACCTCGCTGCAGAAGCTGGTCGATACCGCGAAGTCGATCGCCAACCAGGTGCTGCAGACGACCGGTGGCTATTCGACCAAGTCGACGGTGACCTCGACTGCGCTCGGCGGCGGCACCGCGGCCGACCTCGTTGACGGCACCGTCATTGACGCCACCGACCAGTTGGTGATCGCGGCTTCCGCTGGCCATGCGGCATTCAGCTTCACCTTCACGGCGACCTCGTCGCTTGCTGACTTGAATACGGCGCTGGCGGCCAGCGATTATTCGGCCAGCCTCGATAGCACCAACCGGCTCGTCATTTCCACGACCAACGATACGGCGTCGTCCACGATCGGTGCAGTTACCTTCACCAACACCGGCGGTGGTACCCTGACCTTTGGGGCCGTCGCTGCGCCGGTTGCCGACGCGGCTTCGCAGACCGTTCGCGCCAACCTGGTGGCCCAGTACAATGACATCATCGCCCAGATCACGACGACCGCGCAGGATGCCTCGTTCAACGGCATCAACCTGCTGAACGGTGATGATCTCAAGCTGACCTTTAACGAGACCGGCAAGTCCATCCTGAACATCAAGGGCGTGACCTTTGGCGCGGCCGGCCTTGGCCTTGCTCCGCTGGTGGCGGGCACTGACTTCCTGGACAATGCCTCGGCCAAGGCGACGATCGACAAGATAAGCAACGCGTCGAGCATGTTGCGGACGCACGCCTCGGCACTGGGTTCGAACCTGTCGATCGTGCAGATCCGCCAGGACTTCAACAAGAACCTGATCAACGTATTGCAAAACGGCTCGGCCAACCTGACGCTGGCCGATACCAACGAGGAAGCGGCCAACAGCCAGGCGCTGTCGACCCGCCAGTCGATCGCGGTGTCCGCGCTGGCGCTCGCCAACCAGTCGCAGCAGAGCGTGCTCCAGCTCCTGCGGACCTAGCGGCGACCAGAGAAAAGTCGAGGGCGGCGGGGGAGACCCCGCCGCTTTCTTTTGAGTCGGCGGCGTAGCGGTTACCGCCGATTTATGGACACATTTGGCAACCGCAGCTAACCATATTTAAAGACGCGACCTGTATGAAAGTTGGGCAGTTTTCAAGCCCCGCGGTTCTGCGAATCGCTCCCATCGAGGTCAGTTAATGTCCAATGCAGCCCAAGCCTACGCTCGCACGTCACAAACGACAGCCTCTCCCCGTGAAATCGAAGCGCAAGCGCTGCTGAAGGCCGCACGACAACTTCAGGACGTTCAGGCCAACTGGGCTGGTCCCGACAAGAACATGCACAACGCGCTGCTCTTCAACAGCCGGCTTTGGTCGATCTTCATGAGCGCCGTGGAGACCAACGACAACCCGCAGCCGATGGAAGTTCGTCAGAACATCGCCAATATCGGCGTCTTCGTGATGAAGCAGACCATCGAGATGCAGATGAATCCGGATCCGGCCAAATTGAACTCGCTGATCGACATCAACTGCAACCTGGCTGCGGGCCTGTCGGGCCGAGGCTGACCGGTTAAGGGGGCTCGACCATGGCTGACGTTTTCAGCATCCTGTCGGCCAACTACAAGACCGTGGGAATGGCGGTTCCATCCAAGACGCCGTATGCGCCGGTCGATCCCACGCTCTATCAGGGCACCTGGACTGGAAAATACGCCGACAACAAGTCGTTCAAGGTCACGGTCTCGAACATCACGGGGTTTCGCGCCAAGGTCCACTACCAGAGCGGCAGCACCAACAAATACGCGGACGTTCTGATCAGGGACAATGCGTTTCGGATCGGTGACATGAAATTCATGGTGATCAAGGAAGGAACAGCGGTCATCAAGAACGTCGTCACCGACCCGGCAACCGGCGGAACGTCGCTCGATACCGCCTATGCGAAGCAGAGCAGGTGAGCGGAATTCTCAAAGCTTTTTGAATCAAGCCCGCCGGTCGGTGGCGCGAAGACGCTGCGGCGCGTCCTTGCTGAGGTCGAGCGCGTAGAAATAGGCGCGGCGGCGCAGCACGGCTTCCTCGGGGAATTGCTTCACCACCTGGCTCGTCCTGTTGTCGACGACCTGATAGACGACCGCTCGCGCGTCACGATCTATCACCACCTGATTCGAGACGGACGCAGCCGAAATCGAGACGGACGCAGCCGAAATCGAAACGTTCACCGCACTGGAATCGCTGGCGCGCGCGCCCGCATCCGATGCGACCACGCTCTGGGGCGCCGGCAATTGGGTCGCGACCGCATTATGCGCCGCCTCGCTGATCGGTTGAACGATCGGCGCGGCGACCGGTGCCCCCACCGGTTTGATGTTGAAATCTGTACTCATGGCAGCCTCCAGGCTTCCTTCGAGTCAAATCCCAACCCCTCTCAAACCGCAATATGGCTTCCCACCCCTCAACGCGGTGTTAGGGAACGCGCTGAATCCCGTGCATATACGGGGGCGCGAATTTGTCGAAAATTTTAGATGTTCAAAGCGAACGGCTGACCGCGAGCGGCGTCATGTTGCGCGGCCCGGGCGTCGCGCGCTGGCCGCTCGCCGTATAGGTGTTGGGAATGTTGCGGCGCTGGATCTCGACGTTGACGCCGCGCACGATGCCTTCGGACACCGCATGCGCGGTCGCAAGCACCGTGAGATTGACCTGCAGCATGGCGCGGAACGTGTCGTGATGGCGCCGCAGCGTGGTCAGCAATTCCGGCGATACCTGCGCCAGGTATTTTTGCGAGTTCTTCAGATGCTCGACCGCGACCATGTAGCGGCGCGACAGCTCGCCCTTCTGGCCTTCAAGCTCCATCGCTTCGCGGATCTTGCCGGCGCGAACCAGTTCGGTTTCGCGCTCGATGATGCCGAGCAGCCCGCTCATCACGTCCATCAGGTCTTCAGCGAGCTTGCGGGCCTCGACCGGCGTGGAAATCGCCCGTGCCGGTGCGGCGGCGGGCATGGCTTGTGGACGCTGATTCATGACGGATTCCCTTATGTCAGCCGGCGCGATTGGCTTGCTGCAGGATCAAGGTACGGAAGACGTCGTTGGAGATTCCGATGCCGCCGGATTTGGCGAACGACTTCGAATATTCATCCGTGAGCATCGAGCGCCAGGCGCCGGTGCCGGTCGTGTCGCCGAACGGGCCTTCGCCTTTGACGCCGGTGGTCATCTGCGAGAACATCGAGTTCAGGAACATCGCCTCGAAGTCTTGTGCCTTGGCGCGGGTCTTCTTCTGCGCCTCGGGCGAAACCTTGGTCAGGGCCTCGGCCAGCTGCGGATCGTTGCGGCCGTTGATCAACGTGGATTTCGCGTACGAATGGCTGATGCCGTTCAAGCTGCTTTGCATCACATCACCTCGATGTCGGCCTGGATCGCGCCGGCGGCCTTGATCGCCTGCAGGATGCTTATGAGGTCGCGCGGGCCGATGCCGAGGCCGTTGAGGCCGTCGACGAGCTGCTGCAGCGAGACGCCGTCCTTGACGACCGCGAGTTTCTTGCCGTCTTCGGAAACGGACACGCTCGAGCGCGGCGTCACCACGGTTCGGCCGCGCGACAGCGGATTGGGCTGGCTCACTTGCGGGCTCTCGGAAATCGAGACCGTAAGGTTGCCCTGCGCCACTGCCACGGTGGCGACGCGCACATCGCGGCCCATCACGATGATGCCGGAGCGTTCGTCGATCACGATCTTGGCGGCGAGGTCCGGTTCGACCTGCAATTGCTCGATCTCGGTCAGGAAGGCGACGACGTTGCCCTTGAACTCGGCGGGGATCGCCAGTTGCACCGTGGAGGGATCGATCGGCTCGGCGGTTTTTACGCCGAGGAAATCATTGACGGCCGCGGCGATGCGCTTGGCGGTGGTGAAATCGGCGTTGCGCAGCGCCAGCCGCACATTGGGCAGGCGATTGAGCGCGAATTCGATCTCGCGCTCGATGATCGCGCCGTTGGGGATGCGGCCGTTGGTCGGCACGCCGCGGGTAATACTGGCGGCGGCGCCTTCCGCCGCGAAACCTCCGATGGCGAGCGAGCCTTGCGCCACCGCGTAGACATTGCCGTCGGCGCCGAGCAGGGGGGTGACGAGCAGGGTGCCGCCCGTCAGGTTCTTGGCGTCGCCGAGAGCGGAGACGGTAACGTCCATCCGCGTGCCCTGGGTGCCGAACGCCGGCAGATTGCCGGTGACCATCACGGCGGCGACGTTGCCGGTGCGGATGGTGGCGCCGCGGATGTTGACGCCCATGCGCTCCAGCATCGCCTGCAGCGACTGCTTGGTGAAGGGGATGTTGTTCAGCGTGTCGCCGGTGCCGTTGAGGCCGACGACGAGGCCGTAGCCGATCAACTGGTTCTGGCGCACGCCTTCGATATTGGCGAGGTCCTTGATCCGCGAGGTCGCGCCTGCGGACATGGCCGACAACGCCAGCGCCAGCAGCGCGACGCAGCCCACCCGTAACACTCTCGCCGTATGGATGCCGGGCATCCGAATGCTCCCCTGAAGTCTTCCCGGACCACACGCCACTCCCATGACGGTAGTCCGCGATTAACTATGCGAACGCCGTGCCACGCCGAATCGATGTCCTAGTCTGTTGAAAATGCTATGCTTTAGGTGTTGGTGCGCGATCCGGCCGATCTCGCGGCACCGGCGAAACTGCCGCGCGGCGGCAGATTTTGCCGGGTCGTTTACGCGGCATTAACCATAAAGCGGCGAAGCTCCCTGCAATCGACCGGCGAGATTCACGACGATGCGCATCTACGGACCGAACGGCACCACGCTTGGATCGCCCGCGAGCAGCACGCGGCGAACCAGCTCGACCGGGTTTTCGCTGCCGGATGCGCCGGCGACGCCGGACGAGACCCGCTCGGCGGCCCCGCCGAAAGCCGCCGGCAGCATCGACGCGCTGCTGGCGATGCAGGGCGTCGAGGATCCGACCGAGCGCCGCAAGCGGTCGGTGGCGCGCGGGCGCGGCGCGCTCGACGTGCTCGACGAGCTCAAGCTCGGGCTGCTGTCCGGCAATCTCGATACCGCCACCATGAACCGGCTGCGCGATGCCGCGGCCAATTTGAAATCCTCCTCCGGCGATCCCGGCCTCGATGCCGTCTTGGCCGAGATCGAGCTTCGGGTCGAAGTCGAGCTGGCCAAGGCCGGGCAGTTCTAGAGGCCGGGCAGTTCCAGGCTTCGCGTTCACTTCATCCTGTTTGTCTCACGCCGCCATCGCATTGCGCTGCGCATCGTAGCGGCGCTGTGCGTTCAGCACTTCCTTCAGATTGCTTTCCGCCCAATCGCGCAAGGCGTCGACGGCCGTCGACAGCGTCGCCCCCAGCGGCGTGATCGAATATTCCACCGTCACCGGCACGGTTGCGATGACGCGGCGCTTGATCAGCCCGTCGCGCTCCAGACTCTTCAGCACCTGCGACAGCATCTTCTGCGATATGCCTTCGATGGCGCGGCGCAGCGCATTGAAGCGCATCGGCTCGTCGCGCACCAAGAGCAGAATCAGCACCGCCCATTTGTCGCCGACGCGATCGAGAATCTGGCGCGTCGGACAATTGGCGGCATAGGCGTCGGGTTTCATGTTTCCGGCTTTGGTATTTCCAGCCTTCATGGCGGTTACTCCGGCGTAATCAGGTGAGTTCAAAGTGCTCTCTTAACACCTACGCTCTTTGCGTTATCTAGTCACCATTGGATACCACATCCATCCCATCGCAAGGAGACCAAAGATGAAGATCGCCGTCGTCGGCGCGTCCGGCAATGCCGGCTCGCGCATCGTCACCGAACTGGCCAGCCGCGGCCACGCTGTGACCGCCATCGCCCGCCACCTCGAGAAGATCAAAGCCCAGCCGAACGTCACGGCGAAGGAGGGCAACGTGCTGGACCAGGCCGGCCTGGCCGCACTGTTCGCCGGCCATGACGCCGCGATCAGCTCGGTGCATTTCCTCGACAGCGACCCCGCCCGGCTGATTGGCGCGGCGCGCGAATCGAAGGTTGGCCGATACCTCGTGGTCGGCGGCGCCGGCAGCCTCGAGGTGGCACCGGGCGTCCGGCTGGTCACGACGCCGAACTTTCCCGTGGTATACAAGGCCGAGGCCGAGAAGGGCGGCGCCTTTCTCGACCTGCTGCGGCAGGAAAAGGAGCTGAACTGGACCTTCCTGTCGCCCTCGGCCCTGTTCACGGCCGGCGAGCGAACCGGCAAGTTCCGGCTCGGGACCGACCAGCTTTTGACCGCGTCCGACGGCAAAAGCTGGATTTCCTACGAGGACTTCGCAGTTGCACTCGCCGACGAAATCGAGCGTCCGGCCCATATCCGCCGGCGTTTTACCGTCGGTTACTGACCGGGCGGGCTGCCCCGCTGCGGTGCACAGTTTTGCCTGTGTATGCGCTCCGGGGCGGCCTTCCTTGCCCCAGGGCCGATATTGTCTGTCACAACTCGCCGCTATATAAGGCGCGCGCGGACGGACGATTTTCCGTCTCGCCTTGCACGCGAAGATGGGCTGACATTGGAAAAGTTGAAGAATTATCGACCCTCCGAAAAAGAGCCTTTCATGAACGACCGCCAGCGCGATTATTTTCGCGCCAAGCTGCTGGCGTGGAAGGACGAGATCCTGCGGGAATCGAAGATCACCCTGCAGACCCTCCAGGAAGAGAACGTCAATCATCCCGATCTGGCTGATCGCGCCTCTTCCGAAACCGATCGCGCGATCGAACTGCGCGCCCGGGACCGCCAGCGCAAGCTGATCTCCAAGATCGACGCCGCGCTGCAGCGTATCGAAGACAACACCTACGGCTATTGCGAGGAGACCGGCGAGCCGATCTCGTTGAAGCGGCTGGAAGCCCGCCCGATCGCAACGCTGTCGGTGGAAGCGCAGGAGCGTCATGAGAAGCGTGAAAAGGTGTATAGAGACGAGTAGAGTAACCTCCGGCATCTGACCGCAGCGCGCGGCCAGTACTGCCGGTTTGCAACGAGAGAGCTGCCGCCGATGGACAAAATTCTCGCGGCCGCCAAAATTATCGCCACCGCGCGCCGCGGCCGCAACCCGCTGCCGGCGCTTTCGAATGAACTCGTGCCGCAGGACGAGGCCGAGGGCTACAAGGTTCAGCGCGCGGTCCACGATCTGCTGTTGCCGCAGGTCGGCAGCCTGGTCGGCTACAAGATCGGCTGCACCAGCTCGGTGATGCAGCGATATCTCGATATCCCCCATCCCTGCGGCGGCGGCGTGTTCGCAAAGGGCGTTCATGATTCCGGCGCGAAGCTGCGTTTCGGCGATTACGTCCGCGTCGGGGTCGAGTGCGAAATCGCGGTCCGACTCGCGCGCAACCTGTTGCCGTCGGAATCGCCGTTCACCGCCGAGTGGGTGATGGAGGCGATCGAGGCCTATTATCCTGCGATCGAGATCGTCGACGATCGCTACGTCAAATGGGAAACCATGGGCGCACCGACCCTGGTCGCCGATGATTTCTTCGCCGCCGGCTGCGTGCTCGGCAAGGCGATACCGCGCAACAACGCGCCCGATCTGCTCAAGGTGGTCGGACGGGCCATCATCAACGGCACCGAAGTCGGGCGCGGCACCGGCGCCGATGTGCTCGGGCATCCGCATAATGCGCTGGCCTGGCTCGCCAATCATCTGGCCGAGGAGGGCAAGGGTTTGCACGCCGGGCAGATCGTGCTCACCGGAAGCCTGGTGAAGACCGTGTGGCTCAACGCCGGCGACAAGGTGGTGATGGAGCTCGAGGGGCTCGGCACCGTGGCGGCGAGCTTTCGGGACTGAGCGGGAATCATGCAAGGGCAGGAGAGCGTTCCCTCGATCGTTGAGGCCGACGCGCGCGGTGAAATCGCCGACATCTACGCCGACATCCGAAAGGTGCTCGGCACCAGCGTCGTCAATCTGATCTGGCGCAACCTCGCGACCATGCCGGGCGCGCTGCCCTGGACCTGGGCCACGGTGCGGCCGCTTTATCTCGGCGCCGCACCGCTGCATGCCGAATCCGTCAGGCGCACGATCGCCTTGCCCGATCTGCCCGGATTTTCCGCCGACACGTTGCTCGCCGCCGGCATCGATCAATCCGACCAGGCCATCATTCGCAATGTGCTGGACAGCTATCAACACACCAACGCGCTGGCGCTGACCGTGCTGTCGGCGTTGCTCGCGCATTTCGAACCGCGCCCGGCCGTTACAGTGACGGCTGCCGGCTCCGCAGCCCCGCCCTCCGGCGTCAAGATTCCGGAACTGCCGCCGATGGACGCGCTCGATCCCGAGGTGGCGCGGTTGGTTGCGGAATTGAACGGTTTTGGCGAGGACGCCGAACCGCAATTGATTGCGAGCATGTATCGGCATCTGGCGTACTGGCCGGCGTATCTGGCGCTGGTGCGAACCATGCTGGTGCCGCTGCAAGCCGACGGCCGGCTCGATGCGCTGACGCGTGCGACACGCGCGCTCGGGCATGCGCATGGCGCGATGCTGGCGCCGCAATTGAAGCCTGCGACGCCGCCGGACGCGCTTGCGGGCGTGCTGAAATCGTGCCGGTTGTTTGTCGAACATCCGATCGCCCGCATGACCGGGCTCTGCGCATTGATCCGTCGCGCCACGCCTGAGTGAATAGATCTTGTAGCCCGGATGAGTGAAACGAAATCCGGGACCATTAGCGCGATCATTCCCGGATGTCGCTTCGCTCATCCGGGCTACGAATTCTTCATCAGCTACCCGAGCACTTCAACTCGGTCCGGTCATAGAACGCCTTGATGGCGTTGAAGGGGACGACGAACCGTTCCGGATACCCCTTGAACCACACCAGCACTTCGAAGCGGTCGTCCTTCACGGTCAGCTTGCCGAATTCATATTGCAGGACGACGGTCATCTCGTTCGGATATTTTTCCAGGAGATACCCCGGCATTTTCACGCCCTCGGTCCGGGTGGTGAAGGTGACATGGACCGGATGTTCTTCGGCCGCGTGCCACAGCGTCTCGGCAATGTTGAAGCGCGCCGGCGTCGTGCTGCAGGGTTCAGCCGCCACCGCGCGGGATGCGGCGAACATGGTCGCCAGCACGGCGAACAGGATTCCTGCTTTTCTCGTTGTGGCCGTCTGCATTGGTTCGTCTCGCGTTGTCACACTGTTTCATGCGTCAGTGACCTCTGAACGCACATGGGTTCAATCCGGTGGCCGGCGGCGCTTTGAATGTGCGCGAGATCACAGGTACATTGTCGTCCCGGCGAACGCCGATGCGCAATTGCGCATCGGGGGACCCATACCGCGTGATATTTCGATAGAGGCTCGGTGACAGAGACCGTTCGCAAAACGTCTTCCTGTGGTTATGGGTCCCGGCGTTCGCCGGGACGACGGCGGTGTTTGTTGCTGCACCGTGGTCTAAACGCAGTTTCGCGATCTCGCGACGCATTGCGCCCGAGCTTTGCCAGAAGATTCCTTGCCCTCTCAATAAGAGGGCGCAGGGAAGACCGGGTGCGCGCTGCACCCGCGGTCTCGCGTGCGGTTTGCACAAAACAAAATGCACACGAGCATACAGGTCCAGCGGAGAACACCCGGCCTTCCCTGCGCAATGGCTTTACGGCTTATATCGAGCTCTCCCTGGTGAACGGGCTTTCTTGCCACCATCGCC
>NZ_JAFCLR010000076.1:0-15750 GCF_018131065.1 Bradyrhizobium sp. AUGA SZCCT0431 | reverse complement strand
CCAGCCAGCATGTTGAATCAGAGACGCTCTGATTTGGGAATCCCTAATCGAATCAACCTAACCTCATCCCGCTCTAGATGTCCCGCGCCGGGCAAGATTTCCCGATGACCGAAAAAATCCGACGTGAGAGTCAGAAAGCGAACCGAAGCCCCGACGTCAATCAGCCATATCTTGTTCAGGCAGGCGCGAGGCGGATATCCCGGCAGCACCTTCAGGAAGCTGCCTCGGAAGCTCCAAGCGCCAATCCGATTGCTGGTGACGACTTGAAAGGATGAAAACCCGTGGGAAAGGCCGATACTAAAGCCAAAGCGAACACCGATACGCCGAATACGAAGGTGGGAACGAACGAAAAGCAAAACTTTGACGGTTCGCTTTTCACGATGCCGGGAATTTTCCGCGGGATCGCCGAGCAGAGCATGTCGCGGACAAAGAACAACTACGAGAAGTTACAGGCTGCCTCGGGAGAGATAGTCGACATTCTCAGCGAAACCTATTCGACCCACGCAAAGACCGCCGCAGACTACGGGATCAAGGTCATCGAGATCGCGGGCGCCAACACCAACTCCGCCTTCGATTTTCTCTCCAAACTCACGGACACGAAGTCGCTGTCGGAAATCGTGCAGCTGTCAGCCACGCAGAGCCGCAAGAACTTCGAAGCCACGTCCGCGCAGAACAAGGAACTTTGGCAGCTCGCCCAGAAAGTCGCGACCGAGACGGCCGAGCCGATCAAGAAGGGCCTCACCAGGGTCCTGCAGAAAGCCTCCTGAAATCGAACTTCCCAGGCCGCCGGGATCGACTGGAACAAGCGCCTTCGGTGAGAAGAGGTGCGTCCAGCCGATGGCGAACGGGCACGTTGCTGCGACACAACAGCGTAACAGGGAGAAACAAGATGGGTATTGTCATGATCAAGTGCCCTCAAACGGGACGCGAGATCCCGACGGGTATCAAAGCGGATCGGGAAAAATTTCGATGCAGCGTGGTGTTCTTCGCGCGCACCTTCTGCTCACTCTGCAAAGCCAATCACGAATGGTTCGCCAAGGAAGCCTGGGTTTACGAGCCAAGCGAGACGGCGGAGATCAATGGCCTCTTGGCCGCGGGCTAGTCCCATGCGTTCGCGGGTGCCGCTGCGCGACATCCACCTTGGCCAAAAGCGGATCTGGCGCGCGGAGGATTTTATGTACCGGAGGGATGTGAGGCTTCATTCCTTCAGGCGAAACGATATGATCGATTCGACGGCGCATGACGTCGTAGCACTCGCATGCCGCGGCTTCGAGCCGCGGCCTGTCAATCTCGATCAGGCCCCGCCGATTGGACCGGATAGCACGCGACGTCCGCAGCTTGTGCACGACATGCGTCACGGTCGTTCGACGTACGCCAAGCAGCTCCGAAAGCGCCTCTTGCGTCAACGGCAGGAAATCACCGTCGACGCGATCGTGGATGTGGAGCAACCACCGGGCCAAGCGGGCCTCGACCGAGTGCAGCGCATTGCAGGCGGCAACATGCTGGAATTGCGCCAATAGCACCCGGGTGTAGATCTGGACCGCGTCTCTGATGGCGGCACTGCGGCTGAGGGCCTCCTCAAATCTTGCCGGAGAAATTTGCAGCGAGGTTCCGGCCACGCGGACGACCGCCGTCATCGGAGAGCGGGAAGGTCCAAGCGCGGACAGGATGCCCACGGCGCCCTCATTCCCGACGACCGCGGTGGCCACCGTTTGTCCGTTTGGCATGTCCATGATGAACGCTATCGTCCCGCTGAGGGGGAAATAGATCTGTTCAACCAGGTCTCCCGATCGAACCAGCACTGCGTCGCCTTCAAGCGACACTTTGCGGAGGTGAGGCGCGAGCAAATCAAAATCTGCCGCCGGCAACGCAGCTAACAGTCGATTGCCTACCCTGGTAGTGGGCTCCATCACGGGAAAACTCCTCCCTCGACGGCGGCGCTCCGCAGAGTACTCCTGGCACCACGCTGCGCAAGTAGCAGATTGGGCCTGAGTATCAGAACCCGCTGCGCCGTATAAGGTTCCAGTAACCCGAATGAGCAGAGCGATATCCCTATTTCCCCACACGGCCCCGGCATGTCGCTGCGCTCATGCGGGCTACGCGCTAAGGGCGGTTTTTCCCGTCGTCATTGCGAGCCACCGGGTCGCGCGAACGCGCGCCCGATGACAGGCTCCGCGAAGCAATCCATAGCGCCGCAAGCGGAGGAATGGATTGCCTCCGCCTTCGCTCGTTGAGCTTCGGCGGACAAGTCGTCGCTACGCTCCTCGCAATGACGGCGAAGGGTGTACCGTTCCGCCCTTCAGCCAAACCGATGATCGTATCGGCTAAGCGCCAGCTCTTTCACATCGATATCAGGCTTGCGGCCCGAGAGCATGTCCGCGAGCACCCTCCCCGAACCGCACGCCATGGTCCAGCCGAGCGTGCCGTGTCCGGTGTTGAGATGGAGATTGGAATAGCGCGTCGGGCCGATTACCGGCGGACCGTCGGGAGTCATCGGCCGCAGCCCGCTCCAGAAGGTCGCCTTGCCGATGTCGCCGCCGCGCGGAAACAGCTCGGTCAGCGAATGATCCAGCGTCGCGCGCCGCGCCGAATACAGCCTGTCGGAGTACCCCGAAATTTCCGCGGTGCCGCCGACACGGATTCGATCACCGAGCCGCGTGATCGCGACCTTGTAGCTTTCGTCCATCACGGTCGATACCGGTGCGCCGTCGGGATCCGATATCGGCACCGTGATCGAATAGCCTTTTACGGGATAGACCGGCAGCGAAATGCCGACCGGCCGCAGCAGCCGCGGCGACCAGCTGCCGAGTGCGACGACATAGGCATCGGCCTGCAACACCCCGTTGGAGGTGGCGACGCCTGATATGCGTGACGCATCCGCGATCAACCCGTCGATGCCGACATTGAAGGCAAAGCGCACGCCGAGCTTTTCGGCCTCGAGCGCGAGCGCCTGCGTGAACATGTGGCAATCGCCGGTCTCGTCCTGCGGCAGGCGAAGCCCGCCGGCGATCTTGTCCGAAACCTTCGCTAGCGCCGGCTCCGCGGCAATGCAGCCGGCGCGGTCGAGCACTTCATAAGGCACGCCGTTTTGTTTAAGTACGGCGATATCGTCGGCGGTGCCGTCGAGCTGTGCCGCGTAGCGGAACAGCTGCAGCGTGCCGCGCTCGCGTTCGTCATAGCGAATGCCGATCTCGCTGCGCAACGCGCGCAAGGCATCGCGGCTGTATTCGGCGATCGGAATCATCCGCCGCTTGTTGACCGCGTAGCGCTCCGACGTGCAGTTGCGCAGCATCTTCAGCAGCCAGATCCACATCACGGGATCGACCTTCGGCCGGATCACCAGCGGACCGTGCTTCATCAGAAGCCATTTGATCGCCTTGACCGGCACGCCCGGCCCCGCCCATGGCGAGGAATAGCCGGGCGATACTTCGCCGGCATTGGCAAAACTGGTCTCCAGCGCAGGTTTCGGCTGACGGTCGACGACCGTCACCTCGTGGCCGGCTTTGGCGAGATAATAGGCTGACGTGACGCCGATGACGCCACTGCCGAGAATCAGAACTTTCACGATCCCTCATGCTTCTGCCGCGGCATCGTTCGATCACCGCACGATATTCGATGCCGCAGTTAGAGCAAGGATCAGGCCACGCGCTTGATCGCGTCGCCGAGGATCGAGACCATTTCGTCGATGTGGCTCTTCTCCACGATCAGCGGCGGTGACACCGCAAGGGAGTCGCCGCTCTGCCGCAGATAAAGACCGTTGTTGAAGCAATCGACCATCAAATCATAACCGCGCGCGCCCGGCGCGTCCTTGCGCGGCGCGACCTCGATGGCGCCCATCAGGCCGACATTGCGGATGTCGATCATGTTCGGCAGGCCCTTGAGCGAATGCAGGCCGTCCTGCCAGTAATCGGCCATCGAGGCGCCGCGCGTCAGCAGCCCCTCGTCCTTGTAGATATCGAGCGTCGCGATACCGGCCGCGCAGGCCACCGGATGCGCCGAATAGGTGTAGCCGTGGAACAGCTCGATCTGGGCCTGCGGGCCCGTCATCAGCGTGTCGTGAATCTTGCGGCTGGCGAACACCGCGCCGCAGGGAACGGTGCCGTTGGTGATGCCCTTGGCGGTCGTCATCATGTCCGGCGTGACGCCGAAATAATTGGCGGCGAATGGGGCGCCGAGGCGGCCGAAGCCGGTGATGACTTCGTCGAAGATCAGCAGGATGCCGTGCTTGTCGCACAGGGTGCGCAGCCGCTGCAGGTAGTTCTTCGGCGGCGGCAGCACCGCGGTCGAGCCAGGCACCGGCTCGACGATGACGGCGGCAATGGTCTCGGCGCCATGCAGCGCCACCAGCCGTTCGACATCGTCGGCGAGTTCGGCGCCGTGCTCCGGCTGACCCTTGGCGAAAGCGTTGCGGGCAAGATCATGGGTGTGGCTGATATGGTCGACACCCGGCAGATGGGTCGCGAAGGCGCGGCGGTTGTTCACCATGCCGCCGACCGACATGCCGCCGAACCCGACGCCGTGGTAGCCGCGCTCGCGGCCGATCAGGCGCGTACGCGTCGGTTGGCCGGCCGCGCGCTGATAGGCCAGCGCGATCTTCAGCGCGGTATCGACCGATTCAGAGCCGGAATTGGTGAAGAAGATACGATCAAGGCCATCAGGCGCGATCGCGGCGAGGCGCTCGGCGAAGTCGAACGCGAGCGGATGGCCCATATTGAACGAGGGCGCAAAATCGAGGTTCATCAGCTGGCGCTCGACGGCGGCGGCGATCTCCTTGCGGCCATGGCCGGCGTTGACGCACCAGAGGCCCGCGGAGCCGTCGATCACCTTGCGGCCGTCGATGGTGGTGTAATGCATGCCCGAGGCGGAGGCGAACAGCCGCGGCTCGGCCTTGAACTGCCGGTTGGCCGTGAACGGCATCCAGAACGATTCGAGCTTCACGGTGTTGGGAATCTGGTGAATCGTCATGGGGCGCTCCTGTGCGGTTTCCCTACCGGACATCATGTTGATGATGTGCAGCAAGTCCTTTTCTGATACCATCCAAGCCATTGAATTTGCTGGGGACGTTGGGTAGCATTCGTTCGATCCGCAACACACTCAACACCCCAAACCAACCCCTCGAGGCTTTGATGAGCATAGATGTCGGCGAACGATTACGCTTCGTCCGCGCCCGCAACAAGATATCGCAGCGTGAACTTGCCAAGCGTTCGGGGGTGACCAACTCGACGATCTCGCTGATCGAATCCAACCAGATGAACCCGTCCGTCGGCGCGCTGAAGCGCATCCTCGACGGCATCCCGATGGGAATGGCTGAATTCTTCGCCCTCGAACCCGACCAGCCGCGCACGGCGTTTTACCGCTCCGACGAATTGAGCGAGATCGGCAAGGGCAAGATTTCCTTTCGCCAGGTCGGCGACAATCTGTTCGGCCGGAGCTTGCAGATCCTGAAAGAGCGCTACGAGCCCGGCGGCGACACCGGACGCATTCCGCTGGTGCACGATGGCGAGGAAGGCGGCATCGTTCTCTCGGGCCGGCTGGAAGTGACGGTGGACAGTGAACGCCGCATCCTCGGGCCCGGTGACGCCTATTATTTCGAGAGCCGTCGGCCGCATCGGTTTCGCTGCGTCGGCGCCAAGCCGTGCGAAGTGATCAGCGCCTGCACGCCGCCGACATTCTGAGGGCCGGCCAAATCAATAGCTCGCCGCCATCAGTTTCAGGCGCGGGTAAAGCTTGTCGATCGCCACGATGTCGCTGCGCATTTGCGCGATGATCCAGTCCCTGATCTCGACCGCGACGGGGCGGATCGGCCGGTTGCGCGGGGTGACGAGTTCGCAGACCCGGCGCGTGCTGACGAGTTTTGCGGACGCCGGCACCAGCGCACCGGTCAGCAGCCAATGCGCGACGACGGTGATCCAGCCGAGCGTCACGCCCTGCCCGAGCAGCGCCGCCTGCACCACGACCGCGTAATCCGAGAAGCTCAGCGCCTTGGCGGGACCTGATGCGCCGGTGAGCGCGCCCGGATACTGCAGCACCCAGTCCTCGGGCGTGTCGGCGAGTTTGATGATGGTGCGCCCTTCGGCCGGCTTGCGCGAAACATTCGTGTCCCGGTAGCCGGGGCTGCAGATCGGCAGCATGACTTCCTTCATGACCAGGGCGCCGTTGGTCTCGGGGTCGTCCTGATCGCGAAACCGCATGCCGACGTCGACGTTCTCGACGGCGCCGCGCAGCGAGCCCGAGATCAACTGGAACCGGAGGTCGACATTCGGAAACGCGCGCTGCAGCTTGTCGATGCGCGGCATCAGCCAATGGTTGGTGAAAGCGGAGGAGACCGAGAGCGTGACGGTTTCGGTGCCCCGGCGCCGCCGCTCGATCTCGACCAGGCCGCTCTCGATGCTGCGAAAACCGTCCGTTACGCGCCGATAAAGCAGCTCGCCCTCCTCGGTCAGGACAGCGCCGCCGGCAGTGCGGTCGAACAGGCGGACCCCGAGATATTCCTCGAACCGCCCCAGCATGCGGCTCACCGCCGGCTGGGTCACGTTCAACTCGGCCGCCGCCGCCGTGAAGCTGCCGTTGCGCGCGGCGGCGTCGAAGACGAACAGCGCATTGCTGGAAGGCAGCATCCGGCGAAGCTCAGGCATAACTTCAGATTATGACGCAAGTGATAATTTGGCAATTGCCCGGCCGCCCTAATTTTGATTGCCTTGCCGATCAAGGAGGCCTGCCGGGAAGCGGAGCATTCCGAGCAAACTGCTGGGGGAGATTGCCCCTGTCGCGCGGGAAGCGTCCGCCTATAAATTGAGATCATGCCAGTTCAACCCCTTGCGACGAGGCAAGGGCGCCGGGATCCGCGTTGGCGCGGCTACCGGCGAAGCGCAACAGGAAGGTCATTCATTGGGCAGCGGTGGCGAAAGCGTCGAAATCAAATCCGCGAGCAAGCACTATGGTGCTGTCGTGGCGCTCGACAATGTCACGCTCAACGTCGCGCCGCGCGAGTTCGTCTCGCTGCTCGGGCCATCCGGATCCGGCAAGACCACCCTGCTCGGCCTGCTCGGCGGCTTCATCCAGCCCACGTCAGGTTCGATCCATTTCGGCGAGCGCGACGTCACGCTGGAGCCGCCGCACAAGCGCAACATCGGCGTCGTGTTCCAGAACTACGCGCTGTTTCCGCATATGAGCGTCGGCGAGAACGTCGCCTTCCCGCTGCGCGCGCGGCGGCTGCCGAAGGCCGATTGGCCCGCGAAGGTGCGCGGCGCGCTGGCGATGGTCGGCCTCGCCGGCTACGAGGAACGCGGCGTGGCGCAACTCTCCGGCGGCCAGCGCCAGCGCGTGGCCCTGGCACGCGCGATGATCTTCGAGCCGCGTTTGATCCTGATGGACGAGCCGCTTTCCGCGCTCGACAAGCAGTTGCGGGAATCGATGCAGATCGAACTGCGCCAGCTCCACAAGCGTATCGGCGCCACCATCATCTACGTCACCCACGACCAGCGCGAAGCGCTGACCATGAGCGACCGCGTAGCGATTCTGAAAGACGGCCGCCTGATCCAGATCGACCAGCCCGAGCGGCTGCACGATCATCCCGCGGATTCCTTTGTCGCGAGTTTCATCGGCGAGGCGAGCCTGTTGCCGGTCCGCCGCATCGATGCCGGCAGCGTTGCGCTGGGCCCCTCCATCTTGCGCAGCGCGAGGGCGATCCCGAACGGCAATGCGTTGATGCTGGCGGTGCACAGCGAAAAACTCCTGATCGACGACGGCGCTGATAATGCCGCGCTCAACCGGCTGACCGGCACCGTCACCGACGTCGTCTACCAGGGCGAAAGCCTGCGCATTTTTATCGCCCTGCCGGACGGCACCGCGCTGAGCCTGCGCCAGCCGAGCCATCACGAAGCCTATCGCCGCATACCGCCCGTCGGCGGCCCCCTCACCGTAACCCTTCACCCGGAGGACACGATCATCGTGCCGAAAGCACCGGAATGAACGTCCACCACCAACGCAGTTCCAACACCAGAGAAGAAACGCCCATGTCGTTCAGCAATTTCAAGGTTCTCACTTTCGATGTCGTCGGCACCCTGATCGACTTCGAAACCGGCGTGCTCGACGCCGTCCGCAAGATATCCGGAAGGAGCGCCGCCGAGCTCAGCGACGACAAGATCTTTACCTCCTACAAGCGCGGCCGCGATACGCATCCGGAGCGCTCCAGCGAAGTGATGTTCGACGTCTACCGCTATCTTGCAAAAGAGCTCGGGCTGCCGGCCGATGATGCGGCCTGCGATTCCTTCCAGCTGGCGGTGCTGCGCTGGCAGCCGTTTTCGGATTCGGTCGAGGCGCTGAAGCGCCTGCGCACCAAATTCCGGCTGGTGGCGATGACCAATGCCGATCGCGTCGCGCTGTCCTGCTACGCCCACGCACTTGGCGACCCTTTCGATGACAGCGTCTGCGCCGATGAGACCGGCGTCGCCAAGCCGAACCCGGAATTCTTCGCCTACAACAAGGGACGGCAATCGGCGTTCGGCTACAAGCAGTCCGATATCCTGCATGTGGCGCAGAGCCAGCACCACGACATCGGGATCGCGCGAAAACTCGGCTATAAAGTGTGCTGGATCGAACGCCGCCAGGGCATGGCGGGATTCGGCGGTACGCCCGAAGTGCCTGTGCTGACCAAGCCCGATTTTCATTTCGCCACCATGAAAGCCTTCGCCGACGCGGCGGTCGGGCACTGAGGGGCGCGCGGCGATGGCACAAGTCTGGACCCCAATGGCATCGGCGAACTCGCTCTGGGCGAGCACGGCGACGCCGTTGCGGACCTTTCCCGTGCTGTCAGGCGAGCTTCAGGCTGACGTCGTCATCATCGGCGCCGGCTATACCGGACTCTCCGCCGCGCATCATATCGCCAAGAGTGGCCTCGTGCCGGTCGTGCTCGAAGCCAACCGTCCCGGCTGGGGCGCCAGCGGCCGCAATGGCGGCGTCATCACCGCAAAATTCCGGCAGTCGTTCCGCGGCATCGATGCGGCCCATGGCCGCGCGATGGCCAAGCGCATGTACGAGATCGCGTATGAATCGACCGAGATCGTTGAGGAACTGGTTTCGGAATTCGGCATCACCGCCGCACGGCTGACGCGGACCGGACAGGTCAAGGCCGCGCATAACCATGCGACGCTGAAAGCTGCGATCGACGAAGCCGAATGGATGAGGCGCGAGATGGGCGATGCCGATGTCCGGATCCTCGACGCCCACGAGGTGCGCGAGGAAACCGGTTCGCAGGCGTTCGTCGGCGGTGTGCTCAATCCGGGCTCCGGCGGCATCCATCCGCTGAATTATCTGCATGGCCTCGCCGAAGGGCTCGCGGCGCGGGGTGTCGCGATCTATCAGGAAAGCCCGGCGCTGCGGATACGGCGCGAGAACGGGCTCTCCATTGTCGAGACACCGCAAGGCGCGGTGCGCGCGCGGCAGGTCATCATCGCCACCAACAGCTATTCCGACCTGACCGACGCGACGCGCCATATGCAGCATACCCTGGTGCCGTTCCGCAGCGCCATCATCGCCACAGACCGGCTGCCGCATAATCTGGCGGGCAGCCTGATGCCGACGGGGCGAACCTATACCGAGACCAAGCGCATGATGCGCTGGTTCCGCATGGTCGACGATCGCGTGATCTTCGGCGGCCGCGGCGCCTTCGGCAAACAGGATTCGGAAGCTGCCTTCGACGCGCTGCGCAAGGCCATGGTCGGCATCTTCCCGGAACTGAACGACACGCCGCTGGGGTTCAAATGGTCGGGCCTGGTTGGCATGACGCTGGATTCCATGCCGCATATCGGCCGGCTCGACGACCACACCCTGTTCTCGATGGGCTACAACGGCGCCGGCGTCGCGATGTCCAGCCTGATGGGGCGTTACCTCGCGGCTTTCGTGCGCGGCGAGCATCCGGACGTCGGCCTGCTCGATGCCAGCCGCCTCAAGGTCATTCCATTTTATCCGCTGCGCGAACCGGCCGTCCGAATGGTGGCCGGCTGGTATCAGTTTTTGGACGCGATCGGGCAATAGCAAGGACTAAGCCCGGTCATAACAGGAGGAAACGGAAGATGGCAGTTGCATCCAACACAGGACTACGATGCGCGTTGTTCGGCGCAGCGCTCGGGCTCTTCGCGTCAACCAGCATCGCGGCCAACGCCGCCGAGCAGATCACCTTCGTGTCGCAGGGCGGCGCCTATCAGAAGGCGCAGACGGTT
This sequence comes from Bradyrhizobium sp. AUGA SZCCT0431, assembly GCF_018131065.1. Classification (NCBI taxonomy): domain Bacteria; kingdom Pseudomonadati; phylum Pseudomonadota; class Alphaproteobacteria; order Hyphomicrobiales; family Nitrobacteraceae; genus Bradyrhizobium; species Bradyrhizobium sp. AUGA SZCCT0431. The sequence goes on along the minus strand of NZ_JAFCLR010000076.1, from coordinate 5,530 downwards.
GCGATCCTCGATCCCTCGGCCAAGAAGCTCGGCATCACCATCAACCAGGACAGCATTCCCGACGCCTGGCCGGTGATCAAATCGCAGGTCGCCAGCGGCAAGCCGATCTGGGACGTGGTTGACGTGCCGACCGGCTATTGCCTGCGCGGCGGCGAACAGGGGCTGATCGAAAAGCTCGATTTCTCAAAGCTCCCCAACGCGGCCGCGATGCCGGAAGCCTATCGCAACGCCTATTCGGTAGCATACGAGTTCTATTCCAGCGTTCTGGCCTACAGCCAGAAGAAATACCCGGAAGGCGCCACGCCGAATAGCTGGGCCGACTTCTGGGACGTGAAGAAATTCCCCGGCCGCCGCGCGCTGCGCAACCACCCGATCGCGACGCTGGAAGCAGCGCTGATGGCCGACGGCGTCGCGCCCGACAAGCTCTATCCGCTCGACGTCGACCGCGCCTTCAAGAAGCTCGAGGAGATCAAGCCCAACATCACGGTGTGGTGGACCTCGGGCGCGCAATCCGCGCAGCTCCTGAACGACGGCGAGGTCGACATGGTGATGGCCTGGAACGGTCGCGTCAGCGCGCTGACCAAGGAAGGCGCCAAGGTCGCCTATACCTATAATCAGGGCATCCTGCAGAGCACCTCGCTCTGCATCCTCAAGGGCGCACCGAATCTGGCGACGGCGGTCAAGTTCCTCAACGAGGCCGTCGATCCCGTCCATCAGGCCAATCTGCCGCTGCACATCGATTACGGCCCGGCGAACCCGAAGGCGTTCGATACCGGCGTGGTCAAGCCGGAGCGCGTCGCGCAGCTGCCAAGCGCGCCTGACAATGCCAAGAAGCAGGCGCTGATGTCCTACGCCTGGTGGGCGTCGCCGGACGGCGAAGCCGCCGAGAAGCGCTGGGTCTCGTTCGTGCAGAAATAGGCGAAAATAATCCGGAGCGGGGTTCGGCCGGCGCACCCCGCTCCAGCCATCCGGCAATGACAGGAAAACCGCATTGACCCACTCCACACCAGACCTCTCGTTGCGTCACCATCGCCGCGAACAGGGCCTGATGCTGGCATTGGCCTCGCCGGCGCTGCTGGTGATCCTGCTCCTGATCGTGCTCCCGGTAGGCTGGCTCGCCTGGCAATCGATCTATCATGACGGCTTCACGCTGGAGAACTACCGCCGCATCTTCAGCGAAGCCATCTACTGGCGCAGCTTCTCGCTGACCTTCCAGATCAGCCTGCTGGTGACGCTGCTGGCGCTGCTGCTCGGCTATCCCATCGCCTACGCCGCCAGCGTGGTGCCGAAGGGATGGAGCGTATTGATTCTCGCGCTGGTGATCCTGCCGTTCTGGACCAGCGTGCTGGTGCGGGCCTATGCCTGGCTGGCGCTGCTGCAGCGGACCGGGGTAATCAACCAGTTCCTGCAATATTTGGGGATTATCGACGAGCCGCTGGCGCTGGTGCACAACACCTTCGGCACTGTGGTGGCGACCGTGCATATCCTGCTGCCGTTCATGGTGCTGCCGCTCTACGCCACCATGCAGAAGATCCCGCACGATTTGATGCAGGCGGGCGCCAGCCTGGGCGGCAGTCCTTCGCATACGTTCTGGCGGATCTTCCTGCCGCTGTCGCTGCCCGGCGTGCTCGCGGGCACCACGCTGGTGTTCGTGCTGTGCCTCGGCTTCTACATCACGCCCGAACTGCTCGGCGGCGGCCGTACCGTGATGGTGTCGCTGCTGGTCAGCCGCAATGTCGAGCTCTATGACCAATGGGGCGCCGCAAGCGCCGTCGGCGTGGTGCTGCTGCTCAGCGTTCTCGTCATTTTCCTCATCGTCGGCCGGTTCATTCCGCTCGACCGCATCTTGGGGCAAAAATGAAAACGTTCTCGCTCCCCCGCATCGCCTTCGTCGTGTTCTGCGCGCTGGTGCTGCTGTATCTGATCCTGCCGGTGCTGATCATCGTGCCGATGTCGTTTTCGAGCACCCGCTTCCTGACCTTCCCGCCGCCGGCGCTGTCGCTGCGCTGGTATGAGGAGTATATCGGCAATGCCGCCTGGATGCAGGCGACCCGCGTCACTTTCGCGGTGGCCGCCCTCACCGTCCTGATTGCAACGCCGCTCGGCGTCGCCGCCGCCTACGCCATCAGCAATTCGAAAATGCGCCTCATGCGCATCGTCCACATGATGCTGATGCTGCCACTGGTGGTGCCGATCATCATCACCGCGGTCGGCATCTTCTTCGTCTATGCCAAGGTCGGGCTGGTCGCGACGATGTCGGGACTGGTGCTGGCCAATGTCATGCTCGGCCTGCCCTATGTCATCACCTCAGTGGTGGCGGGCCTGCAGAGCTTCGACCCGGCGCAGGAGATGGTGGCGCGCAGCCTCGGCATGAACCGCCTGCGCAGTTTCTTCGCCGTCACGCTGCCGCAGATCAAGGCCAGCGTGCTGACGGGCGCCATCTTCGCCTTCATCTCGGCGATGGACGAGACGGTGGTCGGCCTGTTCATATCAGGCGGCCAGTACCAGCCGCTGACAAAACGGATGTTCACCGCGCTGCGCGACGAGATCGACCCGACGATCGCCGCGATCAGCACGCTGATGACGGCGGCCTCGTTCCTGCTGGTGCTGATCGCCAGCACGCGGCAGAAGAAGAGCGGTTGACTCCCGTCGCCGCCCGCGCTTCAGCGCTTGGGCGGGTGCGAGAAGACCAGCGACATATCCTCGAACTCCTCGATCGGAAGTTTGTTCGCGATCGTTGAGGCTTGGCGCTGCTGCGATGACGCCAGACCGGTTGTCCCGGTGACGCGATGGCCCCAAAGCGAATGCGACGGCAACATGGTGATGGTAGCGGCAAGCAGCGCGACTGCAATGAATCCAGAGATCATCAAACGGTTCATGGGAAACCTCCGTTAGGAGAAGTCCACCCCGTCTGTGCCTTAGCGTGAAGCCCGCCACGCCGATGTGAACTGAATCACAGACAGCGTTCACGCTTTCACTACCGCCTCGTGGCGCGCTCGGGAAATTGCACCAAAACGGCACATTCGAAACCGCACTCAGGCAGGAGATCATGGCGCCGGCCGGCTCGCCAAACAAGGATCCAGGAGGACGTGATCGTCATCGCGTCGTTGGTATCCGCCTTTCACGATGATCCTGTCACCGGTCTCCATGCCATTTGACTGATAGGTCACGCACATGACCCGGACATCGGGCGGAGAACACAGCACGAGATACCACAACGCTCCATCTGTCTTCACCGCCGTGAGACTGCCCACCACGGAAAGATCGATCCGGTCGTCGCGTTCGGGAAGGCCATTCGCCATCGGCCTCACCTCCCTGCACTCTGCTGCCCTCCGCGCAGGCTGGTCCGCTTCCGAGAATGCGGGACGCCTGGTGAACATCCCGTTCGACGCAAGCGATGAAAGCGAACCCGGAAACACCAGGCATGCGACGACGGCTATCGATAGCGCGCCGGTCGTTGCCGCCGAGAGCTTTGCCCGCATTCCGCACCTAGCCCGGTCTCATCGCCGCGACTGCGCGCGCGATCGAGGCGATGGTGGCGTTTTGTTGCGCGCTGGGAACGGTGGCGCCGGTCAGATAAGCCGCGACGATGACAGGGGCGCCGTCGGGAGGCCACACCACGGCAACATGATTGTTCGTGCCGTGGTCTCCGGCACCGGTCTTGTCACCGACACGCCAGCCTTTCGCAAACCCCGCGCGCAATCGGGTGTCGCCGGTCTTGTTGGCGACCAGCCATGCCGTCAGTTGCTCGCGCGACGCCGCCGACAGCGCACCGGTCCCAAGGACGAGTTTCTCGAAATTCGAGGCCATCGCATTCGGTGTCGTGGTATCGCGGGGATCGTCCGGTAAAGCCTGGTTGAGCGAAGGTTCATCCCGGTCGAGCCGCGTGACCTGATCGCCGAGCCCGCGCGCGAAGGCGGTCAGCCCAGCAGGTCCGCCGATGCTGGCGAGCAGCAGGTTGCCGGCAGTGTTGTCGCTCCGTGTCATCGCCGCGTCGCAGATTTCAGCGAGCGTCATGCCGTCGCTCCCGACGTGTTTCTCGGTCACCGGTGAATTCACCACGATCGCGGATGCGTCGAAGGTTATGCGCCGCGTCAATTGCTCCTTCCCGGCATCTACCCGCGCCAGCACCGCCGCGGCCGCCAGCGCCTTGAACGTGCTGCACATCGGGAAACGCTCGTCGCCCCGGTGGACATGACGCGCACCCGTTGCGGTTTCCAGCACGCAGACACCAAGTCGGCCACCGCTCTCGCGCTCCAGACGCCTGATCTCGTCGATCAGCCGTTGATCGGCGATCGCTGCGCGGGCCGCTCCTGGCAAGCCGCTCAAATCAGCGGCTATCAATGCTGCGCCGAAACCAAGATGAAACCGTCTCCTGCTGATCACTGTGAATCCCTCCGGGTTGCGGGCAGGAACGTGCCCAGAAGGCGCTGTCTTGACAAACGATCAGTTTTGAACGCAGGCATTAGAAAAACTAGGGACGAGCCATGCGCCGCAGGACGAAGCTTTCACACCTTCCGCTGAACGCGCTGCGGGCCTTTGAGGCGACGGCGCGCCACCTGAGTTTCACCCGTGCCGGCCTTGAACTCCGCGTAACGCAGGCCGCCGTCAGCCAGCAGGTGAAAACGCTGGAGGACAGGCTCGGCGCGCAGCTGTTTCGCAGGCTTCCGCGCGGCGTCGCGCTGACCGACGAAGGACAGTTACTGCTGCCCAGCATCGTCGAAGCCTTCGGGCGCCTCAACGAAGCGCTCAATCGTTTTGAAGACGGTCGCTACCAGGACGTCATCACGATCGGCGTGGTCGGCACCTTCGCGTCGGGTTGGCTGCTGCCGCGGCTCGACAGTTTCAAGAAGGCGTATCCGCGGATCGACTTGCGCCTGTTCGTCAACAACAATCGCGTCGACATAGCGGGCGAAGGTCTCGATTACGCCATCAGGTTTGGCGACGGCCTCTGGCACGGTACGGAGGCGATCCACCTGATGGCGGCGCCGCTTACTCCGTTCTGCGCGCCGGCAGTGGCCCGCCGGCTGAAAAGGCCGGCCGATCTCAAACGCGAGGTGCTGCTGCGTTCCTATCGGCAGGATGAATGGTCGCGCTGGTTTGCCGCGGCGGGACTGCTCAGTCCCGTCATCAAGGGAATGGTGTTCGATTCATCGATTACGATCGCCAGCGTTGCAGCGCGAGGTGCCGGCGTTGCGTTGCTGCCGGCGGAGATGTTTCGGGACGAGGTCCGTGAGCGGCGGCTGGTACGTCCGTTCAAGACCGAAGTAACGCTCGGCGACTACTGGATAACGTCGCTGCACTCACGGCGACCATCATCTGCGATGCTCTCGTTCAAGAGCTGGCTGCTTGAATCGATCGCCGCGAAAACGGAAGCCTCGGCCCGGAATACGCGTAGCCAATAGTCGTGCTGCCTAGAGCGTGATGATTTCTCTTCGATTCATCCTCTCGCTCTAGAGCGGGATGAGGTTAGGTTGATTCGATTAGGGATTCCCAAATCAGAGCGTCTCTGATTCAACATGCTGGCTGG